>JALYYG010000086.1 GCA_030946685.1 Candidatus Dormiibacterota bacterium | reverse complement strand
CCGGGGATCGGCAGCCTGCGCACGTCCATCGGTCAGCGATTCCGCCGGTTGTGGAGCAAGGACGCGCTCGCTGGATGCCCGGAGCTCCTGCCGGTCGCGAAGCTCGCCGAGGCCGTCCTCGATGACGACGTCACGCGTCTGTTCGATTGGCTTTCAACCAGTGACGATCGCCGCCTGGACGACCCTGAGCTCTTGAGTGAGCCGGCGCGGGACAGGTCTGCGATAAGGGATCGCATTCGCCGGTTGCGCGATGACGCAGAGGCTCGGTACCTCTACCGCGAGATCCTCCAGGACGTCTGGAGGCTGGCATCAGTCGCATGGGAACCGCATGGTCGCGCTCGCGTCACCAAGGCGTGTGCCGTCTGGCAATCGCGTCTGGACACCGGCGCCGCCATCGAGGAGCTCGTGCCGCCGCGACACCCCTTGACACGCGCGGAGCAGCTCGGGTTCGAAGACCTTCTGACACATCGCATGGGGTTTGCCGTCTCGCCAGTGCATTTCTGCATGTCGGGAGGCCATGTCGCAGACCTCGGAGACTTCGTCCACGTCGCCGTCCCGGCAAGCGACCTGCATCCAATTCGCAAGGTTCGCGACGCTATGCTGGTGGCGGATCGGCTGCGGGTGCTTGCGGAGCCGACTCGTGTCCACATCCTCATTCAGCTCTTCTCAGCGCCCGCCGGAGTGATGGAGGTCGCAAGGGCGCTTCGCATGAGCCAGCCCACGGTGAGCGGGCACGTGAAGGTGCTCCGCAGCGCGGGTCTCATTCGACCGCGAAAGGTCGGCGCACGCATCATGTACATGGCCTCGCGCAAGCGCGTGGAACGTCTCTTGGAGGACGCGCGGGCGACAATCGCGCGTTGGGATTAGGTCTGGCGAACAGCCCGAACAGCTGGCGAGAGCCGTGCCCTACCTCGAAAGCCGGCAGAAGCTGACGAGCCGTCAGATTCCGCTCGTCATCCTGGAACGGATCGAGTAGAGGTCAGCCTCCACCCTCGGCCTGACGGACCCGCTGGCTGAGCACCTGGAGCAGGCGATAGGCAACCTCGGGGTGCTCCTCCAGGAATGACTTGAAGCCCCATTCGGGGATCGTCGCGAGAGCGACGTCCGTATCCGCCCTGACAGTCGCGCTGCGGCCCTCGTGGTCGAGGAGCGCCATCTCGCCGAATGAATCGCCCGGGCCGAGCTTGCGGGTCTTGCCCTGGACGGTGCTGACGGTCACCGTGCCGTTGGTGATGATCATGAAGCCGACGCCACCATCGCCCCTGACGATGATCTCGTGGCCGGCCGGATGGTTGACCATCTTCAGGGAGCGTTCGATCTTCTTGATCTCCCCGTCCGAGAGGCCCTTCAGCAGCTTGGTCGATTTGAGGTCGAGCATGTCCCAGATACTATGCCGCCTGCGGCCGTTCTAGACAAGGTCGATTGGCTAACGTAAGCAAGGACCCGCATGAAAGCACGTAGCCGCGCCAAGGGCGCGAAGCAGGCAAAGACACCGGTCACCACCGAAGCCGCCGACCAGCGCAGGGCGCCATGGCGCACGCTGATCTCCGCCGTCCACCCAAACCCGACGGTGAAAATCAACAATGGCGCCACGTTCCTGGTGACCGATCAGGAAGGTGCAGTGCCGCTCGAGGCCGGCGAGTGCGGGCTCTATGCAGCCGACACGCGCTTTGTTTCCCGTCATGAGCTGCGGCTCAACGGCCGCCGCCCTCAATCGGTGGCTTCGGTGCGACTCTCGTATCGACATGCGCGCTGGCACTTGATAGGCGACGACGTCGCCGGCCCCTCAGGCGATATGCGCGGGGCGCGCGTCGCTGTCACCGTCGACCGCCTTCTCAGCTTCCACCGGCTTCACGAAGACGTGGTGCTTCATACGTACGGACGCACGCCGCTCACGCTCCTGCTCGAGATTGCCCTTGAGAGCGACTTTGCCGACCTGTTCGAGGTGCGGTTCAAGGAATGGCAACGCCGTGCTGACCTGAACACCACATGGGTTGGACCGAACAAGCTCGAGGCCCATTACCGCAACGAGGATTTTGTCCGCCGCTGCGTGGTCCGCACGCTGACGAACAAGGCGGGGGTCAGCTATGCCAACGGATCGCTGCGCTTCCCCGTCGAGCTGCAGCCGGGCGAGGACTGGCATGTCTGCTTGCAGTACGACCTGCTCACGAGTGACGGCGCACTGCCCGAGGTGGCATCGCGGTGTGAGCTCGAGGGCGAGGGCGAGGGCGAGGACGAGCCCCAGCTCCAATCGCGACAGTGGCAGAGGTCGGTCACGCGGCTCGAGCCCGCCGACATCCGCCTTCAGTTCGCTTACGAGCGGGCCATCGAGGATCTCGCCGCGCTTCGCCTTTATGAGCAGGATGCTTCATCGGGGCGCTGGATGCCGGCTGCCGGCCTGCCCTGGTTCATGGCCCTGTTCGGCCGAGACTCGCTGATCGCTTCTATGCAGGCGATGATCGCGGAGGCGTCAGTGGCTGACGGAACGCTGGAAAACCTCGCCCAGTGGCAGTCGGACGTCGACGACCCTGTGCGCGATGCGGAGCCGGGCAAGATTCCACACGAGCTCCGCGTCGGCGAGTGGGCGCACTTCGGCCGGGTGCCGCATCGCCCTTATTACGGCACGGCCGACGCAACTCCGCTTTACCTGCTGCTGCTCGCGGAGCACCACCGCTGGCTTGGCGACTCCAATGCTTTGATGCCGTTCAAGGGCGTCGCCGAGAGGTGCCTTGATTGGATCGACCAGTACGGCGATCGCGACGGCGACGGCCTTCAGGAATATGGGCCCCGCTCGCCAAATGGCTACCGCAACCAGGCCTGGCGCGATGCACACGACGGCGTGCTTGACGAGAACGGTGTGTTTCCCGAGCTGCCGATCGGCACGTGTGAAATGCAGGCGTACGTCTATGGCGCGAAGGTGCAGATCGCCCCGCTGTTCGAGGCATGGGGTGATCCCGAGCGTGCTGTGCGCCTGAGGGATGAGGCCGCGAAGCTGAGGCGCCTGTTCGACGATTTCTTCTGGCTCGACCCGCCGGGTGGTGTGGCTTTCGCCATCGACGGACGAAAGAAGCCGGTCAGGACTGTTGTTTCCAACCCGGGTCACTGCCTGTGGATGGGGATTCTGGATCCCGATCGCGGCCGGATTGCCGGCGAACGGTTGCTGCAGCGCGACATGTTCAGCGGTTGGGGTCTTCGTACCCTTTCTGAGGAGCATCCGTCATACGATCCGCACTCGTACCAGCGAGGCTCCGTGTGGCCGCATGACAGCGTGATTGCCGCTGCGGGCCTTCGCCGCTACGGTTTGGTCGAGCACGCGTGGAGAGTGATGGACGGCCTTCTCGCCGCGGTGATGTGCTTCGAAGACATCCAGATGCCGGAGCTTTTTTCGGGGCTGCCCAAGGAAGAGTTTGCCGTCCCGGTGCCGTACCGGAAGGCCAACGTGCCGCAGGCATGGGCTGCCGGAGCCGTACTCCATATGGTTCGCATCTTGCTCGGCCTCGAACCCAACATGCCCGCCGGACGGTTGTATTTGGATCCTGCGCTGCCGCCTTGGTGTCCCCGCTTGACTCTGGAAGGGCTCTCGGTCGGAACTCACCGTTTACGCGTACACGTGGAACGGGCGGCGGACGGATCGTGCTCGGTCGACGTCGACCCGCCGACCGGCCTGGAGATCGTCCGGGGGACGCCGCCCTGGATGGAGCTCTAGCTTCGGCGAGAGTGTTGGAGCCCGCTCGGGTGTTTTAAGAGCGTGACTCCACGCCGGATCGCGATGATCGTGAGCCCGTGGTATCCCGTGCCCCCGGCGGGGTACGGCGGGATCGAGTTGATGGCGTACAACCTGGCCCGCGAGCTCCAGAGCCGAGGTCATCAGGTGTGCGTGATCGGCCGGCAGGGCTCCAAGGGGCCGTTCGAGGTCGCTGCCATGGCACCGGAAAGCTGGTCTGATCAGCTCGGGACTCTGGACCAGGCGCCGAGGGAGAGCCTGTTCCTCTATCGCGCCTATCACCTGGTCCGCCGGCGCGCGTTCGACATCGTCCACGACCACTCGGGGTTGACGGGGATCCTGCTCGGCGCGACAAGCGGGCTCGCCACTCCGGTCGTGGCGACGCTCCATGGCTCGCTGACAGAGGCCGAGGGCGACTTCCTGGGCGCGGTCGATCGGGAGGTCCATCTGGTCGCCATCAGCCGCGCGCAGCAGGCACAGGTGGCGAGCGTCAGCTGGCGCAGCGTGGTTTACAACGGAGTCGATCCAGCCGAGTTCTGCCCGTTATACCACCACGACGAGAAGGAGGACTATCTGGTCCAGCTCGCTCGGATAAGCCCGAGCAAAGGGCAGCATCTTGCCATTGAGGTTGCACGCCGGCTCGGGTTGCGTCTTGTGATGGCGGGAAAGATCGACGCCGACGCGACCGCGTATTTCGAGAGCGAGATAAAGCCGCATCTGGGCGACCGTTTGACATGGCTCGAAAATGTCGCCGGCGCGGAGAAGGTGCGACTGCTGTCGCGCGCCAAGGCGATGGTTTTCCCGATCCAATGGGAGGAGCCGTTCGGACTCGCGATGGTGGAATCGATGCTGAGCGGGACGCCGGTTCTGGCGATGGCGCGCGGTGCGGCGAGCGAGCTGGTCGAGCCGGGAGTGACCGGGTTCCTGGCGGAAGACCTGGATGGACTGGTCGAGGCCTTTGCCGGGATAGGTGAAATCGACCTGGAACGGTGTGTGAAGCGTGCCGCGGAACGCTTTGGTCCGGGCCAGATGGCCGACGGCTACCAATCCGTCTACGAACGAGCAATCCAAGAGTCCTACCACAAATGAGAGGGAACCCAGCGTTCCCTCTCATGCTCTCCCTCCGGTAAAGGATGGGATTTATTTGACGAATTTCATTAGTCCTCGCGACGCCTTGCGAGTCGATCGGGACAAAGTCATGGCCGGGGGACCCGGCCACCCCTGCCGCGCTGGCGTGTCGGCTTAGGGTCTCGTTGGGGTTGCCGCCGCATGCTTTGTGTCGAACGCTGGACGCGTGCCGATCGGGTAGCCCGTCCACTCCCCCCGCGCCAACAGGTCGACCGCCAGCGCTTCCAGCTCCCGCACGCGCTGGTTGGCCCTGATCGCCTCGCGGATCGACAGGATGCCGACCGCCGGATGCCTCTTCTCGATGACGTGCCGAAGCATGTTCAGGTGCGCGTTGTCAGGCACACCCGGCTCGCGAATCCTCCGCACTGCGGCTCGCACCGTCGCCTGCGTGCCATCGATCGCCTCGCCCTTCCCAAAGTCGAACTTGTAGCTTGGGCTGCGACCACCCGCACGGCGCTCACCACTCAACTTGATCCACTTCGCATTCTCGGCTCCCTTGCCGACGTCGATCACCAACCTCACCAACCGTCCACGGTTCTGGAAGCTCGCGTTCATGCGCGCATAGCTCTCCCGCTGCCCCGTCAGACCTTCATGCCGCCCGACCGAGAGCGGCGCCTCTGCATCGAGGTGGATGCGGTCGATCGGAGTGAGCAGGGAGATGATCGCGAACGCGTGGGGGATCAGGTCGGCGATCACCCCGATGTCCGCAGCCGCGCCGACCAGGGGCTGCTCTTCGAGTATCTCGATGCGGATCTCCTCGACGCTCTCCAGGAAGTCGCGCAGAGTCCTCTCCTCTGTCAGCAGGAGTTGAAGCAGCCGTACCTCGAGCTTGAAGTAGTAGTGGTCGGCGGCCACGATTTCGACCCCGCCGGGCGCGGCGTCCAGGAAAGCGCGGTACTCCTCCGGCGGCGAACCGAGCGGTTTCTCGATCAATACGACGTCGCTCAGGTCGTAGTACAGCGCGAGCGTGGGCAGGTGGGTCGCTGCCGGCGTGGCGATGTAGGTGATTACGTACGAGCTGGACTCCAGCTCACGCTGCAGCTGCTCGTGCGCAGGCAGCGCGGGGCCGTCCCAGTAGAAGGCGTCACCGTGCGTGCGCACTTCCTCCTCGCGCGCGGCGAGTCGCTCGCGCGCGCCGGGCAGGTCCTGCTCGACGACGTGGATGCGGAAGTTGAAGAACTGCTTCAGCGTCTGCAGGTGCTGATACGCCTTCTGGCCCCACTGCCCGAAGCCGACAAGGACGAAATCCTTCTGCAGGTGGCGCTCTTCTTCAGCCAGCGCATGCAGGCGTGCGTTTTTGATCGCCACCGCGGCTCCGAGCGCCAGTCCCTGGATTCGCTCCACCTCCTCCGGCTTGAACGTGCGCAGATGGTCGCGCTCACCAAGCACCGCCGCGCCGATGGGTTGGCCGTCGGCCACGAGGGGAAGGGCGAGGAGAGATCGCACGCCGAATGCCTTGACGTACGAGGCGGTGACCCGATCGCTGGCGCTGGTGTCCTCGATGACCAGCGGCTCGCCTCGGTCGAGCACCTCGAAGAGGAACGAGGGCTCGGAGCGCTCCCCGTGCTGGCGGCGCCACAACTCCTCCTGATCGGATGCAGCCGCGCCGAACCACCCCTCGCGATCTTCCTCGTAGAGAGCGATCTGGCACACCGACGCGTCGACGAGGCGCACCAATCCTTGCGCGACCAGCCTCAGGGTTTGATCGAGGTCGATGGAGGATGCGATCGCGCGGCTGACGTCCGCGCTCAGCTCGAGCTCTTCGCCGTGCCGCCGCGCTTCCTCGTACAGGCGCGCGGTTTCGACCGCCACGGCCACCTGCGCGGCTGCCGCGCGCAGCGCTTCGATCTGGCCCCAGTCCGGTCTGCGCTCGTATGAGCGGTGATACCCGACTTCGAGAACACCTGTTGCGCGGCTGTTCAGGTCAGATCCGAAGGGCAGAAAAATCCTGATCAGGTCGGCGTGCCCGCTCTTCTCGAAAACCTCGCCCGCGAGGGTGAACGGGGGCTGGTCAGCTGCCGCCTGGCGGCTGTCGGAGGTTCGACCGATCAGGCACGCTGCGACATGGGCCAGGGTCGTGCCATCGCTGCGCACCACCGGCACCTCGGCCCACGTCGATGTAGTGGGTAGGGCGCCGGCGATGACGTCGGTTCGATCGATCTCGCCGCCCACGGGCAGCGGGCCGACGACCGCCACCTGCCAGGTGCGCGCCACGTGGACCAGTACGTCATCCGGCGCCAGGTCGCGCTCCTCGTTCAGCGCCCAGCGCGGAACCCGCGACTGGCGCGTGGCGGTTCCCCTCCCCCTCCCGGGGGGAGGGTCAAGGTGGGGGGCGTTTACCAGGAGAGACCGCTCGGCCGAATCGATGGCCGCCGTGGTCGCCGCACCGGCCGCACTGCTGACCACCATCGTCTCGTCGGCGCGCTCCTCCAGCAGGTAGACGCTGGCGAAGTGAAAATCGAACTCGGGCACCGCGGCGTCGGTGAGGTGTCCGGCGACAGCCTCGAGCACCTCCTGGCGGGACGCGCCGGGCTTGAGCATTGCTGTCGTCATATCGCCGAGGGCGCCCAGCAAGCGGTTGCTGTTCTCCAGCTCGGCGATGAGCCGCTGGCTGGCCAGCGAGCTGCCGATCAGCTCGGCGCCGGCTCTGAGCAGCAGGTCGGTGGCGGGCGCGCGGCGCACTGTGGCGAGGCGATCGCGACTCAGCACCACCAGGTAGCCGTGCGGTTCCTGATCGCTGCCCAGCGCGTACGTTGCCACCGGGTGCAGGTCCGCCGCGGCCGTCGCAGCAGTGACCGCCTGGGTCAGGACCGACGGCCAGTTTGCTGCGGTGTCAAGCCGGTCGATGCGCGGCGGCGCGGCCACCGGCGCGTGCGCGGTGACCAGCTCGAGGCTCGTACGCTGGGCCGCGAACTGGTAGATGGCAGCCGCGTCCAGCTCGCTGGCCAGGAGCAGCTCCGCAAGGGCGATGGAGAGCAGGCGCCTCAGCTCCTTGATGTCGGTCCGCTCATCGCCGGCGGGCGCGGTGAGGAGGGCGGCCAGCCTGCCGATTCCATCGAGCGCCGAGCGCTCGGCTGCGGCGAGGACGTTTGCGATCACCGTCGCGGCGCCGGCGGCGCGGCTCTCCAGCTCGGCAAGCCTGGCGCCGTCCGGCGCTTGGTCGCGTCCGCGATAGTTGAGGTAGACGAGTCCGAGCAGCCGGTCCCCTGTCAAGATTGGTAGTCCGATGGTCGCCTGGACCTGGTAGCGGCGGATGAAGGTGCTGTCGATCTCCGAAGGCGCATCCCTGGCGACCAGCTTCTGCCGCATCACAGTCAGCCAGACCGTCGAGCCGTAGTGGTGGACCCCGAACTCATCGGGGACCTTGCCCTGGCTCATGTCGCTCGAATATCGAGCGAGCTGCTCGCGCATATCGGTCAGCGAGTCGAGCAGGCTCTCCTGTGGCTGGCCGGTGGCGAACGGCGCGTAATACGTGCGGCTAGCCTCTTCGAACAGGAAGACGGAGACGATGTCGGCCTTCGAGGCGTGCTGCATGTCGGCGACGACGCCGCGAAGCACGGCTCCAAGGCCGGATGCTGATTCCAGAGGCGGGCGCATGCTGTCCTCAGCATAAGAATGAGGGAATTCAATAAGTCACATCCTGGTCGCCGCGCCAGCGCGCAAATGCGCGGAGTCCCGAGGCCCGAATATCCGCGTCCGAGATTTCGGCGGCGCAGCTGGATCAACCTGAATGGGGAGTGGGAGTTCGGCGCCGGCGACTCCGAAACGTATGACCGCCGGATCCTGGTCCCGTTCTGCCCGCAGTCCGATCTATCAGGGCTGAGGGTTCGAGTGCCTGGCGACGTGGTGTGGTACCGGCGGCGGTTCGAAGCCCCACGCTCGCCGCGACTGCTGCTCCATTTCGGCGCGGTCGACTATCGCGCCACGGTCTGGGTCAACGGCGAGGAAGTCGTCCGCCATGAGGGAGGCCATACGCCGTTCTCCGCCGACATCACCCGCTTCGCCGGGCGCCCTGACAACGTCGTCGTTGTTCGCGCCGAGGACCCGCTGGATGACCTGACCATTCCGCGTGGAAAGCAATACTGGAAGTCAAGCTCCGAGGAAATCTTCTACACGCCGACGACGGGGATATGGCAGACGGTCTGGCTCGAGCCGCTGCCGGCGCGCGCGATCCAGAGCCTGAGGATCCGACCCGACCTCGATGGGGCAGCCGTCGACGTCGAGGTCGTGGCCGACGGCGCCGTGGATGTGGTGGCGTCGTTCGACGGAAGTGTCGTCGGAAGGTGGAGCGGCGCCGGAGGCGGGCGGGTCGCGCTCGAACGCGTCGTGCCGTGGAGCCCGGAAACGCCGCACCTCTACCAGCTCGAAGTAAGCCTGCGCGGTGAAGATCGCGAGGTGGACCACGTGGCGAGCTACTTCGGCCTGCGCAAGGTCGAGACGAGGGACCGACGGTTCTGGCTGAACGGCCGGCCTTACATCCAACGCCTGGTCCTCGACCAGGGCTACTTTCCCGGCGGGCTGCTAACCGCCGGCACCGACCAAGAGCTGCGGCGCGACATCGAGCTGGCCAAGGCGATGGGCTTCAACGGGGCGCGCAAGCACCAGAAGGTGGAGGACCCTCGATGGCTGTACTGGGCGGACACGCTGGGCTTCCTGGTGTGGGCTGAGATGCCCGATTTCCACGAGCGCTCGCCCGAGGCGGAGAGCA
>JALYYG010000072.1 GCA_030946685.1 Candidatus Dormiibacterota bacterium | reverse complement strand
CCGCAGCCTATCAGGTTATGCAATCAACTTGCATTACCGGGTGCGAGCGGGCCAACGCCTCCGGCGGCTGTGGTTGACGGTCGCCGGAATGGCAGCGCGATGCACCGACTGCATCGGCCTGCGCTCCCGGTAGTGCCAGCTGCCTTCATCCAGGAGCCTGTTGGTGTCCAGCTCGCGGATGTCTGGCGCGCCCTGCCGGCTGAGCTTGACCCACGCCGGCTCGTCCTCCGGCGTCACGAACGTCAACGCGCGCCCGGCCTCGCCCATGCGAGCGGTGCGGCCAACCCTGTGCGTGAGCCAGTGCGCCGAATCCGGCAGCTCGAAGTTGACGACCAGGCCGACGTGATCCACGTCGATGCCGCGAGCCGCCACATTTGTGGCGACGAGGATCTGGCTGCGCCCCTCGCGAAACGAAGCCATCGCTCGATCGCGAATCGGCTGTGACAGGTCTCCCTGCAGCTCGACCGTGTTGTGCCCGAGCTGGCGCAGATTGTGGTTGAGCTTCTTCACACCATGCTTGGTGCGACCGAAGATGATCGCCGTGCCGGCGTGCCGATGCAGCAGCCGGCTGAGCGTCTGCAGCTTGTGCTCGCGCGCAACGCGCAGCATGCCGTGCTCGAGAGTCGGACCACCCTCTGTCTTGAGCCTGACCTCCACAGCGTCATGCGTGTGCTTGTCCGCCATGTTGCTCACCCAGCTCGGCATGGTCGCCGAGGCGAGCACCGTTTGCGGTTCGTATGTGAGCCCGAGCAGACGCTCGACGGATGGCGCGAATCCTGCATCCAGCATCTCATCCGCCTCGTCGAGGACGAGGTACTCGATTCGCGAAAGCGACAGCCTGCCCTGCCCGACCAGGTCGAGGATCCGGCCCGGCGTGCCGACCACGACATCGACTCCGCCTTTCAGGGCGAGTCGCTGAGTGGCATAGCCGACGCCGCCGTAAAGCACTGTCGAACGAAGGTCGGTGCGCATCGACCGCAGCACTTTCTCAACCTGGAGCGCGAGCTCGCGCGTGGGGGTGACGATGAGGGCTTTGGGGCCGGCGCCACCTCGTGACATGCGCTCGATCATCGGGATGAGGAAGGCGAGCGTCTTGCCCGATCCGGTGGGTGCTTCGATCACGACGTCGCGTCCCTGCATGAGGGCTGGAATCGCTTCAGCCTGGACTTGAACGGGTTCGGCGATTCCGAGGGCGGCCAGAGCCGCGAGGGTATGCGGGCCCACGCCCGCGTCAGCGAAAGATGACAACGCATTCTCCTGATCCTCTCCAAGGTCGTATTTGCCGCGACGATCAGGACACCGTTACCGTGACGGCGGAAGAGGACCCGAGCGAGCGGGCCGGCGTGGCCGGCCGAGGAACTCAGTCTACGAGATCGGCGAAATCCCCGTCGTTTCACTCACGATTGACCACTCAGAAATGCACATCCTGGTCACCGGCGCTACGGGCGCCCTCGGACGAGACGTGGTCAAAGTGCTGCTGGAGCGCAGGCACCGGGTGCGAATCCTGAGCCGAAAGCCGGGCATAGGGGACGATTGGGTCCAGGGCGACCTCGTCACCGGGGCCGGGCTCGAGACGGCGGTGACGGGGATTGACACCGTCATCCATGCCGGCTCCGCGACAACCGAGTGGACGAAATTGCATGCGACCGACGTCGTCGGAACGCGCCGCCTGTTGGCGATGGCGCGCGAGGCCGGCGTCAGCCACGCCCTCTATATCTCGATCGTCGGTATGGAAGGCGTCCCCTCCTATCCCTACTACAAAGCCAAACTGGAAGCGGAGGCCGTCGTGCGCGAGGGCATCGTTCCGTGGTCCATCCTGCGTGCGACCCAGTTCCACACGCTCATGGAGACGTTTCTAAGCGGTCTGACCAAGCTTCCACGCCTGGCGACTGTGCCGTACCAGTGGAAGTTCCAACCAGTCGACACCCATGACGTCGCCAGCCGACTGGCCGATGCGGCCGGCAGGGAGCCCGCCGGGATGCTCCCTGACTTCGGAGGTCCCGAGGTGAGGGACTTCAAGAGCATCGCGGTGTCATGGCTCCAGGCTCGCCGGCTGAACAAACGGCTGGTCAACCTGTGGCTTCCATTCAAGTTCAGCCGCCAGTTCGCCGATGGCAAGCTGCTCTGCCCGGATCACAAGGACGGCACCGTGACTTTCGAGCAATATCTCGATAAGAGGTATCCGAAGCGAACATGAATCGGTGGGTGGATCGATACGGACGGACTGGGTTCGCCGCCCTAACCAGCCTGATCTGGGCGCTGCCGATGGCTGCCTGGGCGGGTTCGGCCGACCTTTCGCCCATCGACAAGACGGCATATCCGTGGATCGCCCTGGGCATAGGCCTTGTGATGCTGGTGGTCTGGTTCGTACTCCTGAGCCGGCTCGGCCGCATCCCCGTGTCGCCTCGCCCGCGACGCTTCGACCTTGCGCAGATGTCGAGGTCCGAGAAGTTATGGATCCTCGCGCTGGTGGCGTTTGTGGCCGGACTGATCGCGTGGCTCAACGGCGCCGCCACGGTCGACTGGGCCCCTCTCGGGACTGCGGTTCAATCTGGCAGGCCGGGCCCACTCGCGTTTGCAGCGGGCCTTGCCCTGTACCTGGTGGTGATGGTCGCCGGGATCCTGCTCAGCTGGCGAAAAGCCGACACCGCCTTCCGGGTACGACTGATGAGCGGGTAACCACGCCCCTCCGGCTCGCTTTGCTCGCCATCTCCCCGCAGGCCGGGGGATGACCCGTAATCACGCCCCTCCGGCTCGCTTTGCTCGCCACCTCCCCGGCAAGCGGGGAGGACTACGGCCCGGGTTCGTCGCCCGGCCTGGAATAGTTGCTTGCGCAAGCAAGTACCTGCTGAGTAAGTGCGGATAGGACCGCTCAATCTCAGGAGGAACACATGGTCAGGTACGAGATCGACCCAGCGCACACCAACGTCGGGTTTTCGGCTAAGCATTTGGCGGTGTCCACGGTGCGTGGGCAGTTCAGCAAGTTCGAGGGCTTCTTCGAAGGGCCAGACGACGACCTCACCGAGGCACGCGGCGAGGTGAAGGTCGATGTTGCGAGCCTCAGCACACGGACAGAGCAGCGTGACAACCACCTTCGCTCCGCGGACTTCTTCGACGCTGAGAAGTTCCCGTACATCACCTTCAAGCTGACAGGCATCGAGCATCTCGAGGGTGACGACTACCGCGTGCGCGGCGAGCTCACGATCAAGGAGACCACGAAGCCGATCACGCTTGAAGCCACACTCGACGGGCGGGTCGCCGACCCGTTCGGCGGTAAGGAGCGCCTGGGCGTGACGGCCAAGGGGCAGCTCAACCGCATGGACTTCGGCCTGAACTGGGATGGGATCGCGGGTGTCGTGCCGATTGCAAGCCACACCATCAAGCTCGAGCTCGACGGCGAGATCGTAGTCAAGGTTCCCGAGACCGCTCAGGTCAAGTAACAAATTCCTCAGGTTTCCCACCCGGCCACGCTGAGGTGTGGCCGTCCTCCCCGACAGGTGGGAAGGAGCCAGGTCCGGCGATTCGCCGGACCTTGCCGGGGAAAACCGGGCCCTTTCCTTATTTATATGTGCACAGTGGAGGTCGCGCTTACGATGAGCGCCGTGACGAAGCTCAGTCGGGAGAAAGCCGTCCAGCTCTGGGAGGGCCTCGCCCGCACTCACAACACGATGACGGCGGCGCTTGAGAAGGACATGCTGCCCGAAGCGGGCATGCCGCTGGGTTGGTATGAGGTCCTGGTGCATCTCAGCCGCGCGCCACAGGGCATGATGCGATTCCAGGATCTGGCCAAGGTCGCGGGCATCACGGACAGCGGGGCCTCCCGACGCCTCGACCTGATGATCAAGGCAGGCCTCATCGACCGCCTGTCCTGCCCAACCGACCGCCGCGGCGTGTACGCGCACGTGACCCCTACGGGCAAAGCGGGATTCGAGAAAGCTCGTGCCGTCTTCCTGCGCAGCATCGACCGCAACCTCGGCCGCCACCTGGCACCTGACGAAGCGGACGCTGTGAATGCCGCGCTTTCGCGCCTGTCCTAGCGCGGCGCCCGGCTGCTAGCCCGCCTCTGCCTTCTTGGCGAGATTCGACAGGAGCGTCCCGACCTCCTTCGAGACCCCAGGACCCAGCATCCCTCCGAGGAAACCCAGAGGCCCCTTGACCTCGACCGTCTGGCTGATCCTGGTCTCGGCTCCCACAGCTTCCACCCGGCAGTTGAAGCGGAATGTGGTGCCGGGGATCACGCTCGTTTCGAGCCCGAAGCTGCGTCCCGGCTGAACGTCGACGAGCCGCATCTTGTGATGCTGGCCCGCCTTGGTGTTCATGATCGCGGTGCTCCCAGAGGCGAAAGGTCCATGGAGCTCCATCGTGGCGACATTGGGGTTCCATTCACCCCAGGTCGAGGTATCCGACCAGATCTTCCACACACGCTCAGCGGGAGCAGTGCTCACGACAGACGTACCGTACTCAGCCATGGAGCCGATTCTATAGTCCCGTTGTGCACTCGCAAGCGGTTCCTTTGGGCTATGGCATCGATTTCGGCACGAGCAACAGCGCGATCTCCGTCGCCTATGCCGATCGCGTGGAGGTGCTCGCCCTTGGAGCCGCCGGGTCGTCCCTGACTCTCCCCTCCTTCGTCTACCTCCATCGCTCCGGCCGTAGAGCGGCCGGCGATGAGGGTGTCAAGACGTTTCTCAAGTCGGGCCACGAAAAGACCGACTGCTGGAAATGCCCACTGGCGCCGTACGGATGGGACACCGACTGCCGGCAGTACCGCAAGGGCGGCGGCTGCAACGATGCTCGGCTCCTGTCCGGGGTGAAGCACGAGCTCGCGAAGCTCGGCTTTGCCGGCACCAACTCGTGGGCGACGGATTTCTCCGTTGCCACCTTGGTCGGCGTGGTCCTGAAGCGATTGAAGGACGAGGCAGATTCGACGGTCGAGCAGGCAGCGCATCGAGTCGTGCTCGGTCATCCTGTCGTGTTCGCAGGCGCTGACCCGCTCAACCGCACGCCATCCGACGCCGAAGCCTTCCGCAGGCTCGAGAACGCAGCTGCGGCGGCCGGGTTCACCGAGATCGCCTTCTTGCCGGAACCGACCGCCGCGGTGATCGGTGAGAAGTCGCACCCGAGCGTCGAGATGGCGGTGGACTTTGGCGGCGGCACCTTCGACGCCGCCGTGATGGACTCGCGCGCGGGAGAGCCTCGTATAACAGGGCTGGCGGGAGTCGCCGTGGGCGGTGAGAGCCTCGATGGCGTCCTTTTCGAGACGATCGTGGGCCCAGCCCTCGGGCTCGAGCGCCTTCCGAATTGGCTAATCAACGAGCTGAGAACAGCCAGCTCTGTGCGGCTCCTGATGGCTGATCCAGGCATCCCGGCGATCATTGCCCGGATCGGCGGCCGAGAAGCCGAGCTGGTCCACGCGCTTCTGTACGAAGGCCACGCATACGACTTCTACAAGGCGATCGAGTCGGCAAAGATCGCACTCTCCGCCTCCGAGGAGGTGCAGCTCAGCTATCCGGCGTTGGACCTGCAGGTAACGGTGCGACGGATTACTTTCGAGTCGATGATTCGCCCCGAGCTGGATCTGGTCAAGGAAGCCATCACCACTGCGCTGAAAGAGGCGCGAATCGATGCCAATGAGGTCGACCGCGTGCTCCTGACCGGCGGCTCCGCCTACATCCCCGCCTTCCGCGCTGACCTGGCGGATACGTTTGCAAAAGACCGCCTCGAGCAGCGCGACGCATTCACCGCCGTGGTGCACGGGCTGGGCGTACGCGCGCAGCAGCTCTGGAGCGAGGCCTGATCCCGTCCGGCGGGAGCGAGCGGCCTAGCCCTCGGCCAACGAAAGCGGGCGGACCATCACCGGTGCCGCCTTCTCCCTCGACCAGTTGAGGAACACGATCACACAGAGCAGGAGCGCGGTGCCGAGCACCTGGACCGGGTACAGCGGTTGGTTGAAACCCCACGGTGGAGGCGCTGATGCGATCAGCGTCGCGGCAACCGGATACGCCATCTCGGCGATCGTGGCGAGCGAAGCCGGCGTCTTCGACAGGGCGCGGTAGTACAGGAGCAGCGCTAGCAGGCCGGGAACGATGGCGATGGCGAGCAGGTTGGGCACGAAATCGCTCACGCGATAGTGGCCGAAGCCGCCGAGCCCGCTCTGCGCCAGCACCACGATCACCAGCACGGGGAGAGCCAGCGTGAAGCGCAGCGCAGTCATGCTCCAGAAGGAGATCGAGCCGAGCGCAAAGCGACCGAGCACCGTACCACTCGCCCACAGCGCGGCCGCGCCTAGAGCGAGCAGACCGACCTCCAGCCGGCCGTTCTGCAGAGCGGAGAGAGGCGACAGCGGATCGCTGGCGAACACGACCAGGTAGACGGCAACGATCGCCACCGCCGCCGCCGGCCAGAACCATGGCCGCCGCCGCTCGCCGAGCACGATCCAGGCCAGCACTATCGCGATCAGCGGCTGGGTCTGCTGGAGGACGAATGTCTCGGCGAAAACCTGGTGCTTCGCGGCGATGGAGAAAGAGGCGGTGAAGAGGATTGTCGCGAGGGCCTGGGCGCCGGCCGCGATAATCGCCACCGCCGTCCATCCGCGCGCCCCAAGGGTTCGAAGCTCGTGGCGGCTGCGGAACAGGACCGGGAGCAGAAAGAGCGTGACCAGCGCGTCCTCGGCGACGACAATCTGTGTCGCGCCCAGGTGCTGGACAAGCTGGTTGCGGAAGTAGGCGTCCGACGCCCACAGGGTGGCCGCGACCGCCACCAAAACCACGGCATACCTGTCAATCAGCCGATTCATAGGCGCCATTTCAAACGCTTGCAGGGGTCCATTGCTTCCACGATCAGTGCGGGCGGCGATCCTCGAGAGAGGCTTCGATGACGTCCGCCGCCCTGACGTCGCCCGCCCGGCCGCGATCGCGGAGCCTGTCGGCCACCTTCCGTTTGGTCGCCGTGCTGCCGGCGGGGCCGGCCTTGAACTTGATGTGGCTGCGCACGATCCGAAGGCGCATCGTTGCGAGCCGCTGCAGGCGGGAGCCATAGAACTCGCCCATCTGGACCGGCTCGTACGAGGCACCTGGCTCGTATGAGCGCAGAAGCCGCTGCAGCGCGCCGGCAACATCGTTGGGATCGGTTGAGACACGCTCGGCATCACACTCAAAAGCCACCGCTCGGAAGTGAAGTGTTGCGCGCCCAGCGTCCCGCTCATCAATCCAGTCGTGAGGCGACCAGGCGAGGAAATCGGAGACGAAGAACGTCACGTGGGGGTTGGCGCGCACAGCATCCAGCGTTGGATCGGCCTGCACACAGTGAAGCTCGATCACATCGTCGGTCTTGACGAAGGGCAGGATGCTGACCTGCGGGTATCCCTCGGGCCGGCACGCAACCAACGTCCCATGGCGCATCTCGGCCACGAATCGGTCGGCGGCCTGTTGGTCGGGCGGATAGTTCGAGCTGGCGAACATCCCACAAGTGTGGGCCTCTTGACACGAGGAACGCTCTTAGCGGTCGTCCTCCGCGACGCCCGCCTCCAGCGCGACGTCGGGGTGCTGGACCACGTATACCTGCTCGTGGCGGTCGTGCCCCTCCAAGCGGCGCTTGCCGACGCTGACCAGCCGGATGTCGTCCCTAAGGATGTCGGCCACGATGGTGTAGGTGGTCTCTGAGACCAGGATCTGGTTGCCGACTGCGCGCCGGCGCAGCTTGGCGCACCGATTGACGGCAGGCGCCCGGTAGTCGCGGTCCTGGGCATCCGCCTCGCCCGTAAGCACGGCCATGCGGACGCTGATCGGGATCTTGTCAGTCCACGGTTCCGACATAAGGGCCTTCTGGGCTGCCAGGGCCGCCGCCACGGCGTCGGTCGCTCGGAGGAAGACGGCGAAGAAGCTGTCCCCCTCCCCACGCTCCTTGAGCACGATGCCTCCACTGCCTTCGATGGCCGCGCTGAGCAGCTGGTCGTGGCGCCTCATGGCGGCATACATCTGGGCCCGCTTCTGAAGCCAGATCGGGGTCGACTCCACCACGTCCGTCATCAGGAAGGTGACGACCCCGTCCGGCAGCGCAATTGGTGCATCTCCGTTCATGGGGCCCGGCGCTGAGAGCGCAACGTCGCCTCCTCCGTTCTTCGGATTCAGATGGCCGACGACGCCGAGGTAGTCGTCGGTCGTCTTCACACGACGGAAGAAGTGAACGTTGTACGACGGAAGAAAGCTCCAGCTCGAGAAGTCGTCGGCAGCATTGCCCTCGCGACAGATGTCGGGCGCGACGCTGAGCAGCCGGCCGAGCTTTGCAGTTGCATGCGAGTCGAGCTTCAGCGCCCGCGCCGAGTCGTCGCTGGTCACCCTTTCAAGCGCCTGGTCGGCGTCGACCGCAAGGCGGACCGCCTGCACGAAGTTGTCGAGGTCGGACTGCGTATCCCGACAGCGATGCAGCTGTTCGAGGCTGAGCTTGACTTCGGACTCTCCATTTGAGGCTTCGTCCGCCGCGAACAGGGCGATCACCCTCTCGAAGCTGTCGTCCACGGCCAGCTCGCGTGTCGCGCGTTGGTACAGCTCTCCGGCGGTGGGCCACTTTCCGTTGGTGGCGAAGTAGCTCGCGACGACCTGCTCATAGAGCCATGCCGATCCGCCGAGCTGCAGATCGACGCCGAGGGCGGCTTGAAGGAACACCACCATCGTTCGGTAGAGCTCCTGGACGAAGAGAAGCCCACCGATCCCAGAGACCTTGATCTCGCGGTCGAGGCCGAGAGCGGGGTTGGGCCTGGCGGTCCCATCGGTGTAGGCGAACGCTTCGACCGCCACGAGGTCGCCGTGGTTCCTGAGCCTTATGCGGGTCTGGGACACGCGCTGCCCTGGACCTGCCACGTCCGGATTGTCCGCGACGTGAACGAGTCCGCCCGGACCCCAAGCCCGCTGGATCGGCGTGCGAAGCTGCGAAACCAGCGCGTAGAAACGCTGGATGAAGGCCAGCGCCTCTTTTCCCGAACCCGTGTCGAAGCCGTCCTGGCGGACCGCCCGCAGGTCTTCCTCCCAGGCAGCGGTGAGCGCTGCCCTCAAACCAACGACGCCGGGTTGCATCAGATGAGTCCCCTTAAACCGGAATCCCGTACGCCGATGCTTACGCCCCTGTTTGGCGGGTGCCGCAACCGACAGTAGCCTGCCGGTAAGGAACCCACGCCATCGAGTCAACGCACGATGCCTTCGCGTTGGTCGAGCAGGCAAAGATGAGTAGCCTGCCGGCGGCAATGTCCCTCCCACGAGTAAACGCACGAACCTGGCGAACTCAGAAGCGGCGGCGTTTGACACGGCCTCATGGCGGGTGGGATGTTTACCGGCGTGACCGCCTCCAAGGACCACGCGATCGAGACGATGCAGGTCGAGGAGCGGCGCTACGAGCCGTCGCCCGATTTCAGCAAACAAGCCAACGCCCAACCGGACATTTACCAACGCGGATTCGACGATTTCTGGACCCAGGAGGCGGAGCGAGTCTCCTGGTTCCAGCCGTGGAAGACCCTTTACGAGTGGAAGCCGCCGTACGCGAAGTGGTACCTCGGCGGCAGGCTGAACGTCTGCTACAACTGCATCGACCGCCACGTTGAGGCCGGCCTGGGCAAGAAGGTCGCCTACTTCTGGGAGGGTGAGCCCGAGGACGACCGTCGCGAGATTTCCTTCGAAGACCTTCAGAAAGACGTCGTGCGGTTCGCGAACGGCCTGAAGAAGCTCGGCATCAAAAAGGGCACCCATGTCGCGATCTACATGGGCATGATCCCCGAGCTGCCCGTGGCGATGCTCGCCTGCGCACGGATCGGCGCTCCTTTCACCGTCGTGTTCGGCGGCTTCAGCGGCGAGTCGCTGTCGGGGCGCATCGACGACATGCAGTGCGAGGTCTTGCTCACGCAGGACGAAGGGTGGCGCCGGGGCAACCGTGTGCCTCTCAAAGCCAACGCGGATGCCGCTATGGACTCGTCGCCGACGATCAAAAAATGCGTCGTCGTCAAGAGAACTGGCGGCGACGTAGCGATGAAGGAGGGACGCGACCTCTGGTCCACAGAGGTAACTCAAGGGCTCAGCGACGACGCCGCCTCATGCCCCTGCGAGCCGATGGACTCGGAAGACCTCTTCTACCTTCTATATACGAGCGGGACGACCGCCAAGCCGAAGGGGATCATTCACACCACTGCGGGCTACCTTGTCGGTGTCTCTAGCACGCATCACTACATCTTCGACATCAAGCCGGACTCCGTGTACTGGTGCGCTGCGGACATCGGGTGGGTCACGGGCCACAGCTACATCGTTTTCGGACCGCTCGCGAACGCGACCAGCGGAATCATCTACGAAGGCACCCCCGATTTCCCCGACAAGGACCGCTGGTGGAAGATAGTCGAGCGATACAGGCCGGACATCCTTTACACGGCCCCGACAACCATCAGGACCCACATGAAGTGGGGTCCCGAGTACGCCGCCAAGCACGACCTCAGCTCGCTGCGTCTCCTGGGCACTGTCGGCGAGCCGATCAACCCCGAGGCCTGGGTCTGGTACCGGGAGCACGTCGGCGGCAATCGAACCCCGGTCGTCGACACGTGGTGGCAGACCGAAACCGGAATGATCCTTATCACGCCACTGCCGGGGATCACCACGCTCAAGCCGGGCTCGGCGACCAAGCCTTTCCCCACCATCGACGCTGCCGTCTTCGACAACGCCGGCAATGAGGTCCCGCCTGGGGGCGGCGGCTACCTTGTGATCCGCAAACCTTGGCCTGCGATGCTGCGCGGCATCTACGGCGACCCAAAGCGTTACGAAGAGACCTATTGGAGCCGGTGGAAGGACACCTATTTCGTCGGCGACGGAGCTCGAGTCGACGAGGACGGCGACTTCTGGCTGCTCGGCCGCGTCGACGACGTCATGAATGTGTCAGGCCACCGCATCTCCACGATCGAGATCGAAAGCGCGCTCGTCAGCCATAAGGCGGTGGCCGAAGCCGCCGTCGCCGGTCGCAACGATGCGCAGACGGGACAGGCGATAGTCGCCTTTGTGACCCTTAAGGGTGGCCAGGAGGGCTCGCCGGCGATGATCAAGGAGCTCAGGAATCACGTTGGCGACGTGATCGGCAAGTTCGCCGCCCCGGCCAACATCGTGTTCACCCCCGAGCTGCCGAAGACGCGCTCCGGCAAGATCATGCGCAGGCTGCTGCGCGACGTCTCAGAGAACCGACCGCTGGGCGATACGACAACGCTGGCCGACCCAACAGTCGTCGCCGAGATAGCGCGGCGGGGCAAAGAAGAAGCCGCGAGAGAAGATGGGTAGGCTAGCGGCCTAAGCGGCCCAGCGAATCCCCGGCCCTCGCGCCCGCCTAATCACCACCCGCTCAGGCGGCAGGAACCGAAACTCTCGGCTGGCTTTGACCACCTGCCATCCGCCCTCGTGCACGAGCCTATGGTGGAAGAAGCAGAGCAGGACAAGGTTGGGTAGGTTGTTCGCGCCACCTCGCGCCCAGAACTCGATGTGATGAGGCGTCGACCAGTTGACCGGCCGGTCGCAACCCGGCCACCGGCAACCACGGTCTCGGGTCCGCAGCGCGCGGCGAGTCGGCGCCGAGACCACCCGCGTCGCCCGGCCGACATCGATCACCATCGAGTCGGCAAGCAGCACGCGCGAGATCGTTGAGTCGCAAGCGATGCGCTCGAGCGTTCGAGTCGAGATCGGCAGTGAGAGCTCAAGATCTGCGGGCGGTGCGCCGAGCTCATTCTTCAGGCCCTCGATCGTGGTTGTGACCGTGACGTGCGGCTTGACGCCGTTGCGCCTGGGCAGCGTGCCCTCGTCCATGGCGTGGTGGACCAGCTCGACCAAAGAGTCGGCCATCCGCTGCTTGTGGTCGCGGTCGTCTTCCGGTCCCTTCCGCTTGGATAGCGAGTCCAGCGCCGTCCGCAGCGCGGCGCCGCCGGCTGGATCGAGGATGCCATCGATCGCGTGCATGCCGTCCGCCATCAAGCTGAGGTGCAGGCGGCGCCGCGAGTAGTCTTCCTCGGCTTCGTTGAAGAAGCCGTCCGGATCGACGACATGCCGGGCGACGCGGC
>JALYYG010000063.1 GCA_030946685.1 Candidatus Dormiibacterota bacterium | reverse complement strand
TCCCTCCTTTGCTTGCAGGCGACCGTCCAGGCGGTCGAGCATTGCCTCCCATCCCCCGCGATGCCAGCGTGCGGCCTCATCAGGTAGCCGCGAATGGACGAGGTGCAGGTCGGTGAGATCGTCGCCGGCGGCCTCGAGCTCCAGGGTAATGATGCTAGGCACGCTACCCGTGTAGGGCGAAACCCAGGTGAAGACGAGGCGACGGGGGGGGGATCGATTTCCAGGTATTCACCGCTGTGTTCGATCACGCGGCCGTCGCCCTTCATGACGATGCGTAACCGCCCACCGACGCGAAGATCGACCTCGGCTTCGACGGTGCCGATCGGCGTCATCCACTCCCGCAAGAGATCGGGATCCGTCCACCAGCGGAAGACCTCGCGGATGGGGGCAGCTAAGCGGCGATGGATCTCGATCGCCTGAGCGTTGATCACCGCCGCTTCCGGGCGCGTAGCCTGGCCTCCAGCAGATCGAGACGTTCTTCCCAGAACGCCCGGTAGGTGCTGAGCCAGCCCGCCGCCGCACCGAGCGGCGCCGGCTCCAGCGTGAGGCGATGCTCTCGACCCACGATCGTTCGCCGCACGAGGTGCGCATCCTCGAGGACACGAATGTGCTTGGAGACGGCCGCCAGGGATATGGGGTGAGCCGCGGCAAGTTCGGTCACAGTAGCGCCACGCGGCCGTAGTTGTTCAAGCACCCGCCGGCGGACCGGATGGGCAATCGCCGCGTACACGGCGTCGAGCTGTCGGGTAGAATATTCAACCACTTGGTTGAGCATAGCATCCGAGGAGGGAACATGTCTGACAGCAACGCGGGAACGAAAGCGGATTCGCGAGCGGTTGCGCTTGCCCGAGCCCACCTGGAGGCGTGGACCAATCACGACCTCGACACCGTACGAGCCAACCTGGCGCAGGACGTGCAGTTTTACAGTCCGGCCGCGAACCTGGTCGGCATCGACGAGTACATGGACGCGCCGAGGGGTTTGACGCAATTCGCGAAGCAAGTCGTGCCAGGCAGCCTGCGCGTGATCGCCGCCGTCGGCGATGAGCGGAACGCGCTCATCATGTACGAGGTCAGCACCGAGGGCGGCCCGATTGGATCGAAGCTCTTTCCCTCGGCGCAGACCTGGTTGCTGGACGAGAAGGGAAAGATCAAGGTCGAGCGCATCATCTCCTACGTGGCTCCCCGCACCCATTGACTATGCTGGCGGCCATGGAGAGGCCTTCCGGCAAACGGAGGGGGCCACCTCTCCCTCCTGCCTGGGTCGTCAGGAGGCTGCTCGGCCTTCGGGAAATGTGGGGCCGAGGGTACACCAGGATGGTCCCGCCCGAGATTGTTCCGCTCGAGCACAGTTTCCGACTCATCCTGAATAAATCGTTGATGGTGGCGGTAGAGCTTGGGATCGCCGACCAATTGGAAGAGGGACCGCGTACCGCGGAGGAGCTCGCCGTGATCGTCGGTGCCAACCCTGATGCCCTCGACCGCATGCTCGCCTTCCTCGTCTCAGCCGGCCTGTTGGGACGCACGAGGGACGGGCGGTACAAGAACAATGCCGTTTCGAACACTCTTCGAAGGAGTCATCCGCGGTCACCGCGCGACTGGGTCTTGTTCGCCGGTGCTAACTGGCTCTGGGACGCCTGGAACCAACTGGGGCATTCGGTCCGGACTGGCGAAAGCGGAATGGTGAAGGCCCACGGCATGTCGTTCTTCGACTACGTCGGCTCGGGTAACCCGGCTGCCGGAACGGCCTTCACAAGAGCCCTCGCCTGCTTTTCTCGTTTGCAAAGTCCGATCGTCGCCACCAAGTACGATTTCTCCGCCGTCAACCGCCTGTGCGACGTGGGTGGCGGAAGTGGCACGCTCCTCGCCGAGGTCCTCAAGGCCAATCCCAACGTCGTTGGCGTCCTGTTTGAGGTTCCGCAAGTGCTCGCGGCCGGCAAGGAGACCCTCGCGACTCAGGGACTTACCGATCGGTGCGAGTTCATCGCTGGTAATTTTCTCGAGTCGGTTCCGACCGGCTGTGATCACTACGTGCTCCAGTTCGTGCTCCACGACTGGAACGCCGATTCCTGCGCAGCCATCCTGGGAAACGTGAAGGCCGCAATGCCGAGCAATGGAAGGGTGCTGGTCATAGAGGCCGTACTCGACGGTAATGGTCGTGACCCCTGGACATTGCGGGCATCCGACCTACTGATGCTCGTCTTGACCGGATCGGGGCGGGAGCGGACTCGAGATGAGTTCGCGGCGCTCTTTGAGAGATCAGGTTTCCGCCTGGCCAGGGACGTGACGCTCCCATCACTCTTGCACGTCTTCGAGCTGGTTTCGCGCTGATCCGCCCTCCCCAGACGACCGGCCGTTCCGCCGCGTTTTCCTAATACAAAATTTCCGCTCCACGACGCGTGGCTGGCAACATAGCCGTGTGCCCTTCTTTGGTTATCACATGCCCAGCTTTACCTATCCGGGCGTAGCCCCCGATGAACTCTTCGATCACGCGGCTGGGCTAGCGCGCTCGGCGGAGGACGCCGGCTTCGAACTCGTCACCGTAATGGACCACTTCTACCAGATCACCGGCATTGGCGCGGAGGAAGAGCCGATGCTGGAGGGCTATACGACGCTGGGGGCGCTGGC
>JALYYG010000060.1 GCA_030946685.1 Candidatus Dormiibacterota bacterium | reverse complement strand
GGTTCAAAGACCCGGACGGCAACACGCTGTCGCTTACGCAGTTTGGGCGCTGATCGACTCTAGCTGGAAGAGGCATCGCGGCCGGGCGCTGTTCGGTGATTTCGGCGTCGCTCATCGGTGAATTGCTCATGGCGCAAGGTTCGGCGAGATTAGGGCGTGCGCGGCGATTTCGCGTGATCGGCAAATGCGCCCGCCGATCGGCCGATGCGTAGTGGTGGGTCCTCGCTGAGCAAACAGTCGGCAAAAAACTCTCAGCCTCAGGTGTTGGGCGGGCAATCCCTCGGCGCATCGGACCGGCGAAACTGGCGAAATGGCCGGGGAACAAGGTGGCAATGCGGCCGGACAGTTCCGAAACCGGTGGGATCCAACCATCCCTTTCAAGGAAGAGGTCATGGGTTCGAATCCCATCCGGGCTACAGATGTCGTGTCTCGGGTCATCGCGAACACCTGTCTCACGTCATCGCGGACGACTGTAGGGATTGGTAGTCGCGCCCCGGATCGATCGTGAGCTCGCGCAGCAGCGAGCCGTCCTCACGAATGATTCGGACCTGGTCGCCGGCGATGAGCAGCCGGACCGGTTGGTGTTTGTTCGCCCGGCCGACCGGGATGTGCCGCAGCTTGCTGTGGTAGCGCAGGGTGACCGTGCCGTTCGTGTCGACGCGATCCTGGCGCACGCGGTACTGGATCGGCGCGGCGGTCCCGGCCGGTCCAGCCTTGAGTCGCGCGGTGAACGCGGCCAGCGGACTGCGTCCATCAAGGGCCCGATGCGGTCGGTGCTGGTTGTAGTAGGTGGCGAACGTGTCGAGCTGCAGCTGGAGGTGGCCCAACGATCGCGCCGGGGCCTGCTTGGCGAGGTAGCGCTTCTGGCTCTGGTGGAACCGCTCGACCTTGCCGCAGGTCTGGGGGTGATACGGGGTCGAGTGTTTGGCCCCGATACCCAATCGCTCGAGCTCGCTCTCGAGCAGGACCTTGCCCTTGCGCGAGCTGCCGGAGAACACCGCGGCGTTGTCGGACAGCAGCGCCGCCGGGTAGCCGTAACGCTGGGCCGCGTCGTAGAACACCGTGACGACATCGGCGGCCTTGACCGTGACGAAGGCCACCGAGCCCACCACCAGCCGGGAGTGGTCGTCGATCAGGTTCAGGATCTCGACGCTGCTGCCGTCGGCCAGCTGCCAGTGCGTGGCGTCGGTCTGCCAGAGCTCGTTGGGCAGCGCTGCCTCGAAGCGGATGAACGACGAGCGCGGCCGCTTGTGCGGCTCCGGGGTGATCAGGCCGTGGCGGGAGAGGATCCGCCAGATGGTCGAGACCGCTGGGACCGGCGCGCCAGCGCGCGCCAGGTGGTGGGCGATGGTCGCAGCACCGGCGTCGTGCCCCGCCGCCGCCAGCTGGCCGCGCAGCAGCAGCACGAGGGCCTCGACCGCGGGGCCGTGCTGGTGTGGGCAGCGCTTGGGCCGACGGCTGCGCGGCTCGAGGGCGTCGTACCCGCCGGCGCGAAAGCGCTTGACCAGCTCGTATATCCAGGTCCGCGAGATCCCGTGGCTTCTGGCGAGCGCGGTCGGACTGCGCCCTTCCCGCACGACCGCATCGACCACGTACCGTCCCAGCACAGCAGCACCTCTCTTCGAAAGGTGTCCACTATCACCCGAGACATGTGTCCGGTATCAGCTGAACTCACACACCATCCCGGCGCTGACCGCGCGGTTGTTGGGGCATCGGCCTCCCGTGGGGATTGTTTCGCCGACAACCTCGGGCCTAACGAATAGCGCGATAGCCGACGAGCAGATAGCCAGTCGGTGAGAGCTCGCTTCGGATCGATTCGAGTTGAGTCCCGCGAGACCGGCCGCCGGATATGGTGTCATAGGCCGACGAGTCGAGCGGTGGATGGCGAGGTCAGACGGTTCGAGCCAGCGGCGCCGGAGGGGATTTAGAGGAAATGACAAAGGTGTTCTTCAGCGTCACGATGTCGGTCGACGGATTCATAGCTCCGGAAATGATGAAGATGGGCGTGCCTCTGGAGCAATGGCTTCCACAATGGATGGAGCTCCAAAAGTACGTCTTCGAACAGCGGTTCTTCCGCGAGAACCTGAACCTCGGCGGGGGCGGCGAGACCGGCGAGGACAATCGGATCCTGGAGGAGACCTTCAACCGCACCGGCGCGAGCATCATGGGGAAGCGGATGTTCGATGGCGGGGAACACGCCTGGCCCGAGGAGGCCCCCTTCCATACGCCGGTGTTCGTGCTAACGAAAGAGGTCCGCAAGCCCTGGGAACGGCCCGGCGGGACCACATTCCATTTCGTCAACGACGGAATACAAAGCGCGCTGCAGCAGGCACGCGGGGTGGCTGGCGACAGGGACATCCGGATCGCAGGGGGCGCCAATGTGATCCTTCAATATCTCAACTCGGGGCTGGTCGATGAATTCGCCGTCGCCCTCTCGCCGGTCCTGCTGGGCGCCGGGCTGCGCCTCTTCGAGGGGATCGACCCGAGCAAGATCGCGCTCGACATCGTGAAGGCGGTCAATTCGCCAATGGTGACCCACCTGAACTACGCAGTTCGCCTCAGGTAAAGCGGGGCGCGAGACTCAGGGCAAGCTTGAGCCACGGCATCCTCCGCTGTCGGCAGGTTTCTCCAAAATGTTCTGCAGGTCAATCAGTGTTAGTCGGCACGGCAGAGCGAAGCTCGAACTCGTCCGTGACCACGTCGTGGTTGCTAGTCGCGGTTCTGCACCTATTTCCTTTCAAGGAAGAGGTCATGGGTTCGAATCCCATCCGGGCTACCGATCATGCGTGTGGGCCGAGCCTCGCGTCCGACCAGGTCGCCTATGAAACTCGGAGACGGTACCGTCCCGTGGTGCGAGCACCTTCGGAGGAGACGGAACCACGTCTCGCGGCACGGCGCCCACTTGGCCGGCTGACCCGTGGAAATCATCGCGGCATGGCCTGATGGAGGTCACGCGCACGCTCTCCGTGCACCGCGTCTCCGAGTGGCGTGCGTGGCTGCGCAAGCAGGGCGCGACGCGCAAGGACGTCTGGCTCGTCTACTACCGCAAGAGTTCGGGCAAGCCGCGGATCTCGTACAACGACGCGGTCGACGAGGCGCTCTGCTTCGGCTGGATCGATAGCACGGTGCGGACGCTCGACGCCGACCGCTTCGCGCAGCGTTTCACGCCGCGCCGCCCCGGTTCGCCCATCTCGGAGATGAACCGCGCCCGTGTCCGGCGGCTCGTCCGCGAGAAGCGGATGACCAAGGCTGGCCTCGGGGCGATCGGCGGGCTGCGGTCACCGCGAGCTGTGATGGCGCCGGACATCAAGGCCGCGCTGCAGGCCGAGCCGGACGCGTGGAAGCACTTCCAGCGGTTCCCGAGCACCTACCGACGCATCCGCGTGGCGTTCGTCGAGGGGGCTCGCCGACGGCCGGACGAATTCCAGCGCCGGTTGCGTCACCTCGTGAAACGGAGCGTGAGGAACGAACGTTTCGGGATGCTCCGCGACTAGCCCCCGTCTGGCGTCCATGCAAATGGCGCCGCGCCCATCCGCGCCCGCGACGCCGGCTGAAGGACGGCGGTTCTCGCCCGGCCCAACAGCACGAACAGATCCGACGTGCCGTTAGATGCCGGCATCGACAACGCTGAACGCGACTTTTCTGACGTGCGGTTTGGTCCATCCGGCGCGTCGACGACTTTCTATCTTTGAACGATTCGCCCCTCGCGAGACTTCTAGGTCCATCCTGCGGCTCACTTGACGGGGCCAACGGCCGCGAGAGGAAGGAGCCACGCTCCAACGGCGAAAGGAATGAATATGCCCAGAATGCCCAGGAAGGAGTCGCCGACGGCCGGGACGACGCGTGCTTCTTGAACGACCCCGATGAGGACCGCTAGAGCGAACAACCCCACCCAGGTTGAGCGATCGCGGCTCAGACGGCGTGCCGCGAGTCCTAGAAAGATGATGGCGCCGCCGCCCGATGCGGTCATCAAGGGCATGAAGTAGATGGGCAACTGTGTCTGGTCGCCGAAGTCATTCACGGCATAGGTGCTAGGAGTCAGCAAGAATCCGAGCGCGATACCCACGCTCGCGCCAAACACAACTGCAAGCGTGTTCGGGACCCAGGGATGTACTGCTGTCGCGCCGGTTCGCGCTCCTGCTCGCATCATCCTGACGAATCCCCAGACGATCATGGCGAAGCCAAGGTAGAAGAGGCTGAAACGAATCTCTTGGTACAGAGTCGAATGCTTGAGCAGGGCGCTTGTTAAGACTCCTCCGATGAGGGCGATGCCCATGCCGAGCGCGGTCACGACCAAACCGCCCAAATACCGCCTCTCCCTTTCCTGAGTGCGTCGGAGCCCACGGCGACATATGAAGCCCGCGACCGCGAGGCCCGCAAATGTCAAAGCAGAGAGCGACAAGTACGCTGCATCAACGAAACGCCCGAGGTCCATGCTCATTGATCTCTCACTTTCGGAATCGGTCAGACTTCAGCGGAGTCGCTAACTCATAAGGGAGCGTACGACCCCGACGGAGTGGCCCGGCTCTGTCGGCCACAGCCGGACTTGAACCGGCGACACATGGTCCTGCAGATCAAGATGCGTCAAGTCGAGCGTCTCTCTGCCGCGCGTTTCTGGTTGGTCCAGCGCGGCACTTGTGCTTGACTGACTCGCTGGAACGCTTCTCTGCGACAACTTCCTTTCAAGGAAGAGGTCATGGGTTCGAATCCCATCCCGGCTACTGACTGAATGTTTACGCGGGGATCGTCGCGAGGCGCCTCCGCGCTGGTGCGCTTTTCTGCGGTGAGGTTCGCTTTTCTGATG
>JALYYG010000058.1 GCA_030946685.1 Candidatus Dormiibacterota bacterium | reverse complement strand
AGGTGATCCTGCCACGTTTGACCGGGATCGGGCAATCTATCCCGCTGAGTTCGTCAGCTTTGTCCGGAGCACCCAGCCAGATATTTGGCAAGCCCTGGAGAAGCTACACGGTAGCAGTACCGAAACGATCCTCCTGGATGACCTGACCAAGGCACTGGACGGGCAGGCCGGTGCGCTTGCCGTGATCCGTCACGGTTTCAAGTGCTTCGGAAAGCTTGTGCGTGTTGCTTACTTCGCACCAGCCCACGGAATGAACCCTGAGTCGAAACGCCTCTACGAGGCCAATCGGCTTAATATCACCCGTCTGATGAACGACAACTATACTTCCCGCCCGGCGACAATTAGATTTCCCCTTCCTTTCGACCGCTCGTTGGCCGTCAGCGACAATTAGATTTCCCTCTCAGCTGCGATGCTTAATCTATCCGAAGCCCTTCCTGACATGGAGGTTTCGGATGGTTGTCACCAATCGGCAGATCGGCCGGCTGCGCTGGCTGGACCGGAATGGCATTGCCAAGGGCCTGGCGGCCGCCAAGGCCGGCCTGGACCCCAAGACGGCACGGAAGTACCGGCGGCTCGGCAAGCTGCCCAGCGAGGTGTTCATGGAACATGACTGGCGAACGCGGCCCGACTTCTTCGCCGAAGTCTGGGCCGACCTGGAAGAGCAATTGCGGCTGGCCCCCGGCCTGGAGGCCAAGACATTGTTTCGCGAGTTGCAGCGGCGCTTTCCCGGCCGCTTCAGCGATGGCCAGTTGCGGACCTTGCAGCGCCGCATCAAGCAGTGGCGGGCCTTGCACGGGCCGGCCAAGGAAATGTTCTTCGCCCAGGTGCATGAGCCGGGCCGGCTGGGCGCCAGCGATTTCACGCATTGCACGAGCCTCGGCATAACCATCGCCGGCGTGCCGTTCCCGCATCTGATCTACCACTTTGTGCTGACCTACTCGAACTGGGAGAGCGGCACGATCTGCTTCGCCGAGAGCCTGGAGAGCCTGAGCACCGGTTTGCAAAACGCCCTGTGGGAATTGGGTGGCGTGCCGCACTTCCATCGCACCGACCGACTGACGGCCGCCATTCCTCCCGGCACCGAAGGCCAGGCCTTCACGCAGCGTTACCGGGCGTTATTGCAGCATTATGGCTTGCAGGGCCAGGCCATCAACGCCGGCCACGGCAACGAGAACGGCGACGTCGAGCAGAGCCATCATCGCTTCAAGCGAGCCATGGAGCAGGCATTGCTCTTGCGTGGCAGCCGGGATTTTCTCAGCCGAACGGCGTATGAAGCGTTCCTGCGTGAGTTGTTTGTGCAACAGAACGCGGGCCGGCAGGCGCGTCTGGCCGAGGAGTTGGCCGTGCTGCGGCCGCTGCCGGCGCGTCGTCTGGACGCGTGCAAGCGCGTGCGGGTGCGCGTGGATCGCGGCAGCACCATCCATGTGGACAAGAACGTCTACTCGGTGGCCGGCCGGCTGATCGGCGAGTGGGTCGAGGCCCGCGTGTTCGCCGAGCGGATCGAGGTCTGGTACGCGCAGCGGCGTGTGGACGAGTTGCCGCGCTTGCGTGGCCGGGGCAAGCACCGCATCGAGTATCGCCACGTGATCGACTGGCTGGTGCGCAAGCCGGGCGCGTTCGCCGACTATCGCTACCGCGACGACCTGTTCCCGACGAGCCAGTTTCGGCTGGCATACGACGCTTTGCGCCGGCAGCGTCCGGAGCGAGCGGACAAGGACTACCTGGCTATTTTGCACCTGGCGGCTCGCCAAACGGAGGCGGGCGTGAACGCGGCACTGACCCGACTGCTCGCCGCGGACCGACCGCTCAGCGTGGCGGCTGTGGCCGAGGAATTGCAGGGAAAAGACGCGGTTTCGGCCGTGCCCGCCGTGACGGTCGCGGCGGTGAATTTGGCGTGGTACGACGCATTACTCGAAGGCAAGGAGGCCGACGATGGGACTGGACAAGAACGGCAAGGAGACGCTGGAGGAGTTGCTGAAGGAGCTGCGCCTGCCGACGATTCGGCGGGGCTACGAGGAGCTGGCGCGACAAGCGCAACAGGAGGCGCTGAGTTACGAGCAATACCTCTTGGGCCTGGCCCAGCGGGAATGCCAGGAGCGGCGGGCCCATCGGATCGAGCGGCTGCTGCGGGACTCGCGCTTGCCGCTGGAGAAGAGTTGGTCGGCGTTGGACCTGAAACGGTTGCCGGCGAAAGTGCTCCAGCAGGCGCGGACGTTGCTGGAGGGAACGTTCGTGGATCGCTGCGAGAACATTTTGGCGTTCGGGGCGCCGGGCTCGGGGAAAACGCATCTTTTGGCAGCAATTGCCCAGGAACTGGTGCGGTCGGGACGACGGGTGCTGTTCACGACGACGGGCCTGCTGGTGCAGGAGCTGCTGGTGGCCAAGCGTGATCTGAAGCTGAGCCGAGTGCTGAAACGGCTGGCGAGTTATGCGGTGCTGATCCTGGACGACCTGGGCTATGTGCAACAAAGCCGAGAGGAAATGGAGGTGTTGTTCACGCTGCTGGCGGAACGCTACGAGCGCGGCAGCGTGATGCTGACGAGCAACCTGCCGTTCTCGGGCTGGGAGACGATCTTCAAGGACCCGATGACGACGGCGGCAGCGATCGACCGCCTGGTGCATCACAGCGTGATTCTGGAGTTGAACGTGCCGAGCTACCGGGCGGAGCAGGCGAAGAAAGCCCGAGCAACTCGACCGCCGGAGGAGGACAAACCCAAGCCATAAGCGAAGGGCGCAAGCAGCGTGAAGCAAATGTACAGTGGTTGAGGCCAGTCGTTGGGGGGCCGGGCTACGCTACGTTCGCCGTCGCTGCGCTCCGGCTCACTCCGCTCCGCCCGGCCCCCCAACGACTGAGTGAGGCGAAAGGGAAATCTAATTGTCGCTGACGGGCAGCCCAGGTCCCAACGGAAAGGGAATTCTAATTGTCGCCGAGAGGGAGAAATAATTGTCGCTTGACATGGTCTCCAGCTTTGACCTGCCCGAAGACCTCACGGATGTTCTTGGCCATAACTTCTCCTCTCATCGGAAAGAGTGTTGAAACAACCCCGCCGTGAACAATGCCGCGAGCATGGCGGAGCACAGAAACAAGCACGCGCTATCGAAAATCATCTTTGCCGGGCTCAAGCCCGTGGATTCGCCGAAACTCTTTTCGTAGTACCGGGTCAGCCAGGTCCAGAT
>JALYYG010000255.1 GCA_030946685.1 Candidatus Dormiibacterota bacterium | reverse complement strand
AAGTCATCAACACCGGCTGTCCAGACGCGCTGGACGTAGACCGGATCGTTAGGGAGGCAGCGGGCATGGCGTTGAGTGACGTGGACAAGACGTACATCGACCAGCGGATCCGCGAGATCATCCTGGGCGAGCCGGCCCTCACGGTCACCGCGACGAAGCGGTGGCTCGTGTCGCACACCGAAGTCCAAGCGAAAGCCCCGGAGAGCGCGCCCACGAAGGATGACGTTCTGGCCGGGCATGGGAGAGGCACATGACCCCGCAGACCATCGCCGCATACGCAGGAGCACTCGCCGCGATCGCATTCGGAGCCGCGCTGCTGTGGTTCCCTCCAGCCTCGCTCGGCGGCCAGGCCGGCACGGTCGGGGCAGCGTTCGCATTCGTGACCGGCGGCTTTGCCGGACTCGGGGTCACCGTCTCGGTGCCCGTGGTCAAGGCCGCCGCGCTCACCCAAGCCCGCTCCGAGGTCCGTGCTGAGCGGGCCCGCACATTCTCCCCGCCCCAGAAGCCGCTCTAGTGCTCCCGACCCCGTTCGGGCCGCCTGGTGCCAGCGGGGTGGGTCCGATGGACGACAGCGCCCCGCCGGGCTGGGCGATGAAGCTCGCCGCGATCTTCCACTTGGAGTGGTGCCCGTCCTGTCAGGACTGGCGCGACCTCGGGCATACCTCCGCTGAGGACCAGCGCAAGCGCAGCCAGGCGTCGGGCCAGGCCCAGAACGCCCTTGAAGAATCCGAGTACCCGACGCTCGGGTAGGGGCGGCCTGAAATCGCAGATGTCCTTGTAAAGCGCCCTGGGTTCCGTGACCTCCAGGTCCGCTACGTCGACATGCTCGACACGACCTGGGCAGAGGTCGTGGTGGTCAAGAACGCCGACGGGTCGAACGTCGGCGGAGGCGGGGGAAGCACCCCGAAAGCGACCGCCGCAGATCCGGCGTACGTCGAAGGCACTCTCAACCCGCTCTCGCTGGACCTGTCCGGTCACCTGCGGGTCGTCCAGGCGGCGGTCGGGGGCGGACTCACCGACACCCAACTCCGCGCGACGGCGGTTCCGGTGTCCATCGCCGCGGCAGTGGATGTCTCCGACCGTGCTGGGCGGCTGTTGGGAGTGGTCTACGGCTCGCAAGGCCAGCAACTCAAGCAGACCGCGACGAACTTCAACCTCCAGGCCGAAGTCTTTGTAGGCGGTACGGCCATCGACCCCCGGAGCACTCGGGCGCTTACGTCGTCCGACACGGTGACCGCCAATCAGGGGAGTGCTGCTGCGGTAGCCAGCGCATGGCCGGCGAAGATCAGCGACGGTACGAACACCGTCGGCATCGCGGGCGGGACGGCGGCGGCGAACGAAACGCTGACCGACCGGCTGAAGGCGAACGCCGAGCTGCGGCTGCTCGACACTGCCCAGACGGTCGGATCACAGCTCGTCGCGGCGAAGGGCGATCAGACCACTGGACTCTGGGTGAACGTCAAGAACGCCTCAGTTGCTGTGACCAACGCCGGTACGTTCGCCGTACAGGCCACCCTCGCAGCCGAGACGACGAAGGTGATCGGGACCGTCAATCAGGGCACCAGCCCGTGGGTCACGACCGCGAACATCGGCACCACTAACGGTCTCGCCCTCGACGCGACGCTCACCGGCCGTACCCAGAAGTCCCAGATCACCGACGGCACCCGCGACGGTACAGTGAAGGCCGCGAGCACCCTGCCGCTGGCGACAGACACCGCGGTGGTCGTAACCCTCCGCGAGAGCCTGTCCACTCCTGTCACCGGAACGTTCTTCCAGTCCACTCAGCCTGTCTCGCTGGCCACCAACACCCCGGATGTGACCGACCGCGCTGCACGGCTTGTCGGTGTCGTGTATGGATCGCAGGCCCAGCAGTTGAAGCAGACGGCCACCAACTTCAACGCCCAAGTCGAGGTCGCGGTCGGCGGGACGCTCATCGATCCGCGCTCGATCCGTTCTCTCACGAGCGCGGATGTCGTGAGCGCCGCGCAAAGCGGCACATGGACCGTCCAATTGCCTGACGTGACCGGGACGCTTGGTGCGCTTGGCGCGCTGAATGCGACAGCCGCAGTCGCGCTCACCGGACAGCACAGCGCGAGCATGCTGCTCGCAGCTGGGACACTTATCGGGACGATCGTTCCCGAAGTCTCGCTAGATGGCGGCACGAACTGGATCGCGTCGTACTTCTGGGATCAGGCCACGACCACCGCGGCGGCGGCGGTCGTCTTTGGCTCCGCCAACACTGTGACCAGTCGGACCATCTTCATCCCCGGCGGCACGACTCACGCCCGTATCCGAGTGTCCGCGTTCACCAGCGGCACCGCGAACTGCACGGTCCGCGCGGTCACGACGAACTTCCCGCTCGGTGCGCCGTTTCGGATCATGGGCGGTCCCAATGGCAGCGTGTCGATGGTGGACGTGGTGGCCGGTGCCGGGAATGTGGATGGCCTTGGGACCTCCTTCAATAACCTCATCGTCACCGACTACGCCTTCCGGTTCAACGGCACGAACTGGGACCGCTATCGCGGCAACTACGACACCACCACCGGCGACACCGGAGCCAAGACCGTGACCTTCGCCGGGGCGACCCAGACGAACTACAACGACCGTGGAGCGTTCATCACCATCCGGCTCGGCACGGTCACCGGCACGACTCCGACGCTCTCGGCCCAACTCCAGTGGTCCCCCGATGGTGGCACGACGTGGCTGAACATCGGCGCGGCGTTGGCGAACCTCACCGCCACCAGCCAGACCGGGACGATCTGGGTCTACCCAACGAACTCCAGCACGGCTGGCGCGACCCCTGCCGCCCTAACCACCGGGGCGACCGCCACGTTGATGCTGAACGCCGTGCTGCCCCGGACGTGGCGGCTCAACTACACCATCGGCGGGACCACCCCGTCCTTCACGATCACCGCCGTGAACGTGAATTATATCGTGTAGGATGCCGTGGAAATGCCCACGGAGTATCCGGTTCGGCCCGTCCTTATTCAAGAGGCCCGTCGGCGCGACAAGGCTGCCGCTGACGCCCTGGCGGTCTACGAGCAGCGTCTGAACGAGCGCAATGACTTCATCACGACCGCCGTGATGGCGATGGACAGCCTTCCGAGGCTGAGAAAGGGACAGCAATGGCTTCTCGATCTGGCAAGCGGAAAAGTGTCCCTGCAGAAGACACCTTCAGCATCACCATCGAAGTCCAGCGAAACGCCGCTGACGGAACCGCCAGCAGTTCCCGCGTTACCCTCTCCGACCCCGCGAAAGCGATTGTCGCGCTGAAGGCGATGACCAAGTAACGGCCAACCGCCCGAAATAGGACCTCTTGACAGTGCTAGGTCTATAGCGTTAGTGTCCTAACCGATGGACAAAGCAGCGATGGACCA
>JALYYG010000268.1 GCA_030946685.1 Candidatus Dormiibacterota bacterium | reverse complement strand
CGCGAGGCGGCTGGCCGCTTGGAGTGCCAGTGGCAGCGCGCCCAACTCCCCCACGAGATCCGAGAACTTGTGCTCGACGACCAGCGGCTGCGCAACGAGTTGTGCTGGTTTGCGTTCGACTGCTGACACGGCTCGCTCCCGGCGGCCGCCACACCGTCAGGTCGGCTCGACTCGCAGCCGGCCGCAGAGGTAGGCGACGCACGCGACCTGCGGCCACTTCTGGGCGCCGAGCGCCGTCTGCTCGTAGCAGCGCGAGAGCCGTCGCCACATCCCGAGCCGCGCGAAGGCGTTCGACCTGGTAGAGCGGGCGCCAGCGGCGTGAAGACGCGCTTGCCCCTCCTCACTCATCCCAGGCTGATCAGTCGACCAACTATCGTGAGGTGGTTCGCGTTACGGAAACCCCGGCCCACAAGGTCATGCACCCCGAACGTGTCAACCCATGCCCCCTGCTAGATGCCACTTCCTAATGTGAGAGGTGGTCGGAGTCCCCGCCTTTTAGGCACGCGCCGGGTCAAAGCCGGGTCAGGACCGTGAGGCACACGGTTCGAAAACCGCAGGCCGGCGCGCGCGAGGATGCACAGTTCACATCCGTGAGACCCGGTGTTGAGCTCCCCAGTTTGACGATAGGAGGCAAAGCGTACCCTGGTCTCGCGCGCGTCAGAGGGGGCGCCTCGCGGTTCTTCGCCAGCGTCACCTGCAGTGTCGACGCACTGGGTGATGCCAACGAGGCGTTGACGATGTCGAGATTGCCATGTTGGAGCCATCGCCGTTGTTGTTAGGCGCGTCGCCAGAGGGGTCGATGATCTGCGGACTGGGACACGTTTCACGGCGCTCTACTACGATGCGCGGACAGTGCACCGCATGTATCGCATGACGGTCGACAATGGAACTTCTGGAGGGTCTGGCGAAACGTGGCCGTGTCCAACCAGCGCTAGATCGGGACCTCCAGCATCGTGGCAGCACATTTGAAGGGTAGTGGAGTTGTAAGAAGATGACGAAAGTTGGAAAGTCGACTTCGACCTCACGGACAAGCAAGTCGGTGGCTGACGTCGACGCCTACATCGCGGCCGCGCCCGCGGCTGTACGACCGCAGCTGCTGAAGCTTCGCGCAATGATCAGGGCGGAGGCTCCGGAAGCCACCGAAAAGATCAGCTACGGAATCCCCTTCTATGAATATGGGGACAAGCCCAACACGTTCCAGTCGCGGCTTATCTATTTCGCCGCCCAGAAGAATCACATTGCCGTGTACCCCGCCGGCAAAGCGCAAGGGCTCGAGCAATACCTGACCGAGACGTCGACCCTTCGCTTTCCCATGGACAAGCCGCTGCCGATGGCGAAGATCAGGGCGTTGGTCAGGACTCGCGTGCAGGAGCGGGATGCCGGCGCTAAGGCGAAACCAATTGGGGCAGGCGGGCGCCGTTCAAGGAGCACCCAATCAAAGCCTTGAGCTACCGCTGCCGCGTCACTTCCTGTTAGGCGCTCATCACCCAGAATGCCGCCGTTTGGCGATCAGCAGGCGCCTGGGTCTGGAAGGAGTCCACGCTCGCCGGTGCTTCCGAGATTCGGCCTCGTGCGCGGCGTGGAACCCGCGCCGAGTTCTCGTGTGAGCAGATCGCGACCGGGCCGTCAGCCGCGTCACGAATCTCGTGTGCCCACCCGGTGTGGTTGATCGCGCTCCACGCATTGGCCGTCCGCCGCAGCGTGACGCGGAGGGAAGCGGGATCGACTGATCAAGGGATCGATGGAGGGATGTCCAGCGTAGATGCCTGGCCCGACTGCCATCGAGGAACGCCAGCGTCGCCGTCGTGATTGCTGCGGCTGTTCGAAGGAGGAGACCGTGCGTTCCTTCAATGGTCTTCACCGTCACGTTGCCTTGGCTCTGCCTGGTGCCTCGAGGTCTCGAGTCTGTCCTCGCCGGAAGGCTGCGCTCAATTCGACAAGCCAAGAAAGGCCCCATCGGCGCTGAGCGACCGCCAAGCGGGTCGACCGCGTTGAAGAGCAAGAGTGGGCAGTTGATCTCCCGATAGAGGTCGAACATATTCACCTCATCAAGCGAGGCGTATATCTCGGCACCGAGACCTCCAGGGTCCGGTCTCAGGTACGTTCCGTCAACTAGCGGCGGAGCGCCGGGACGCGGCTACGAGATGGGGCGGAAGGTCTTCAATGCGTGAACTCTGATATTTCAGGCTATTTTGCGCCGGTAGGCCACCATCGCGAGCGCAGAGGCGATGAGGAGGATGCCGACGCACCAGGCGAGGGCGATCCAGATTTCGCCTCCGACCGGCTGCTGCTCGAATAAGGCTCGGATCGTGTTGACGATCGAGGTGACCGGCTGGTTTTCCGCGAAGGCACGCACGGGACCCGGCATCGAGGCAGTGGGCACGAATGCCGAGCTGACGAACGGCAGGAAGATGATCGGGTACGAGAAGGCGCC
>JALYYG010000226.1 GCA_030946685.1 Candidatus Dormiibacterota bacterium | reverse complement strand
AAGGCCGCCTCGAGCGTGAGCGCGAAGACCGACTATGTGGTGGCAGGCCCCGGCGCGGGGTCGAAACTGGAGCGGGCGCAAAAACTGAAATTGGCCATCCTGGATGAAGAGCAATTCTTAGCCCTGGTCCAGACCAAGAAATAGGTTAAATAAGGCGGTCCTCCCCATTCATGGGGAGGTCCCCGGCGAAGCCGGGGGGAGGGGACGTCCAGGAAACGACAGCCGTCAGGTCGAGTTTGGTGATCTTCTAGACTCCCTGGGTGCAAGGCGCTCCCGACCTCGAGCCGCGCCTGGCGGTGGCTGCCAAGCCGTTCACGCAACCGTGGGTGAGCGTGGCCATCCTGGTCGGGGCCGCCATAGGCGTCGCATGGGCGCTGTTCCTGCTCCAGTTCATGAACGAGCCATCCGCCGTCGGCCGGCCGAAAGCCGTGCTGGTGATCTGGTTCGGCGTTTCGCTGGGGACCGCGTGCCTCGCGGTGCCCGCGGCGATCATGCTCCTTCGCCGCGACCGCTCCGGCCGGCCGCTCGCCTGGATCGTGTCGATCCTCATCACCGCCACGATCGTCGGAGCGATTGCAGGCATCCCCGCGCTCATCGGCCTCGGGTCGAGTCGAAGGACCTCCAGACCCTAAGCTACTTCGGTGTCACTTACCCCTGAACAGGTGCGCCACGTTGCGCTGCTCGCGCGCATCAGGCTCGAGCCCGGCGATGAGGACTTCTACGCGGAGCAGCTGAGCGGAATCCTCGCGCACATCGACCGGCTGCAGCAGGTGAACACGGACGATATTCCTCCCACCGCCCAGGTGGTCGAGATCGTCAACCAGCTCCGCGAGGACGAGCCCCGCCCCTGCCTCACCCAGGCCGAGGCGCTGTCGAACGCGCCTGTCGCTGTTAACGGCTTTTTCCGCGTGCCCTCCATCCAGGAAGAGACCTGATGGACACGACCAGGCTCACCATCACTGAGCTGCAGGCGCTGCTGCGCGCCAGAGAGCTCTCCACGAAGGACCTGCTGGAGGAGCACCAGGAGCGGATCGAGAACGTGGACGACCACGTCAAGGCCTTCCTCCGCCTTACGCCTGAATTGGCCGCCGAGCAGGCGGCGGCCGCCGATCGTGCGCTCAAGGCAGGCGAGGCCGGCGCGCTGGCGGGCATTCCCGTTGCGGTGAAGGACGTGCTGTGCGTGCGTGGAGTGGAAACGACCGCGGGCTCGCAGATCCTCCGTGGCTTCAAGCCTCCATACACGGGCACGGCCGTGGGGCGGCTCTTCGCGGCCGGCGCGGTGATGGTGGGGGTGACGAACTGCGACGAGTTCGCGATGGGCAGCTCAACAGAGAACTCGGGCTACTTCCCGACCCACAACCCCTGGGCGCTCGATCGCGTGCCGGGCGGCAGCTCGGGCGGGAGCGCTGCGGCCGTCGCTGCAGGCGAGTCGGTGTTCGCGGTGGGCACCGACACCGGCGGCTCGATCCGCCAGCCCGCGGCGCTGTGCGGGGTGGTGGGGATGAAGCCAACGTATGGGCGCGTCAGCCGCTATGGCCTGATCGCATTTGCGTCGAGCCTCGACCAGGTTGGTCCCTTCGCGCGGACTGTCGAGGACTGCGCCATCGTGCTCGAGTCCATGGCGGGTCGCGATCCGCTGGACGCAACGTCCTCGGACCGCGCCAACGATGTGCGGCGTGATTTCGAAGCTGGCGTCAAGGGCATGAAGCTCGGCGTGCCCCGTGAGTACTACGAGGTCGAGGGCATGGAGCCCGGTGTGAAGGCTGCCATCGCCAAGGCGCTCGAGGCGCTGCAAGGGGCGGGGGCTGAGCTCGTCAACGTCAGCCTGCCGCACACGGATTACGGCCTGGCCGCGTACTACATCATCGCCCCAGCCGAGTGCTCGTCCAACCTGGCGCGGTTCGATGGGGTCAAGTACGGGATGTCCGACCAGGACGCCGCGAACGTCACTGACGCGTACATGCAGACCCGGCGGCTGGGATTCGGAACGGAGGTCCGGCGCCGCGTGATGCTCGGCACGTACGCGCTGTCCAGCGGCTACTACGACGCGTACTACCTCAAGGCGCAGAAGATCCGGACCCTGATCAAGCGCGACTTCGACTCCGCTTTTGAGAAGTGCGACGCAATAGTCAGCGCGACCTCACCGACGGTCGCGTTTCCGCTCGGTGCGCGCACCCAGGACCCCCTGTCGATGTACCTGTGTGACGTGCTCACGCTGGGGGGCAACCTCGCCGGGCTGCCGGGGATCAGCGTGCCGTGCGGATTGTCGGAGGAGCTGCCGGTCGG
>JALYYG010000202.1 GCA_030946685.1 Candidatus Dormiibacterota bacterium | reverse complement strand
GGGAGGACATCGACCTCTACAAGCTGGCCGCCAATCTCATCGTGGACGACGTGGTCGAGCCCGATCGTCTGCGCGATGCGCTGATCGCCCGCTTCAAGGCGTACGCGACGCCGACGTCACGTCGCCTTGACCGCAAGCATGGAGTGCCTCCCGTCTGAGGGGCCTTCGGCCCGATGAGATGGAGCCAATTCATCCGCTGCGATGAAAGGGCACCGCGTACGTGATGACTATCACGTAGAAGGTCACGGTCGCCGTGATCACGGCGAGGTGAAACAGCTCGTGGTAGCCGAACACGCGTGGCCACAGGCGCGGCTTCTCGAACGCGTACACGGCTGCTCCCAGTGAGTACTGCAGCCCACCCAGTGCAATAAGCAGCGCAGCCACCCAGCCCAGTGCGGCCGCGAGCGGGACCAGCGCGACGACCGCCAACCAACCCATGGCGAGATAGAGCGCGGCCAGGAGGCGACGCGGCATGCGCAGAAAGGGTGCCGCGCCGGCCACCCCCGCGGCGGCACACGCCCAGATCGCGACCAGAGCCGCCATGCGCCACCATCCGTCCAGGACGTTGAAGACCAGCGGGGTGTAGGTCGCCGCAATGAAGACGAAGATCGTGGCGTGGTCAGCACGCCGCAACCATTCCTTTACCTTGGGCGGCCAGTTGAAGATGTGGTAAGTCCCGCTGACGCCGAAGAGAAGGACCAGGCCGGTCCCATAGACGACCATCGACGCCAGCTTCGCAGGGTCGTTCCGCGTGACGAGGATGAGCGCAGTGAGGCCGGCGACGGAGACCAGCGCCGCAACGCCATGCGACCATCCGCGTAGGAGCGGCTTGGGGGCCGGCGAGTCCGAGGCGTTCATGTCAGAAAGACCTTGGACGCGGCCAGCCCAAGCGCGAGCGCGACCACTCCCCACGAGAACGCGCGCAGTGCCTGCTCCAACGGCCGAAGCAAGATCGCTTCATCGAGCAGCACCGCCGACCCGTCGGTCAAAGTCACAGTGCCCGTAACGGATCTGGTGCGCCGGCGCAGCAGACGCGCCGGGGTGCTCAGGCTCCGCTGCCCGAACGAGAGCGCGAAGGCGCCGGCGGCTGCCGCCACCGCCCCGATCGAGATGCGCCCGGTCTGGGCGAAATAGGCGGTCAGGACGGGGAACGCTCCCCAAGAGAGCGCGAACCAGAAGTCGCCATGGACCTTGCCACCCAGGAGCTCCAGGTTGTACGCGAAGACGAACAGGACCCCGACCGCGATGAAGGGAAGCAGCCCCCAACCCACCCTCGTCACGCCGGCGATGCCGAGGCCGGTTGCCCCAATCAGGCCCAGCGCGGCGGCTGCGGTCAGTACCGCGCCCGGCAACTCGGTCCGCAGTGGGCGTCCCTTGAGCTCGTCGAGAGCATGCGCGGAGATGCCCACGGCAAGGAAGAAAGCCAACGCTGTCGCGATGAGCCTGACGCCGTCTACCGACGGAGCCAGGCCGGCACCGATCAAGACGTAGGAGAGGTGCCAGGCCGTGTACGGCGGATGAAGGATCGCCCAGACGTCCCGACGCCACCCCCGCGACCGGGCCGTGTAGTACGCGGGCGCAAGCGTTTCAGGCCTCACTTCCGACCCCACATGACAAGGCCGCCGCCGAGGCTCATCGGGCGGTGCTGGACATCGATCATCCCAGCCGCCTTCCAGGCAGCAGCGATTCGCGGATACGGCCAGGTCCGGTAGAAGGTCGAGATGTTGGGACCCAGGAAGTTTCCCACCCTCCACCATTCCGTTCCTCCAAGGGCTAGGCCCGCGGGCGGAAGCACGGTTCGCGTGTATGACCACCAGGCTGCGCGCCAAGCCGGGTTCGGCGGCACGAAAAAATCGAGGCTGGCCAGGATGCCGTTCGGACGAAGGACTCGTGCCAGCTCTGCGACAGTCGCCGCCGGGTCCCGCACGTAGCGCAGGAGATAGGTGAAGCTGACCGCGTCGAACGATGCGTTGGCGAAGGGAAGCTCTTCGGCGCGCCCGGCCTGGAGGTTGATTCGGTTGTCGAGGCCCGCGGCGCGCACGCGCTCACGGCCTCGCGCAAGCATCGATTCGCTGATGTCGATACCCGTCACATCGGCACCCGTGCGCTTAGCGAGCGCGATGGCTACGCCGGCCGTCCCCGTAGCGACGTCAAGGATTCGTTTGGGTTCGCACGGCGCGATTCGAGTCACCAGCTCGCTGCGCCAGCGCGCGTTCTGGCCGAACGAGAGGAGCTCAGCCAGAAGGTCGTATCGCTTGGGCAGACCGTGGAAGAGCCCAGCCGCAAAGGCGTTCTCGGCGCTCGTGGCGGAGGGCTCCGCAGTGGTCATGTCCCTCAGCGTAGTGAAAGAGGAAGCCCCGCCCCACGTTGGACCCGGGCCAAGCTAGGGCCGAGCTGCTCTGACACCCCTCTCCCTAAGCCCTCCCCCCTTGCGGGAGGGGAGAGATTGGGTTCCGACTTGATCGATCTGTCGAGTTAGACCACAGCCGGCGCAGGAATGAGGCCGAGCTGGCTCATGAAGTCGAACTGGTCGTAGTAGACGTGAGCCTCTGCCACCTGCCCGTTGTCTATGCGCAGTATCTGCACGCCCTTGCCCACAAGCTTCTTGTGGGTCGGTGGGGCGATGCCCATGGGTCCTTCGAGCGGACCGGAGTGAATACCTTCCATCGTGATCTCCTGGATGACCCAGGGACCGCTCACGATCTCGTTGCGAACCGTCATCCTGCCGTTCGGAAAGCCCTTGAGCCATCGCATCGCGTATGCCGTCGCATCAGTCGTGTTGTTGAGGTGCACTCCGCCTGGCGCCTCGAACTTGATGTGGGCTGCGTGAAGAGAGAGCAGGGCCCTCTCATCGTGCGCGTTGAATGCGGCAACGAACTTGACGGCGGTGTCTTTGGCCTCAGCCATTGCGTCTCCTCCTCGGAGTGACCGCGAAGCGGAGGGCCGAGGTTGCTACTGCCATGTCTAGCCGGGCAACGTGAGGACAACCGGGCCCTCACCTCAGTCCATGAAACTGCGCGAAGTGTACCACGGAAATGGTTACGCGGCCGTGCTAATATCCCGGGCATCGCGCGACCACGTCTTCTATCCGTCTCCGAGGCCGCTTCCGAGCTGAACGCGTCGGACGCTTACGTGCGCCGCCTCCTGCTGAGACGGCGGCTGTACGGGATCAAGGTAGGCCCCGTGTGGGCCATCCTCCCCGCCGACCTGGAGAAGTTCAAGCGGGTGCGCCGAGGGCCCGGCCGCCCGCGCAAGGCCCGATGAGCGAAAGCGAGCGCTTCCAGACATGGCAGCGCGACACGCTCGAAGGCCGCGACGAAGGCGCCGAGCTCCTTTCGATCGGCCCTTTCAGGGCATTGCTCTCAGCCGCGGGCGAGGCGGCCGCGACAGGTTGGGTGACGCTCATCGACGGCACCGCGACCGAAGCCGAGACGCTCAAAGCGCTCACCAAGCTCCGCTCGACATTCAAGAAGCGAAAGGTAGCGCTCGAGATCGAATACAACGAGGCGGTCTTCCCCAAGGTGGGCCCATGGCTCGAGGGAGCAGGCCTGAAGATGGTTGAACGCAACCCCCTGATGTCCTGCAGCCCGGCCGCCTTCAAGCCCTTCCCCACGCCTGACGAGGTGAACCTGACCCAGCTGTCGGCCGCGGCGACGCCCGCGGAGCTGGAAGCGTTTCAAACCATCCGGTGGACCGACGGCGGGGAGGTCGATCGCCCGCCGCAACCGGTGGAGCGGCTGCGCTCCGACATGGCTCGTCCCAACAGCGTCTTCCTGCTCGCATGGCTCGAATGGGAGCCGGTCGGCACCGGTGTCTCCCACTCGCTGAAGGGCGCCGCCGAGATCGTCGGGGTCGTCACTCGAAAGGACCGGCGAAAACGCGGCATAGCGGCAGCAATCACCTCCGAGCTTGTGCGGCGGCACTTCGCGAACGGAGGCGACTTCGTCTTTCTGGACTCCGCGAATGAGGAGGCGGCAAGGGTCTACGAGCGATTGGGGTTCTCGCGCTTCGGGTCCAACATCATCTATCGCTGAGCGGCACAACTGGCACTGAAAATTCGATGGATCGCCGGCTAGGTCCCCGGCTCGGCTCCGGGCGGCAGCTGGACGATTCCGATCGTGTTGCCTTCGCTGTCTTTGAACCAGGCTGCACGAGCCGTTCCTGTCTGGGCGATGCCGTTCTCTGTCTTGAGGCCGGGGACGTCGTACTCCTCGAAGACCACGCCACGCGAGCGAAGCTCTGCGACGTCAGCTTCTATGTCGTTTGTCGTTAAGCCGAGCTGCGTGTGGCCACCACGTGTCGGGTTGGGTGTTGGGTAGAGGATGAACCGAGATCCGCCGGCGAGCTCGTAAAAGATTCCACCCTCCGACTCGGTGGCCGGGGCGAGCCCAAGCTTCTCCGAATAGAACTTCTTGGCGCGGTCCAGGTCCACAGCGGGTAGCGTGGTGTGACTGCGAAGCTTCTTGATCATCAGCAATTCCTCCCCACCGATATTGAGAGCTTGGTGCGCCTGGCAGGAATTGAACCTGCTGCCTTTCGGTCCGGAGCCGAACCGCTGGCGTTTCCCATGCTATCCCACCACGTCCGCAACCGGCCTGCTGAACTCGATTCGCGCCGCTCTCGTGTCCTCACGTGACCTATGACAACCGGACGCTGCCGGAATTGTGTGATACGGCTGTGATACGGCGTGGCCGCTGGCGCCCTTGATGTGACCGGAACACTTCCGCTGAGGGTAAAGGTGGCCGTCGTGGAAGCTGGTGCGGCACACGCGCTTCGTGCTCAAGAGCGACGAAACGGTGGAGCAGCGCGACCAGCGCCTCGCCAAAGA
>JALYYG010000173.1 GCA_030946685.1 Candidatus Dormiibacterota bacterium | reverse complement strand
CTATGTGTTAGTCGGGCGGCGACACAGGAGGAGGAAGCGGCCATGCTCGCTGTCGGCAAACCAGGCATCGAGAGCTCCTACGGATGGAAAGACTGGTCAGTCTGTTCGAACGGCGACGCATGCTTCAAGGTCGGCACGCCATCGCGAGCGTTGGTCGGCACCAACGCCGGCTCTTTCGAAGGCTTCAACGGACAGTTCCCTGGAGGCGGCCTTGGGTCCGCATGCACAGTGTTCCTTCATATGGATTCGACGGGCTGGCACTACGTCAACGCCGGGTGTTATCAGAATCCCGGCTACGTCCCGGGCCCCGGTGATCATGTATCAGTGACCGGCTGCGCCAACTTCAGGGCGGCACCCGCTCTATCAGCGACAGTGCTCGGCTGCTTGGGCAACTACACGCTCGTGGATGTCGACAGCGGTCCGGTGTACGGCGACCGGCACATCTGGTGGCACCTCGCCGGGCGAGGCTGGATGGCGCACGACTTCCTGCTCGCGCCAAGGTAGCAAGCAGGTAGTTAGCTCATAGCTGGCAGCCTCGGCAGAAGTTCAGCGGCTCCCGGTTCGAGCCGAGCTGACTGATGCGGTGTCCGCACCGAGGACAGGTCTTGCCGCCTTTCATGTGCACCGCCATAAACGACCTGTCCTGCTTGGACTCCTCGTAGTTGGGGTTGGCCAGTATCGCCTTTACCGCCCGCGCCAGCACCGCCGGTATCGCCGCGAATAGCGCCTCCTCGTCCGCCGGCTTCAAGGAGGCCCGGCGCCGCAGCGGCAGCAGGCGCGCCTCGAACAGGATCTCGTCTGAGTAGGCGTTTCCAATTCCCGCCAGGAACTCCTGATTGCGCAGGAGGTCCTTGAGCTCGTCGCGGAACCGGCGCAGCCTCTTGCGAAACGCCTCGAGACCCATTTCGGTCACCGAGTCCGCTTCAGGCCCGACCAACGACCAGCCCGGTACCTGACGATCAGGGTCGGCGACCCAGTAGATCCGGCCCATGTCGCGGAAGTCGAGGTACCGCATCTCCTGCTTACCCTCGACACGGATGGTGAACACCTCGGTCGCGGGCACCGGCGTCGAGCCGTCGGCCATCTGGAACCGGCCCCCCAACATCGGGTTGATCACCAGCCAGCGCGCCGAGCCGCCCGCGCCCAGCTCGGTGCCAAAGACGAGGTGTTTGCCTCGCCGGATAAGTGAAACGATCCGGCGTGCGGGCAGTTCGTTAGCGAAGTTCTCGACGGGGTACCGGAGCATGTGGCCCTTCTTGGGATTGACCGTCGCCGCCGTGATCAGCTTGCCCTCGAGCCGAGGAGCAAGGCGAATGCGCAGCGCCTCCAGTTCGGGCAGCTCGGGCATGAACCCAAGATACGGTCCCGGTTTGACGACTGAAGGTGAGGGGTAGCCTCAAAGCATGAAGTTGGACAGGTTCACAGAGAAGGCCCAGGAGGCTCTGCAGGAAGCTGCCGAGCTCGCCCGCGGTCTTGGCCAGCAGGCTGTTGAACCCGAGCATCTGCTCCTGGCGCTGGTCCGCCAGGAGGAGGGCGTCGGGCGCACGCTGCTGGAGGGCGCAGGCGTGTCCGTGCAGGCTCTAGAGCCTGCGCTCGATTCGACTGTCGAGGGTTTCCCCAAGGTCAGCGGAGGCGGTCAGCCATACATCAGCCAAGCGCTCAACAAGGCTCTCGAGCAGGCTGAGCAGGAGGCCGAGCGCCTCAAGGATGAGTACATCTCGACCGAGCACCTGGTGCTCGCCCTCGCCACCAACAAGCTGCTCAAGGATGCCGGCTCGAACCATGACGCCCTGCTGCGTGCGCTGCGCCAGATCCGCGGAAGCCAGCGAGTCACAGATCAGAACCCGGAGTCGAAGTATCAGGCTCTCGAGAAGTACGGCCGCGACCTGACCAAGCTCGCAACCCAGGGCAAGCTCGATCCCGTCATCGGTCGCGATGAGGAGATCCGGCGCGTCATCCAGGTGCTCTCGCGCCGAACCAAGAACAACCCGGTTCTCATCGGCGAGCCTGGCGTCGGCAAGACCGCGATTGCGGAAGGCCTTGCCCAGCGCATCGCGCAAGGCGACGTGCCCGAGGGCCTCAAAGGCAAGCGGGTGATCGCTCTTGACCTTGGGGCGCTGGTGGCCGGCACCAAGTTTCGCGGAGAGTTCGAGGACCGCCTGAAGGCTGTGCTGAAAGAGATCGAAGGCTCGAATGGCCAAGTCATCTTGTTCATCGACGAGCTGCACACGCTTGTTGGCGCCGGCGCGGCCGAGGGGGCGATCGACGCCGCCAACCTGCTGAAGCCTGCTCTCGCCCGAGGGGAGCTTCGCGCAATTGGCGCCACAACCCTAGACGAGTACCGGAAGCACATCGAGAAAGATGCGGCTCTCGAGCGGCGGTTCCAGCCGGTGATGGTGACTGAACCCACCGTCGAGGACACGATCAGCATCCTGCGCGGACTGAGGGAGCGCTACGAGGTGCACCACGGCGTTCGTATCAAGGACGCGGCGATCGTCGCCGCGGCAGTGCTTTCCCACCGGTACATCACCGACCGATTCCTGCCCGACAAGGCCATCGATCTGATCGATGAGGCCGCGGCGAAATTGAGGACTGAAATCGACTCGCTTCCGGCCGAGCTGGACGAGCTAGAGCGCCAGATCCGCCAGCTCGAGATCGAGCGCCAGGCGCTGAAGAAGGAGTCCGACAGAGCTTCAAAGGAACGCTTCACGGCACTGGAGCGCCAGCTCGCCGAGCTTGCCGAGCAGCGCACCGCGCTGCGGTCTAGATGGGAGCAGGAGAAAGAGGTCATCGGACGGATCCGCACCCTCAAAGCCAAGCTCGAGGAAGTCCGCGGCGAGGCCGAGCGGGCGGAGCGCGCAGCCGACTTCGGCAAGGCTGCCGAGCTTCGGTACGGCAAAGCTGTCGAGCTGGAAAAACAGCTCCAAGTCGCCAATGCGCGTTTGTCTGAGCTGCAGGGTGGCCACGCTCTTCTCAAGGAAGAGGTGGACGAGGAGGACATCGCGGAGATCGTCAGCAGGTGGACCCACATCCCCATCTCCAAGCTGATGGAAGGCGAGGTCGCCAAGCTGATCCAGATGGAGGACCGGTTACACGACAGGGTGATCGGCCAGGACGAGGCGGTCAGCGCGGTCGCCAACGCAGTGCGGCGTTCGCGATCCGGGCTGTCAGATCCAAATCGGCCGATTGGGTCGTTCATCTTTCTCGGCCCGACCGGCGTCGGAAAGACTGAGCTCGCCCGCGCGCTCGCGGAATTCCTGTTCGACGACGAGCAGGCGCTCATCCGACTCGACATGTCGGAGTACCAGGAGAAGCACACCGTCGCTCGCCTGTTGGGCGCCCCGCCCGGCTACGTCGGTTACGACGAGGGCGGGCAGCTGACCGAGGCGGTTCGTCGTCGGCCCTACTCGGTGGTTCTCTTCGACGAGATCGAAAAGGCGCATCCAGATATCTTCAACGTCCTGCTGCAGCTGCTCGACGACGGGCGCCTGACCGACGGCCAGGGTCGCACTGTGGACTTCCGCAATACGGTCTTGATCATGACCTCCAACCTCGGAGGCCAGATGATCCAGGAGATGGCGGGCCGGAGTTTCGAAGAAGCACGCGAGGCTGTCATGGCAGTCCTGCGCGACCACTTCCGTCCCGAGTTTCTCAATCGCATCGACGAGGTCATCGTCTTCCAGTCACTTTCACAGGAGCAGTTGACGGCGATCGTCGACATCCAGTTGAGGCGATTGGAGCGCCGCCTGACGGATCGCAGGGTCACGCTGGTCGTGAGCGACGCTGCCCGCAAGCTGCTGGCGGAGCGCGGCTGGGACACCGTCTATGGCGCACGCCCTCTGAAGAGGGCGATCCAGCGCCTCCTCCAAGACCCGCTCGCGATGATGCTGCTCGAAGGAAAGTTCTCTGAGGGCGACACTGTCGAGGTCGACGTCAAGGGTGGCGAGCTCAGCTTCAGCAAGGTCGACGTGGAGTCAGCGGTCGTGCAGCGCGCCTAGGCTCGCCTCGTTCAGTTGCAGACGGTGCCTGGAGCCGGGAGCGCAAGGCTGATCAGGTAGGCGTCCTCGGCTGCGGTTGCGCACGCATTGTTGCCCGACGTGTGTCCGTTGCCGGCCCTCGTCAGCAAGACCGATCCGGCGAGCTGCTTGTTCACCGCTTGCGCCCACGCATACGGCGTCGCCGGGTCGTTGGTGCCACCGACGACGAGGATCGGGGGCGCCCCGTCCGCAGTCAGGGGACCAGGGCGGCCGATTGGCTGGACAGGCCAGTACGCACACCCAAGGCCGGTGTATTGAAACACCGGTCCGAGCAACGGTGAAATCTTCGCGAAGTCGGGACCGAGCTGGTCGTAGTAGCTGATGTTGGTGGGCACCGGTCGATCCAGGCAGTCGACGGCGGAAAGGGCGTCCATGAAGTTGCTGTAAGTCCCGTTGGCGTTGCGTTGCCAGAGCAGGTCCGCGAGCGCGACGAGCACCCCGCCGTTGCCTCGGTCGGCCGACGTGAGAGCCAGGTCGAGGTACGGCCACACCCACTGGTAGTACAACCCGAAGAGCACGCCGTTGAACGCCAGCCCGCGGGTCAGCATCCGGGGGCCGACCGCCATCGGGTTCTTGTCCAGCCGCTGCAGCAAGGCGTTGAGCTTGGTGGCCGGGTCGCCCGACTGCGCGTAGGTGCAAGGCTTGGCCGCCGACCTTCGAGCATTGCAGTCGGCCAGGAATGCCTGGTAGTTCTGCTCGAATCCAATGAGCTGGGCCAACACAATGTCTTTCGGGGACAGGGCCGGATCCACCACGCCATCAAGGACGAGAGCGCGGACATGGGTGGGGAAGAGATGCGCATACGTCTGACCAAGGAACGACCCGTACGAATAGCCGAGGAAGGTCAGCTTGGCGTCGCCAAGAGAAACGCGGATCAAATCCAGGTCTTTGGCCGCGCTGACCGTATCCACGAATGGCAGAATCGCCGAGCTTCGCTGCGCACAGGCAGCGGCGTAATCCTTGTTCGCCTGGATGGCCGCCTGCTTCTCCTGCGGATCGTCGAGCACCGGGTCGAGCGCGTTGATGGCGTCCTCCTGTGCACCATCGAGGCAATGCACGGGCGAGCTCTGACCGACGCCCCGCGGGTCGAAGCCGATCAAGTCGAATCGCTTGTTGAGGGTCGTCAGCGCCGACACGTCATCGCGCAGGAAGGTCATACCCGAGTCTCCCGGCCCGCCCGGGTTGACAAGGACCGAGCCGATGCGATGGGCCTGATCGGTCGCAGGTTTGCGGTTCAGCGCGATGCCGATCGTGCTGCCGGCAGGATGCGAGTAATCGAGCGGCACTTGCACTGTCCCGCACTGAAACCCGCTTCCACAATCGGTCCACTTCACAGTGCCCGATGGGCTTGCACTGGCCTGGCTCGGCGAGTTGCGTGTGCATCCGGACGCAACGAGGACAGTGATGACGAGGATCGCGGCGATTCGACCAGCCATCAAACGAGTCTAGTGTGGCGGGGAAGGAGGTGTGTGAGTTCACCACATAGTTCCCTGATGTCGCAAGACATAGTTCTCGCCACCAAGCTCGGAGGTGGCGCATGTCGAGTCTCGGCCGGTACATCGTCGACGCAGTCGTCTTGGAACATCGCAGCCCGACTGAACTGGCCCGCGATCACCACATTTCCCGCAGGTGGATCCACAAGCTCGTCAAGAGGTTTAAGGAAGGCGGCTACTCGTCATTAGCGCCGCGATCGCGCCGACCACATTCCTGCTCTCACCAGACACCGTCTGAGGTCCAGACCAAAGTCGTACGGCTTCGCCAGGAGCTCGTCGCCGCCGGTCACGATGCCGGGCCCGATACGATCGCCCATCACCTCATCGGCCAGGTCGACAGGGTGCCTTCGGTCGCGACGGTTTGGCGGATCCTCAAACGCAACGGCCTGATCGCGCCGCAGCCCCACAAGCGTCCGAAGTCCTCGTTCATCCGATTCGAGGCCCAGCTCCCCAACGAGACCTGGCAGCTGGACTCAACGCCATGGCAGCTCGCCGACGGCTCTCCGGTCGAAATCCTCAACTTCCTCGATGACAAGTCCAGAGTCGCTCTCGCCTCCAAAGCTTTGGTGACCGTCAAGTCAGCCGACCCCGTCCATGCCCTCTATTCAGCTTCAAATACGTTCGGCCTGCCGGCTTCGCTCCTCAGTGACAACGCTGCCGTCTTCACCGGCCGGTCTCGTCGTGGCAAGGTCCTACTGGAACTCGAGCTGGAGCGTCTGGGCATCGTCTTCAAACACTCCACGCCTTATCACCCCCAGACCTGCGGCAAAGTCGAGCGCTTCCACCAAACCCTCAAGCGCTTTCTGCGAAAGCAGCATCCGGCAAGCTCCATCGCCGAGCTCCAGTTTCAGCTCGACGCGTTTCGCAACTATTACAACAACCGACGCCCACACCGAGCACTCAATCGGCAGACGCCGCTCGCTGTCTTCAACGCACTCATCAAGGCCAAGCCCGCACAGCAGCCGGCGCCTGTCGACCACCGCGTCCGCCACGACAAGATCGATTCCTTCGGCAGGGTCACCCTCCGCTACCTCGGCAGGTTGCATCACATCCCTGTGGGCCTCGCCCACAAGAACCGCAAAGTCAGGCTGCTGGTCGCTGGCCCCGACATCCGCATCATCACCGAGACCGGTGAGCTCCTACGCGCCCTGACTCTCGACCCCACACGCAATTACCAGCCACTCGGTGGACGTTGGCCAGCGCACAATGTCTTGCCACAGGCGGGAACCATGTCCTGAGAGAGGACAGTGGCGGGGAAGGAGGGATTCGAACCCTCGAGGGAGTTTCACACCCCCTACCCGCTTAGCAGGCGGGTGCTTTCGACCACTCAGCCACCTCCCCGGGGAATCGGGGTCGTCGCTCGATTCTATCCGCCGTGAGCGCTCCGCATACTTAGTCCCCGATGGAGGCACCAGGAGGTCCAGGCGCACCGCCCATGTGGGGTCCCGGTCGCAAGATGGCGTTCGGGGCGGCGCCTGGTTCGAAGAGCAAGCTCTGGTACACGATTGCCGACGGCGCCCTCAGCGAGGTCTTCTTTCCATCCCTCGACCACGTTGCATTGCACGAGCTTCGCTTCTTCGCCTCGGCCGGCGGAGCGCCGCCCGTTGACGATGCCGGCGACGGGCAGCACCGGGTCGCATGGTTCGCTCCCGGCACCCCCGGCTTCACTGTCGATAGCACGCACCATGAATATCGCCTCACCAAGGACATCTTCTCGGACCCTGAGGAGAACGCCCTTCTGATTGGTGCGAGGTTCACCCCGGAGCTTCCCGACGTGCGCCTCTACATGCAGGCCTCCGCCCACTGGCAGCCCGGAACCGAGGGCAATTTCGGCCAGGTACTCGACACACACCCGCCCGCGCTGCTGATGCGCCAACAGGACGTGTGGATCTGCATCGTCGGACCGTTCAGCCGCGGAACGATCGGCTACTTCCAGAGCTCCGACTTACAGGTCGACCTCCACGACGGAGACGGCAAACTTTCAAACACCTATGGGCGCGCCGGACCCGGCAACGTCGCCGTCGGCGCCGAGATCGGCATCCGCGCAGGGGCATTCCAGATCGCGATCGGTTTCGCACACACGCGCGCCGATGCCGAAGAGGTCGCCAGACACGTCATGCAGAAGGGAGCAGGAAGTGTTCGCGTGGCGTTCGAGCGCGCGTGGCGTGGACTCCCCGATCTGCCTCAGGCTCTGAGCAAGGTCAGCGGAGATGAGGGGATGCTGGCACGCGCTTCGCTCGCCGTGCTTCGCTGCCTCGAGGACAAATCGCACGCCGGAGCTTTCGTGGCCGCTCCCTGCTCGCCATGGGGCGAGAGCAATCACAACGGCAATCACGTCTATCACCTCGTGTGGCCGCGCGATCTGTGCCGCATCGCCACAGCGCTTCTCGACGCGGGCGACGAGCCGGCGGCGCTGCGTGCCTTCCGGCACCTCCAGTCCCGCCAGCGCCCTGACGGCGGTTGGTTTCAAAACTGGTTCGTCGATGGGACGCCGCACTGGACTTCGACCGAGCTCGACCAGGTCGCGCTGCCCATCCTTCTCGCGTGGCGGCTGGGGGTGGCCGGGTGCCTGGACCATGACCCTTACCCCGTCATGGTGCGGCCCGCTGCGCAGTTCCTGATTCGCGAGGGGCCGCTCACGCAGTTGGACCGCTGGGAGGATCTAGGCGGCCTGTCACCCTCAACGCTGGCCGCCTGTGTCGCAGCGTTGGTGGTCGCCGCCGAGTTCGCGCACGAAGCGGGGGAGCACGTCGCCGCCAGCCACCTGCGCGCTGTCGCAGACTATTGGAACGATCGCGTTGAGATGTGGTGCTCAACGCCGACTGGCCAATATGTCCGGCTGGCCGGCGACCCCGATCATCGCCCGACAGTGGGTGCCATCGCACCCGAGTTCCTGGAGCTCGTCCGATACGGCCTCCGGCGCCCCAAGGACGAGCGCATCCTGCGCAGTCTCCAGGGCGTGGACGCCACGCTCAAGGTGAGCCTCCCGGCCGGGCCTGGCTGGCGCCGGTACGCGGGGGATCTATACGGTGAGAAGGACGATGGGTCGCCGTGGGACGGGAGCGGTCGCGGCCGAGCGTGGCCCGTCCTCACGGGTGAGCGAGCGCGCCACTTCTTCTCCATGGGACTGCCGGCGGCAGAGATCGTACGCTCGCTCGAAGGATTCGCAGGACCGGGTCTCATGCTGCCGGAGCAGGTCTGGGATTCCGCTGATATCCCTAACCGCGGGCTCTTTTTCGGGCGGGCCACGGGCTCGGCGTCCCCGCTCGGTTGGGCGCACGCCGAGTACCTCGAGCTTCTGGTGACGATTGCGCTCGCCGGGTTCCCAGACATCGTTCTCCCGGCGCGCAAGCGCTACACGGAGGGGACTTCCCACGAGCCGGCGTTTGTCTGGACGCACCGCCACCAGGTCGCGCGGCTCGCCCCCGGAAGGCGCTTGCGGGTTCAGCTCCCGCGGCCGGGCTCAGTCCACTACACGTTCGACGACTGGAAGACATTTGGGGAGGTCGAGGCGGTAGACACGACGCTTGGGGTCTGGGTTGCAGAGATCCCTTCCAACAAGCTGGCGGTGGGCTCGAACTTTTCTTGGACGGCGCATTACATGACGGGCTGGGAGGGCAAGAACTACACGCTCACCGTTGAGTAGCGGTGCTCTTGTGGACAGCCCCTTACGAGCTGGACCAACGTCACGCGCCTGCCGCGCGGGGGTGCCAGAGGAAACGGGAAGACGCCTTATCTTTCGTCAGGCGGTTCCAGGTCGTCGAGGCGCAGCTCGTTCGCCCCGTCCTCGTCGAACTGGCTGTGAAGCTCCCCGCAGTCAGCGCAGCGGTAGTACTCGCCAACGAAGCCTTTGTGCCATACGGCGTAGCTGACCACGCCCGGCTCCTCCACGAGAATCTCCTGCTCGAGGCGGTAGATCACCTGCTCCCAACCGCCGACCTCGACATCCTCGTCAAGGATGACCACGCAGTACGGATGCGGTTCTCCCCAGATCATGGTCACCTCGCCACGGCGCTCGTCGTCGGCGTTGACAATCGACCACGCCTCGGCCGCCTGGCCGCGCGTGCTGCGCACGAGCCGAAGCTGTGCCCAAAACCGTTCCGCTGATTCCCGCTCGGCTTTGTCGTGCTCGGCCTGCGCCTCCTGGAACGCGCTCCACATGCGCAGCAGGTGATTGCGAAACCGGTGGTACGTCGGCAGCAGCTTGGGTTGCTGTTTGGGCGAGCCGATCAGCTGCTCGAAGGCATGCTCGAACGCGGCCTCCACCCGCTCCTGGCGATCGGCAACGTCGGGTGCCCAGCTTTCGTCCTCAGAAAGCCGCATGCTCTCGTTCAGCACGACCTCGAAGTCCAGCCAGTCGTCGCCGAATTCGGGGACGAACACGCTCTCCACGAGATCGGCAAGCCGGTGCTCCTCCAGCAGGGCGGGCGCGACCTTGCCACGGGCGTCCGGCCAGCCCTTCCAACCCATGACGTTGTGGATCCAGTAATCGAAGATCGTGACCGCGTACTGCAGGGCCGCCGGCGAGGTCCAGATGTCAGTGGGCCAGGTCCTCTTGCCGGTGCGTACCTTGTTGTAGAGGGCGATGACCTGCTCTTCGTCGAGGTATTCGGTCTCCATCCCCTCCCAGTTTAGGAATAACCGCCGATCGACCCTGGGTATAGTGAATTGAGAATGGCACAGGGCCGCGGATTAACTCCCGATCAGGTCGCACGCTACGCTCGGCACTTAATCCTGCCAGAGGTTGGCGGCGCGGGCCAGCGCAAGCTGCTGTCCTCGAGCGTGCTCCTCCTTGGCGCCGGCGGCCTGGGGTCGCCTGCGGCGATGTACCTGGCGGCGGCGGGCGTCGGCAAGATCGGGATCGTCGACTTCGACACTGTGGATGCGTCGAACCTCCAGCGCCAGCTCCTGCATGGCAACGACGACATCGGCCGCCCCAAGGTCGAGTCAGCGGCGGAGACCCTACGCCACCTGAATCCGGATGTCGACGTGGTCCCAATCAACGAGCATCTCAACTCCGAGACCGCGATGCGGATCTTTGCTCCGTACGACGTGATCGTGGACGGCACTGACAACTTTCCGACCCGTTACCTCGCCAACGACGCGGCGCATTTCCTCTCCAAGCCCCTAGTGCACGGCAGCATCCTGAGGTTCGAAGGGCGCTTGACGATGTTCGACTCTGCGAAGAGCACCGGCTGCTACCGCTGCCTGTTTCCCGAGCCGCCTCCGCCGGGCGAGGTCCAGAGCTGCGCCGAGGCGGGAGTGTTCGGGGTGCTGCCCGGGATCATCGGCAGCATGATGGCCTTCGAGACGATCAAGTACCTGCTCGACATCGGCCGGCCGATGATCGGCCGGTACCTGCTGTTCGAGGGCGAGGACATGACATTCCGCGAGCTGAAGCTTCCTCACAACAAGGCCTGCCCTCTTTGCGGCGAGCATCCAACAGTCGACGCCCTGATCGACTACGAGGCCTGGTGCGGCACGCCGGCCATGGAGCCCTCGCAAGCCCAGGCAAGCTAACCTTCGGTCTGGACATGATCCAGCTCGACCGGCATGACGCCAACCGACTCGACAGGGCACGCGTGATCGTGCGCGAGCTTGGCTCGGTCCTCGTCGCTTACTCAGGTGGAGTCGACTCCTCGCTGCTGCTAAAGCTCGCGCT
>JALYYG010000166.1 GCA_030946685.1 Candidatus Dormiibacterota bacterium | reverse complement strand
GATCAGGATGGCGGTCCCAACGACCTCCGACGGGAAAATTCCCATGACTCCCTCCTAAATTGGGTTGGAAGGTGCGCCCAACGGGGGCGGGCGCTGGTTGGGCGAAAGTAACATTGACGTAGGGCATTGTCAATCGCTATTCGATAATCCTGACTCCAATTGGTGTGGCCCACCCGATAGCACGAGGGTTAGGCTGTGCACAAGTGCCTAAGCCGATCCAGTCGATCGAGCGAGCCGCGGCCATCCTCCGGCTTCTTTCGGGACGCTCACGCCGGCTGAGCCTGGTCGAGCTAACCGGCGAGCTGGGACTTCCCAAAGGCACCGTTTACGGCATGCTGCGCACGTTGGTGCAGGTTGGTTTCGTTGAACAGGACCCGGAGTCGGGTAAGTACCAGATCGGCGCCACGCTGCTGCACCTTGGCAGCAGCTACCTCGACGGCAACGAGCTCCGCACACGGGCCCTCAACTGGTCGGACTGGCTGGCGGCGCGCAGCCGGGAGAGCGTGCGCATCGGAACGATGCACGAGGGTCAGGTTCTCGTCGTCCACCATGTGTTCCGGCCTGACGACAGCCCCCAGGCTCTCGAGGTCGGCGCAATGCTGCCCGCCCACGCGAGCTCGATGGGGAAGGTCCTCCTCGCCCACAACCCGTATGTCGTCACCGAGCTCAGCAAGACCCAGCTCGCGCGCATCACCAGCGCGACCATCACCGATCCGTATCAGCTGAGCGCGCAGCTGGAAGAGGTGCGGGAGCGTGGGTGGGCGGCAGAAATCGAGGAGCTGATCGTCGGCGAGGCTTCGTGTGCGGCGCCCATCAGAGATCGCCGCGGCGTCAGCGTCGGCGCGATCGCGATCTCGGGACCGGTCGAGCGGGTGTGCGAGAACGGGCAGCCCCGGGCCGAGCTTGTCTCATATGTGCGCGAGGGAGCGCGGACGATCTCTCGCGACCTCGGGGCGATTCCATGGTGAGGCGCGCCCGAGCTGCAGCCTTGACCATCGTGGCCAATGCCATGCACTTCGGAGCCCAGCCGGGGACGGCCGCCAGGTGAGCGAGCAATACGTTGCGGCCATAGACCAGGGCACGGCATCGTCACGCTGCCTGGTGTTCGATCAGCAGGGTCGCATTGTGTCCGTCGGCCAGAAAGAGCACGCACAGCTCTTCCCCCGGCCAGGCTGGGTGGAGCACGACCCCGAAGAGATCTGGCGCAACGTGCTCTACGTGGTGAAGACAGCGCTCGACAAGGCGGGTCTTCGGTCGAGCGACCTCGTCGCCCTTGGCATCGCGAACCAGCGCGAGACGACGCTCCTCTGGGACCGGCACACGGGCAAGCCGCTGCACAATGCGATCAGCTGGCAGGACACCCGCACTGACAACCTGGTCAGGGACCTGGGCGGAAATGCCGGCCAGGACCGTTTCCGCGACAGCTGCGGTTTGCCGTTGGCGACCTACTTCTCCGGGCCCAAGATGAGCTGGCTGCTCGAGCACATCCCAGACCTGCGGCGCCGAGCCGAAGCCGGCGACGTGCTCTTCGGCACCATGGACAGCTGGCTGATCTGGAAGTTGACGGGTCTCCATATCACGGATGTCACCAACGCCAGCCGGACCATGCTGATGAACCTTAAGACGCTTGACTGGGACCCCCCACTCCTGAGCGCCATGGGAATCCCCCGCCAAGTGCTCCCCGAGATCCGCGCCTCCTCCCAGTTCTATGGCGAGGCGTCGGGTCCGCTTCGTGGAGTGCCGGTGGCGGCCGCGCTGGGCGACCAGCAGGCGGCACTCTTCGGCCAGACCTGCTTCTCGGTCGGTGAGGGAAAGTGCACATACGGCACAGGCAGCTTCCTGCTCATGAACACGGGACCACAAGCGCGGCCGTCCACCCACGGCCTGCTCACCACGATCGGATACCGGATCGCTGATCAACCCGCCACATATGCCCTCGAAGGCTCGATCGCGGTCACCGGCGCCCTGGTCCAATGGCTGCGCGACAAGGTAGGGCTGATCGCGAGCGCGCCCGAGGTGGAAACGCTCGCGCGCACGGTCGACGACAACGGCGGGATCTACTTTGTGCCGGCGTTCTCGGGCCTTTTCGCGCCCCATTGGCGCAGCGACGCGCGCGGCGTGATCGCCGGCCTGACCGGCTACGTGACCAAGGGCCACATAGCGCGAGCCATTCTCGAAGCCACGGCCTGGCAGACGCGTGAGGTCGTCGATGCGATGAACGCAGACTCCGGCGTCATGCTCACCACATTGAAAGCAGACGGCGGCATGACGGCGAACAACCTGCTCATGCAGTTCCTCGCCGACGTCCTCGGAGTGCCGGTTGTCCGGCCGATCGTCGCGGAGACTGTCTCGCTCGGCGCCGCTTACGCGGCCGGGTTGGCCGTCGGGTTCTGGCCCAACGTACAGAGCCTTCGTGCGAACTGGCACAAGGCCGCCGAATGGCTTCCGAACAAGGCGCCAGACCGCGAGAAGGGCTACCGCAAGTGGAAGAAGGCGGTCTCGCGCACCCTCGACTGGGTCGACGACGACGACTAATCTAGCTGCCGTTCAGGCGCGCTACGCCTTGTCGATATGACAGTGGCCACACCGGCACGCGGCCATCAGATCTGTGTATGGAACTGAAGAGGATTGGACAAATGCCCTTGGTAACAGCGTTCAATCTCAGAGCAGACGATCGGTTGCCGGCCATCGAAGAAGCAGTGACAGCGGCGCTGACCAGCATGCCCGAGCTGGGAATCAACGACTTCGAGGTCGATCTTGTTCCCGTCCTTTCGCCTGAAGGCTTCCACGGAACGGTAACCAGGATCAATGTCGATATATGGGAACGGCCGGTGCTCACGAAGGATGCTCTACAGGAGCTTGCCACCCGTGTCGCCTCAGCATTCCAGGCGGTCACGGGGCGGGACAGGAAGGTGAAGGTCGTTATCAGGCCGTACGACGTGAACGGGAGCGGCTGGGTTTCGTCGTAATGGTCCTGCCGTGCCCTCTGGCTCGACGCTGGGGCACGGAAAGCCAGTGGAATTCGTCCAGCTTGCTCAGGCTACCGAGGGCGTCCGCGCCATGCGCACGATATTGAATGCGTGGACCCATTTCTCCCGGCCGTACAAGCGCAGGTTGCCCACATCCTGGGCAACCACCGCGTGATGCACGGCGAGGTACGTGGCCTCGTCGACCAGTATCTGTGCCGGACCGGCAGAGGCCTGAAGCCGCGCCGCCACGTTGACGGAATCGCCCACCACCGCGTAGTGCATGCGGCGCTCGGAGCCGACATTGCCGGCCACCACGTCGCCTGACGTGATGCCCACACCCAGCTGCAGTCGGACGTCCGGTAGCTCTGGGATAACGTGCCGAGATACGCCGGCTTGCATTGCGACAGCGGCCTCGACTGCGCGCAGGGGATCGTCATCGTGGACGATCGGGGCGCCGAAGAGGGCAAAGATTCCGTCACCCAACAGGTCCGCAACTGTTCCCTCGTGCGTCAGCACCGCATCGTTGACGACGGCAAGGTAGCTGTTGAGCAGCCGCAGCGTTGTGTCGGGCGGGTGCTCCGCCGCAAGCGCCGAATAACCGCGCAGGTCTGCGAACACTGTGGTTACACGCCGATGGTCGCCGCCCAGCCGAACCGCGTTGGCCGGGTCACGCAGAATGCGTTCGGCGACGGCGTCGCTGCAGTAGCGGCCGAGGATGTCGGAGAGCCGGTCCTGAAGGGCCTTCGTCCTCAGGAGCGACCGGACCCGCGCGGTCAGCTCCACCTCGTTGAACGGCTTTGCGAGGAAGTCATTCGCGCCGGCTTCCAAACCTGCCGCCAGATCCTCGGCGGAGTCAAGCGCGGTCAGCAGGAGGATCGGCAGGCCGGCAAACTCCGGCTCGCTTCGTACCCGACGGCACACCTCGAATCCATCCAGGCCGGGTATCAGGACGTCCAGCAGCACGAGGTCTGGATGCCGCTCATGGATCAACTCCAGCGCCTCGAGGCCGTCCTTCGCCTCGATCGAGGCATAGCCGAGGCGCGGGATCAGCTTGCGCAGGAGAGCCAGGTCGGCCGGGTCGTCATCGACGGACAGCACGAGGCTTCGCCGCTCAGCCATCTTTGGCTCCTGGGGTGCCCTTCTCATCATGCGGCTCGAGGCGTGCAAGCACCCCGAGCAAAGAGTCCTTGTCCACGGGCTTGGTGATGTAGGCGTCGACCTCTGTCTCGGTCGCGGACTCGGCTTGTTCCACGACGGTCACCACCACCACCGGGATCTCGCGCGTGGCCGGGTCCGCGCGCAGCTCGCGGAGCACGTCCCAACCGCCGCGCTCGGGCATCAGGATGTCGAGCGTGATGACGTCTGGACGCAGCTCGCGAGCGACACGCAGCACATCAGAGGCGTGCGCAAGCCCGACCACTCGGTAAGGGCTGCCCACCAGCATCTTCTCGAGCAGCGGCGGCACGGACGGATCGTCGTCCACTGCCAGAAGCACGTGCTCGCCGTCGGCCCGGACTGTAACAACGGGCTTCTGGACGATTACCGAGCGGCAATCGAGAGGCAGGTCCAGGGTGAAAATGCTGCCCTTGCCAGGGGTGCTGGTGACCGTGATGTCGCCGCCCATGGCGCGGGCCAGCCGGCGGCTGATCGCCAGGCCAAGCCCGGTCCCTTCGGACCTCGCAGCGTCGGGCCCAACCCGCCGGAATTCCTCGAAAAGCCCCTCCATGTCGCGGGGGTCGATTCCAGGGCCGGTGTCCTGGACAGCGACGACCAGTCTTTCCGCCGCGGCGCCCGAGGTGACGATCGCGACCTGTCCGTCGGCGGTGAACTTGACAGCATTGCCGACCAGGTTGACGAGGATCTGACGGGTGCGTTGTCGATCCAGGACCACGTGCTCGGGCGCAGCGTCGTTTCTCATAACCAGGGCGAGGCCCTTGGGCTCGGCCAGCGGCCGGTGCTGTCCCTGGACTGACTCGACCAGCTCCACCGGGTTGAAGGATTCAGGCGTGATGGTTAACTTCCCCGCTTCGATCTTCGAGAGGTCGAGAATGTCGTTGATCAGCCCGAGCAAGTCTCGGCCGCCGCGCTGCACCCAGGTCAAGGATGCCCGCTGCTCCTCGTTCATGGGACCGTCCACACCGGCCAGCAGCGCGTCGGTGAAGCCGATGATGGCGTTCAGTGGCGTACGGAGCTCGTGGCTCATCCCCGCGAGAAAGTCGCTCTTCGCCTTGCTGGCCGTCTCCAGCGCAATGTTGGCCGCAACGAGGTTCTTGTTGAGGGCGGCTTGTTGGGCATAAAGGGTGCCCACCCGCTCCGCCATTCGATTGACATTCGCGCTGAGAGAGCCGAACTCGTCACGGTTGACCACCTCGATCCGCTGATGAAAATCGCCGCCCGCTATGCCGGCCACGGCCCGATCGATCCTTCGCACCGGCTGGATGATGGCCCACGAGAAGAGGAATCCGAGGAACATCGCCAGCGCGATGGTGAGCACCGAGACGATTCCGAACATCCTCAGCAGTAGCGTTCGGTCGGCCTGAAATGCAGTTTGCGCAGCCTTCACTGCGGCGTAGGAATCGGCCAGCAAATGCGCCATTTCCGCCTCTAGCTCATGCGAAATCGGGTGTTCTTGCTTTAGATGCAGGTCAATGGCGCCGGCGATATCGCCCGCCTGGTAACGAGCCAGCACCTGCGCGCTCGCGACGTCGTAGCGAGAATTGCTGGCCTCGACGGACCGGAAGAAGGCCGACTGCCCGGGTCCGCTGAGGGCCTCGACCCTGCTCAGAAGTTGGGCGAATATGCGCTTTTCGTTCGTGACCTTGTCGTTGAAGCTGTTGTCCTTGGTCAAAAAGGCCATGGCGCGGTAATGGCTCTGTGCGGTGACCGCATAGAGCATCTGTTGTGTGTCGTCGATCTTCTCCTGGAGTCGGGAAATATCTTGCGACCGCTGATCGAGGCGATCGATGATGATGACCGAGAAGCCGGCCATCCCCACCAGAAGCGCGGCGGTGGCCAGAAAGCCGGCGAGCAGTTTCGTGTGCACACTGCCGGGGATCGCAGCCACAAGGTTCACGAGCGGCTGCAGCGGCCGAGTGACCCCCGGCAGCCGAACCTCGTCCTTCTTATGTACGCTCATCCGCGGCTCTCACCGACAAAGCGTGCCACTGTTTCAGCGAAGGTGAGGGCGTCGATCGGCTTGCTCAGATAGCCGTCGAAGCCTGCCGCGAGAGCCTCGTCCCGCGCGCCCGCCATCGCGTGCGCGGTCAGTGCCACGATCCGAAGATCATGCGTGCGATCGTCAGCGCGCAAGCGCCGGAGTGCCTCCCAGCCGTCGAGGCCCGGGAGCGAGAGATCCATCAGGACAAGATCTGGGCGCTTTGCCTGAGCCTCGACTATGCCGGCCGCGCCGTCGGCGGCTTCGATGACCACATGGCCGGCAGCCTTCAGTAATTTGACCGCTAGCGCGCGGTTTGCCATCGTGTCCTCGACCAGGAGGATCGTCGACAACCCCGTCCGTCCCCCTTCCCCAGGAAGCTGCTGATCGGTAAAGCCTGGGCCCCTGCCAGCCGAAAAAATACACGATCCTGGAGTGTTCTGCAGCTCAGCTCGAATGGCCGAGGGGCCCTGTCAGCCGCACGCCTTAAGGCCTGTTTGAACTTAGCTGGCCCACCATGACTCCCCATGAGCTCTTTTCTGAGCGCGAAGGCGATAGTCTGCGAGAGAAGTTGAGCGCCTACGACCCCGGTGCCTGGCACGACTTTTTCGTCACCGCCGGCACAGCCGCTGCTGCTCTGACAGGCCTCTTATTCGTGGCCCTCTCCATACAGCTTGACCGGATCCTCGGTCACCCCGAGCATCGCTTCCGAGCCCGCGGAAACTTCTTTGGCCTGACGGTCGTGATGGTCATGGCTCTCGTCGTCCTCATGCCGACGCTAAGCGGGAGGTGGCTTGGCGGGTGGCTCGTCGTGCCGAATCTGACTGCAGCCGTGGTCAACGCCTGGCATATCCGTCGTGTCCTTCCGACGTTCTTTGGGGGTTCGGTCGTTTTCCCTGTGCGTGTCGCGCTCTCCTATGTGTTGCTTTTGATGGGCGTCATTGGCGGCGTGAGTCTCATCGTGGGCACAGGTGGTGGTCTTGTGTGGCCCGCTGTCGAGTCCATCGGCATGCTGCTGATCGCACTTCTTGGAGCATGGTCGCTCCTCGTCGGTGTCGCCCAGCGAACGGAGGCCGCGGTCGGGGATCAGCCATCCGCCGGCAGGTAACCTCATGATTCGGATTGACGCCCGTTCTGATCGTCATCCAACTGCTGCGAACGTATAGATCCGCAGCGGATCGGCTGCCACGCGAGTGACGATCGCGAACACGATCACCGCTGCCGCGACGGCAACGGCGGTGATCACAACGACGTTGGCCGGAGCGATCTGGGCGAAGTTCGACCCAGGTTGAGGATCGCGCGCAAGGCCGTGCCGACCGCCACGTTGGCGACCGAGCTGGCGGCAAACGCCGCCGCCCAGACCGCGAGCAGCCGGACGGCAGTGGTGCTTTGGCGAGCGGCTGTCACCAAGGGAAGGTTCATGTGGCGCCTCCCCCTGGGATGGGAACCACCAGGCCTGGATACCACCGGTTGTTGCGGCTCAGAGCGTTATACCTTCTGGCTGATCTCGTAAATCTTGATTGGTCGCGAGACGCCTTCAAGCTCCACCTCATCCACCTCGGCCGCTTCGACCAACTGGCCGCAGTGCACCAAAGTACGCTCGCTGACCAGGATCTGGCCGGCCAGCGCGCTGTTGGACAGGCGCGAGGCCAGGTTCACGTGATTGCCGACCACCGTGTATTCCATGCGGGCCGGCGAACCGATGTTGCCCACAGTGACGTAGCCCGTACTGATCCCCATCCCGACAGTCAGCTGCTCCTCTTGGTCTACCCACCAGGTCTTCTGCATCTCCCTGAGCTTGACCCTCATCTCGAGAGCCATGAGGACCGCGCGCTGGGCGTGGTCGTCGTAGGTGATGGGATCGCCGAAGAAGACCATGATCGCGTCGCCGATGTACTTGTCCAGCGTGCCGCCGTGCTTGAAGACGATCTCGGTCATCACGCTGAGGTAGTGGTTTAGGAAGTCGGTCAGCTCTTCTGGTTCCATGTGCTCTGACATGGGCGTGAAGCCGCGGATATCGGAGAAGAAGACAGTCAGGTTCTTGCGGCGCGAGGTCACATTGACGTCGAGGGTTCCGGCGAGGATTGACTCGGCCAGCTGCGGCGACAAGTAGCGTTTCAGGTCGCTGGCCCGCTTCAGCTGCTGTATCTGCTCCTCGACCCTCTGCTGGAGCTTATCGTTGAGCAGCTTCAGCTCCGCGTACAGGGTTGAGAGCTGCCCGCTGGTGGCGTTCAAGTTTCGGGCCAGCGCGCCCAGCTCATCCTGGTTGCGGACGCGGACCTTGCGATCGAAGTCACCGCCCGCGATCTGGGCCAGAGCTGTGTCGACAGTGCGCACCGGCCGGATGATCGCCCACGAGATGCAAAAGCCGAGCAGCATTGCCAATGCGAGGCTGAGGATGCTGAAGATCCCTACCGTCGTCTCGAGCAAGGTCTTATCCGCTGCGAAGGCGGCGCGGGCATCGGTCATCTGCTTCACGGCTGCCGCCTCAAGCTCGTGCATGTCCATCTCTAGCAGGTGCGAGATCGGATGCTCCTCCTTGAGGTGCACGTCCAGCGCCTTCTGGAGCAAAGCCAACTGCTGGCTGGGCGGGACGGCCAGAGCCTGCTGATAGAGAGCCAACACCTTGTCGCTGGAGGCCGCGAACTGGGCATTATGGTCGCGAACTTTGGCGAAGAACGCGGACCGAGGCCGATCCCCGGGTGAGCTGAGCTTCTGGATGCTGTCCAGGTTGGCCGCGAACTGCTGCTTGGCGTTCGCGATCTTGTCATTGTTGGTGGAGTCCTTGGTCAGCAGCACCATCGCCCGGAAGTGGCTCTGGGCAGTCACTTCGTACTCCATCTGGCGGGCGAGATCGACTTTGTTCTCGAGGCGGTTGAGTTCGCCGACACGCTGGCTCATGCGCTCGATCACGACGAGGCTCAGGACACCCATGCCAAGCACGAGCAGGGCGCCGGTCAGGAAGCCGGCCAGCAGCTTCGTATGGACGCTCGCCTTGATGCCCGCGATGCCATCAACCAGCGGCTTGAGGACCCCGGTGAAGCGGGGAAGGCCCGAGTCGTCGCCGCGGGTGCCGAGCTGCGCTGTCCCTACCACCATCTCTGCGGACCTCCTGGGTTGAGTCTGATGCAGGAAGTGTGGCTAATTAGTGGGCGGATGGGCGGCTTGGGCCGCGAGAGGCCGCTTTAGCCGGAGGGCGTCCTACTCGTAGCGCAGGGCCTCGGCCGGGGCGACCCGCGATGCAGCGCGGGCCGGCAGGTAGGTCGTGAGCAGCGTGGCGACATACGCGCCGGCCAAAATCAAACCGATCGCCGGCAACGGAACGTGGAAATCGACAGTGCCAAACGTCTTGTCGGTCACAAAGAAGCGATACGACTCCAGCACGCCCACAAGCGCGCCGATGACGAGGCCAAGAATTGCGATGAGGCTCGACTCCATCAGGAACGACCGCTGCACGAGCGCACGGCGGTAGCCGAGCGCCCGAAGCATGCCGATCTGCTGCCATCGCTCGACCACAGCGCGTGTGCTGATCACTCCCAATCCGGCGATGCCGACGATCAAGCCAAGCGCGAGGAAGCCGCTGACGAGGTTGAGCAGCGTGAGAATGCTGCTCAGCTGCAGCGCCAGCTGGTCGGCCACGATAACCGGCTCGAGCTGGTCCCTGACCAGCATCCTGCCGAGGTCGAGGCGTGCCTTGTTCGGGTCCACTCCGGGATTTAGGGCGAAGTAGTACCCGGTCGGAGAGAGCGGCCGGAGCGAACCGCCGAGTGCGCTTGACGGAGGCCCGCTCGAGGGCGCGGCTGACGAAGCCGGTGCAGCGAAGAACCCGCTATCCATCGCCGTTCGGGTGGAAACATAGACCCCACTCCAGTACGGCCGGGTCATGAATCCGATCACCGTCAGGGTCCAGGTCGTCGTCGAGGCGCCAATCGAAGTGTTGGGAGTCGTCACTTGCACCTGGAACGGCTGAAACGACGCGTCGGATGACTTGATGCCGGCAATGATCGGGGGGTTCCCGCCGAACGAGTCGAGATTCGACGCGTCAATCACGGCAAAGCCGTTATGGTCGCGCACCGCGTCCCACACGGTCCGGTCCGACGCGTAGCCGGCGGCCCTCGGCTGGATGGCGTACGCCGTGGTGGTGAGATAGCCGTCATCGACCACGTGCAACAAGCTGCCCTCAAACTGCCCCTGCCGCCGCGAATCGACGCTGCCATTCGCCCTGACCTGGTGCATGT
>JALYYG010000165.1 GCA_030946685.1 Candidatus Dormiibacterota bacterium | reverse complement strand
TCTTCGATCCCTCGATGAGCCACGAGTTGACGTGCCCTGGCTCGGACACAAGGTAGACTCCCGGCTCCATCTTGCTGACCTCGAACCAAGCGGTTCGAAACGGGCTCACGCCCTTCGCGTGCTCCATTGACGGATTTGTCATGGCCTTGCCGGGTTCTAGCACCCAGACTGCCCAGAGTCAATAAGCTGTGCTACGTGACGGGCAAAGCGTTCTCCTCCGAGGAGTCGAGCCGGCTCTACGAGCTCGACCAGACGCATTGGCTCCACCCGCAGGGCGACCTGGGTGCACCGGCCGGCACGATCCCCAAGTTGATCTTCGCGAGCGGCCGCGGCGCAACCCTCACCGACGCCGAGGGCCGCGAGTACATCGACGGCATGGCCTCGCTCTGGAACGTGAACGTCGGCTACGGGCGGACGGAGCTCGCCGACGCGGCCGCCGCTCAGATGAACACGCTCGCGTTCAGCTCGGCGTACGGAGGGTTCAGCACGGCGCCCGCGATCGAGCTTGCAGCCAAGCTCGCGCAGCTGGCGCCTGGCGACCTCGAGGTGACCTACTTCGCGTCCGGCGGCGCCGAAGCCAACGACACCGCCTATAAGATCGCGCGTCTTTATTGGAAGCTACGAGCCGAGCCCGAGCGGGTGAACATCATCTCCAGGATCCGCGACTACCACGGACTGACCTACGGCGCGACCAGCGCCACCGGCCTGGCCAACTTCTGGAAGGGCTTCGAGCCACTCGCCCCCGGCTTCCTGCACGCGCCGTCGCCAGACCCATACCGGTTTTCGGGCGAGGGCTCCGCCGGCGTCGCATATGCCAGGGCGTTGGAGGAGGTGGTTTTGAAGGCGGGTCCGAAGACCGTCGCGGCCGTCGTCGCCGAGCCGGTGCAGGGCGCCGGTGGCGTGATCGTGCCGCCGGCGGACTACTTCCCGCAGTTGCGGAAGGTCTGCGACAGGTACGGTCTGCTGCTGATCGCAGACGAGGTGATCACGGGTTTTGGGCGGACCGGCCGGTGGTTCGCGCTGGAGCACTGGAGCGTCCAGGCGGATCTCATGATCTTCGCCAAAGGAGTCACCAGCGGGTATTTGCCCCTTTCAGGAGTCATGCTGACGCGCTCGGTTCACGAAACGCTGAAGGGGGTGAAAGGACCGTTCGCGCACGGCTTCACGTACAGCGGCCACCCGACAGCGTGCGCGGTGGGACTCCGCAACCTGCAGATTCTCGAAGAGGAGGGGCTGGTGGAACAGGCCGCCGAGAGGGGCGCGTATCTGCTGGGACGCATGCAGGAGCTGCGCTCCCATGAAATCGTGGGTGACGTACGGGGGCTGGGATTGATGGTTGGCATCGAGCTGGTCCGCGACCGAGGCACGAAGGAGCTGTTCGACGTCTCCGTCGGCGCGGCGCGGCGCGTTTGGCTGGCTGCGCTCGAGCAGGGCGTGATCGTCCGGCCGATGACGGGCGATGTCCTGGCCATGTCGCCCCCATTCGTGATCAGCAACGAGCAAATAGACCGGATGGTCATAGTCCTGGACCAGGCGATCGCGAGCGTCGAGGCATCGGTCAAGGCCGAGGCGTAGCCCCGAGTTCTCCGACCGGCGGCCAGGTGTTCTAAGGGCCGCCGATCTTGCGGAAGAAGTCCATCGCCTCGTCAACGCTGGGCACCGACAGGACGTTGTCGCTGGCGAAAGTTGCTGCGTCGGACCAGGAACTCTTGCGGATGCGGGCAGCTGCTGCTTCGAGGTTGTAATTCGTGTGCCGGAAATCGATATCGGGACCGAACAACGCCCAGTACGCCCCGGGTTCGCCGTATGGCATGCCAACGCTGCCGGGATTGACAATGCGCACACCACCTGCGTTGCGGTCGAACTGCATGTGCGTATGCCCGCAGACGACCACGTCGGCGTGTGAGTCGGCGGTCATCTCGTGCAGCCGCTGCTCAGGCGTAGCGGCAGTCATGATCTCCTCGTCGCTGCGCGGCGACCCATGACAGAACAGGACGCGGCCCAGCCCGTCCACCTCGAGACGAACATCGTCTGGAAACGACGCAAGGAAATCTCGGTGCCCGTTGGACAGCTGCGCCGCACACCAATCGGCCGCAGGCCCAGGCAGACGTGGCCTGGCCGAGCCATCGAATGCGGACACCAGGCCGCGGTCGGCGTTGCCGTGAAGGAACCGGGCGTTGGGGAGCGCCATGAGAAGGTTCAACGACTCGGCCGGCAGCGGACCCGAAGCAACGTCTCCGCACACCACGATCAGGTCGGGGGCCTCGCCGGCAACATCCGCCAGCACCGCCTCGAGGGCGGGGAGGTTGCCGTGAATATCGGAGAGCACCGCGACCCGCATCGAGCGAGTGTAATCAGCCCCACGATTCCGCCGCATCCGGCTTTCAACCTTCGCTGGGGGACTTGTCGGCAGTGAACGGCCGGGATCCTACACTGGCTCGATGGCCGGGAATCCGACACGGCTCACCCCCGAGCTGGTCGCGCGTGTCCCGCGTCCGGGCATGACCGCGCCGGGAGCGATCGCCTACTCGCCAGACGGGTCGTACGTCACATATCTCTACAGCGAGCGGGGTGAGCTGGCGCGCGACCTCTGGCGGCTCCACCTGAAGTCAGGGCGGCGCGAGAAATGGCTGACGCCGCCAGACGATGGCGTCTCGGAGGCCAATGTGTCCCTGGAGGAGGCGCTGCGCCGTGAGCGGCAGCGGATACAGACAACAGGGATCACGGACTATGCCTGGGCCGAAGACGCGAACGTCGTCGTGCTGCCAATTCGAGACACGGTCTATGCATGGCGCGACGGCGCGCTGACCAGGCTCGTCGACGATGCCACTGATCCGCGCCTCTCAAACGACGGACGGCGGTTGTTCTTCATCCGGGATGGCGAGGTTTGGTGCCTCGACGAACAAGGCACCAGGCCGCTTACTTCGGGGTCGGAGCCGGGGGTCACCAACGGGTTGGCGGAGTTCATCGCGCAAGAGGAGCTGGGTCGCCACCACGGCTTCTGGCCCTCTCCGGACGGCACCCTCGTCGCCTTCGAGCAGGCGGACGAGCGGCACATCCCTGTGTATCCGATCGTCCACCAGGCCACCGACAAGCCGGAGGTGGAAGAGCATCGCTACCCGTTCCCCGGCGCAGCCAATGTGCTCGTCAAGCTCGGCGTGGTCTCAATGACGGGGGCGGTTGCCTGGCTCGACCTGGGACCGGACGAGGACCTGTATCTGGCGCGGGTCGACTGGCATCCGGACGGCCGGCTGTTCGTGCAGCTGCTCTCGCGCGATCAGAGGCGCCTGGAGCTCAAGTCATTTGAACCTGCCCAGTGGTCACCGCGCACGTTGCTTGTCGAGGAATCCAGCGCCTGGGTGAACCTGCACGACGACCTTCGCTTCGTCAAGGAAACCGGCGAGTTCACGTGGTCGTCAGAGCGCAGCGGGTATCGACACCTGTCGCTGCATCGGCCCGACGGCTCGCTGGTGCGCGAGCTGACTCGGGGGGAGTGGCCGGTCGATGGCGTGCGCGGCATCGACGGAAAGAGACGCGAAATGTACTTTGCGGCGTGGATTGACACCCCGGTGGAGCGCCACCTGTACCGAGTGTCTCTCGACGGCGGCGACCCGGTACGCATCACCACAGAGCCGGGGATGCACGACGCGGTGGTCGCGCGCGATGGATCCAGCTTCGTCGACCTCTTCGACAGCCGAACGCAGCCGCCGTCCTGCGTGCTGCGAAAGCCTGACGGCACCCCCATCTGGGCATTGAATGACCCGCCGTCGATCGAGCTCGCACTCCCCGCACCAGAGCTGTACGAATTCACGACCGCTGATGGGGCGACCCTGCATGCTGCGGTCTACCGGCCGGCGACGAAGGCCGGCGCTGGATTGATCGTCGACGTGTACGGCGGCCCGCACTTCCAGGCGGTCACCGACAGCTGGGGGCTGACCGTGAATCTCCGTGCCCAGCTGCTGGCGGCACACGGCTTCGTGGTGATGCAGGTCGACAACAGAGGTTCGGCCCGCCGCGGGCTCGCTTTCGAGTCGGCTATCGCCCACAAGCTTGGCGATATCGAGATACGGGATCAGCTAGATGCCGTCCGCTGGCTCCGAGGGCAGGGGCTAGCCGACCCGACAAGAGTGGGCATCTACGGGTGGAGTTACGGCGGGTACATGGCGGCTATGGCAATGGTGAAGGCACCTGACGTGTTCACCGTCGGGGTGGCCGGCGCTCCCGTAACGAGCTGGGATGGCTACGACACCGGATATACCGAGCGATACATGGGCACGCCGGAATCCAACCCAGATGGCTACCGAGCGAGCTCGGTGATGACCTATGTTGACCGGCTGCGGGGCAAGCTCCTGCTGGTCCATGGCCTGCTCGACGAGAACGTCCACTTCCGGCACTCGGCGCGGTTGATGCAGGCCCTTATCGACGCGCAAAAGGCATTCGACGTGATGCTGTACCCGAACGAGCGGCATCTGCCAAGGTCACTAGAGGACCGTATTGCCATGGAGACTCGGATCCTCGAGTACTTCATGACTCATCTGGCGCCTGTGTCCTAGCACCTCCATCTCCAGTTCTTGGCGGAGGGAAGTCGGCCGGCAGGTCCGCTGCCTCCGCCTGGAAGAGCGCTTCGGGTCCAGCCAGGCCCTGGAGCTGATGTAGGCCGAGATCTCGGAAGCCCGTGCCGGGCGGCTGGAAGCCTTGCATCGCGTCGCGGGCCGCACGTGAGAGCACGATCTGCCCGCCGTGGCCGGCAAAGCAGATCCGAGCCGCGGTGTTGACGGCGAGGCCAACGTATCCAGTGTCGGTCAGGGTTGGGCGTCCTGTGTGCAAGCCGACCCTGACCCTGACACGCATGTTGTCCGGCCAGGCCCTCGCGAGAACTTTGCGTTGAATGACGAGCGCCGCCCCAAGGGCCGCCGGCGCCTTCTTGAAAACCGCGAACAGCTCGTCGGCGCGGGCGTCGACCTCGCGACCACCCGACGCGCGGATGGCAGCGCGAAGGAGCCGGCGGACATCGGCGAGCACGCCGCCGTAGCGATCGCCAAGGTGCCGTACCAGGCCGGTCGAGTCCTCCATGTCGGTGAGCAAGAAGGTCACGAAGCCGGTCGGGAGCGTGCGGACCTCGCTTGCGCGAGCCTCGCTCTCTCCGCGCAGGCGCACGTTGAGCAGCTGGCCGGTGATGAAACCGACGGGAACGATGCCGTATTTTTTGGCGGCTCTGAGCAGCCTCGTCCGTGCCCGATCTCGGGCCGCTTCGTCCTCAAAGGTGGTCTGGTTGAAGCGCGAAAGTGCGTTGCGGACGTGGGCCTCGTCGTTGATCGGCAGGCGCCGGTTGCCGCGAGAATCGATGTGGGCGAAAGCGCTGTCGGGCAGCTGGGCGCGCGCCTTAGCACCGAGGTTGGCCATTGAAGGGCCATGATCCCAAATTTGGTAAGAACCCTCTCCCCCATCGGGGGGAGGGGTTGGGGTGGGGGGCGAGAACGACGGTTACCTTTACTACCGGGGTGTGTGGCACGCTGAGCGTAGTGACGGTCGAAACGCCGGAGCTCGTCGTGCGCAATGCCACTGCTTGGCGGAATTGGCTCCGCAAGCATCACTCCGACTCGAACGGCGTATGGCTGGTGCTGGCCAAGAAAGGCACCGTGAAGCCGACCAACCTCACTTACGGTCCAGCGCTCGAGGAGGCGCTGTGCCACGGCTGGATCGACGGCCAGGCTCGAAGCGGCGACGAGGCCACATACATCCAGAGGTTCACTCCGCGCCGGCGCCGCAGCCCGTGGTCGGTACGAAACACGGGCACCGCCGAGCGGCTGCTGAGCGAGGGTCGGATGCATCCGGCGGGCATTGCCGAGATGGAGCGGGCCAAGGCGGACGGCCGGTGGGGAGCCGCTTACGCCGGTCCCGCCAGCATCGAGATACCTGCGGACCTCGCAAGTGCGCTGACCGCCTCGCCGAAAGCGCACGCGATGTTCCAAACCCTCAACAGCCAGAACCGCTATGCGGTCCTGTATCGCATCACCACCGCCAAAAGGGCAGACACACGGGCGCAGCGGATCGAGCGATTTGTCGCCATGCTCGCCCGCGGCGAGACCATCTACCCTCAGAAAGCTCGCGCAGGCTGATCTCACGAAATCACGCGAATTCGGCTAAAGCGGAACCCTGTCGGCCCATCCGTACGAACGCTCCAGCTGGCCCGCCAGCCGGAACAGCGCGCCTTCGTCTCCGTATCGACCCGTGAACAAAAGTCCGATCGGCAGCCCGCTTTCGTCCCATGCAAGTGGCACGGACATGGCAGGGTTCCCGGTCAGGTTGGCGATCGTGTTCCAAGGGTTGAACGACAGGTCATAGCGCCACCACTCGTCTGCGCCTCCATACGACTTGTTGAGCAGGCCCAGGGGGAGTGGCGGTTGTGCCAGCGTGGGGGTGAGCCATGCATCGTATTTGCCGAAAAACGGCGAGATGGCGCGCGATGCGGCATGCATTTGATCGACCGCATGCACGAGCTTCACTGCGCTGACTTCGCGCCCGCGCTCGACGAGCTCCCAGGTTGTGATTTCAATCTCGTCGTGGCGAGGCGGACGGCCGATTCTTGACTCGAGCCCTTCGAGGTCGGCAGCGTTGCCCACCGACCACATCGTGATCATCGGATCAAGCAGGACCTCCTCGTCATAGACGGGGTCATCCTCGACGACCTCATGGCCTAGCTCCTCGAGCCGCGCGGCAGTCGCCTCGACCGCCCGCCGGCAATCGGCGTGCACGGAGATGCCGAGGGGAGCCGTGGCACTCCAAGCGATGCGCATGGGACGCGGGTCGCGCTTCACCTGATCGAGGAAGGGTTCTGGGGGCGGAGCCGGCCAATAGGGATCGCCAGGCACCGGTCCCGAGGTCGCGTCGAGAAGTGCCGCGCTGTCCCGAACCGTCCGGGTGACAGCATGCTCCACGGCGAGCCCGGAGAGGGCCTCACCGGCATCCGGCGCGAATGAGATCCGCCCGCGTGTCGGCTTGAGCCCGAAGACGCCGCAGCAGGATGCGGGTATTCGAATCGAGCCCGCACCGTCGCTGGCGCTTGCCCCAGGCACCAGCCGTGCTGAGACGGCTGCGGCTGAGCCTCCGCTGGATCCTCCGACAGTTCGCCCGAGGTCCCACGGGTTGTGACACGCTCCGAAGAGCTCAGGCTCGGTGGTCGAATGGTTCCCGAACTCAGGGGAGGTGGTCCTCCCGATGATGACGAGGCCCGCGCCGCGCAGCCTGGCAACCAGCCCACCATCGTGATCGGCGATATAGCCCTGCATGGCCCGCGAGCCATCCGTCTGCCGGACGCCGGCACAAGGCTGGCCCAGGTCCTTGACCAGGAACGGGGCTCCCGACAGTGGGCCAGGTGGCAGCGTACCCATGGCCATCCTTCGCGCCTCCTCGAACATCGGGGTCGCGATGCAATTCAAGCGCGGGTTCAGCGCCTCGACACGGGCGATGGCGGCATCCACGAGCTCGAGCGCGCTGGCTTCGCGGCGGCTGACCAGGTCGGCCTGGCCGACAGCATCGAGCTCCCAGACCTGGGTCATGTTTGCGTGAGCAGCGTCATCCGACGGCCGGGCGACGCTCGGGCGCATCGAGCCACGGGAGCCGCTGCTCGTGCGCGGCCGCAACCCGGAACGCCGTCACGTCGTCGTAGGTCCTGCCCACCACCGACAGGCCAGTCGGCACCCCATCGCGAGAACGCCCGGAGGGCACGCTGATGACAGGACAGCGGCTCGCGATGTTGAAGGGCACGGTCATCAGCACGTCCAGCCAGTCTGTAATCGCGCGGCCGTTGATCTGAAGCGGGTCGCCTGAGTCGTAGTCGGCTGCCAGGGCGGGAAGCGCGAATGTCGGGCAGATGAGGGCGTCGAATTTCTCCAGCAACTGCCCCAGCGGAGTGTAGATGTGGCCTTCCAGCTGGAGGCCTTTGACGAATGCCTCTTTGGGAATCTCGGCGCCCTCCGCGATGAAGCGCCTGGCATAAGAGGTGAGCTCATCCCCGTGCTTGTCGTAGAGCTCCTGTATCGACGGCCCGAAGATCATCCCGAAGTGGATGCGCGCCGCCTCGTTGATGCTGGCGAGGTCCCACGGCAGCGATACCTCCTCGACAGTCGCGCCCGCTTCCCGGAGGCGGTCGGCGGCGGCGTGCGTGTTGGCTACCACGTCCTCGTCCACCTCATAGCACCCGAGGTTTGTCGAGAGCGCGATGCGAAGCCCGGCGATCGGTTCCAGGCGGTCGGGTATGACGAGCTTCGGCCGGATCGACACCACGTCGCTGGGGTCCGGGCCCGCGATCACGTTCTCGAGCAGCGCGCAGTCGGAAACAGTTCGCGCCAACGGCCCCTCGTGGCAGTAGTGATCGAGGTTGAATATCTCGGTCTCCGGGACACGGCCGTACGGCGGCTTGAAACCAACCACGCCGCAGAACGACGCCGGGATCCTGATCGAGCCTCCGATGTCCGAGCCGGTCGCGAGGGTGGCCGACCCTGCGGCCAGCGAGGCTCCCGAACCACCGCTCGAGCCGCCTGGCGAGTAGGCCGTGTTCCACGGGTTGCGGGTCACGCCCCACAGCTTCGACCACGTGACCGGCGCGCATGAGAACTCCGGTGTGGTCGAGCGGGCGTGGACGATGCCGCCGGCGTCAAGGATCCTCTGAACGAAAACTGCGGTGTGATCGGCAACGGCATCGCGCAGGGGCACGCACCCGAAGGTGTTCTTCTGTCCCGCTATCGGCGCCTCCTCCTTAACCGCTATCGGGAGGCCTTCCAGCGGGCGCGGTGGTTCCCCGCCTTCCGCGTACCGCGCCTCGGCTGCGCGGGCCTGCTCGAGCGCCTCGTCGTAGCGGGTCTCCGCGAAGGCGTTGATGGCCGGCTCCACCTTCCCGGCGCGATCGATGACGGCCTGCATCAGCTCCACGGGAGAGAGCTTGCGGGCGCGGAACAGCTTCAGGGCCTCGGTCGCCGGCAGGTAGTGGAGGTCACTCGTCGTCATTTCGTCCCCTATCAATTGAATCCGAACCTAATCTCCTCCTCCCTTCAGGGGTGAGGGCTAGGGGTGATGGGCTGCGAGCAGGATTCCCTTTCATCCGGCCGCAACTGAGATTCGCCGCTCCGGTTTCCAACCAGGTCTTGGAACGCTGGCACGGAGCAGCTTCGTGTAGTCATCCTGGGGGTGGTCGAGCACGTCTGCAGTCTCGCCGCGCTCGACGAGCTTCCCGCGCCACATCACAACGATCTGCTCTGTCAGCTGGCGCACGACAGCAAGGTCGTGGCTGATGACGACGAACGAGATCGCAGTCTCGTCGCGGATGTCCGCGAGAAGATTGAGCACCTGGGCCTGGATTGAAACGTCGAGCGCTGCGACCGACTCGTCCAGGATCAGCACGCGCGGTTCTGCCGCAAGGGCGCGCGCGATCGCGACCCGCTGGCGCTGCCCGCCGGAGAGAACCCTGGGCAGCGCCCGGGTTTGACGGGCGTCTAGTCCGACGAGGTCGGCCAGCTGGCTTACACGCTCCTTCCGCCGCTTCGGCGGCCAGCCGTGGTGCATCCTGAGCACCTCATCGATCGCCTGCTCCATGGTCTGTCGCGGGTCAAGGCTCGTGTAGGGGTCCTGGAACACGATCTGGACCTCACGGCCTCGCCGGCGGCGGTCGCGAGTGGACCGCGCCGGCGTCGAACGATCCTGGCCGCAGGCCCGGATCGTGCCGCCGGAGGGTCGCTCCAGGCCGACGATCATCTTCGCGACCGTGGTCTTGCCCGAGCCTGACTCCCCGACTATCGCTAGCGAGCCTCGCTCGGGAACCGTGAACCCCACGCCGTCGACCGCCACGAGGGATCCATACTCCTTACGGAGGCCGTCCACCTGCAGCACCGGCTCAGGCATGCAGCTCGACCTTGAGCCGGCCGAACAGCTCGGTGGCGCGCGCGCACCGGGTCAGACCGCCGTCGAGCTCGACCAGCGCCGGCCGCCGCTGGTGGCAAACATCCGCTGCGTGCGGACACCTGGCGGTGAACGCGCACGCTTCCGCCGGCGCCTCGAACGCGGAGAGCGGCCGGCCCGTGATGGCGGTGAGCCGGTGGGCGGTGGCATCGATGCTCGGGCGCGCGGCGGCGAGCGCCGCCGTGTAAGGGTGCAGAGGCTGGTCATGGAGCTTGCTCGACTCGCGCACCTCGACCACCTGGCCCGCGTACATCACCACCGTGCGATCGCAGATCGCCGCGGCGAGCTCCAGGTTGTGGGTGATGAACAGCATCGCCAGGCGCAGCTCGGAGCGCAGGTTGTCCAGGATTGCCAGCACCTCCGCCTGGGTTGTCACGTCGAGGGCGGTGGTGGGCTCGTCGGCGAGGAGCAGCCGCGGTTGGGTGAGCAGGGCTGTCGCGATCATCACTCGCTGCAGAAGGCCCCCGGACAGCTCGTGTGGATACTGGCGCAACCGCCGCTCACCATCTTCGATGCCGACGCTCTTGAGCAGCGCCACCGCCCGGCGCGCCGCCTCGTCCATCGGCACGCCGGCGTTCGTCCGCAGCGCCTCGGTCATGAAGTCGCCGATGCGACGCACCGGATTGGTGTGCGCCCGCGGATCCTGGAAGATCATCGCAACCTCTCCGCGAAAACGCTTGAGGTCCGCGCCCGAAAGCGTCATCACGTCGCGGCCGCCGAACCGGATGCTGCCGGTGACCGCGGCGCCCGAGGGAAGCAGGCGGTCGATCGCGCGCGCGGTCATCGACTTGCCGGAGCCTGACTCGCCGACCAGTCCCAGCGCCTCACCCGGACGGATCGCTAACGAAACATCGTGCAGCACGGCCCGCATCGAGCCTTCGACGGGAAGGCGCACCGACAGGTTGTCAACCTCCAGGAGAGGCGCGCCTCCGCGGAACACCACGCCCCGGTTCACCGCCGCGCCTCACCCCGTTCGTAAAGGCGCTCGCCCAGGATGTTGAACGCAACAACGACGACGACGATGCAGAGGCCCGCCGCCAGCGATGGGGTCGCAAAGCCCTGGATTATGCCTTGCTGGTTCTCCGAGACCATCACACCCCAGTCCGCGGCCGGCGGCTGGATGCCAAGGCCGAGGTATGAGATCGCCGCCAGGTCGACCATTGCGTAGCCGAACAGCGTCGTCGCCTGGGCAATGATCAGGTGAAGCATGTTCGGGATCAGATGGCGCATACAGATCGCCGTTGCCGAGGCGCCCTGCACCTCGAGAGCGGCGATGTAGGGCTGGGCGCGCTCCCGCAGGGCAGCCCCGCGAAGCACCCGAGCCACATACGGCGTGTAGGCGACGGAAAGCGCAAGGACCGGCGCCACCAGGCCGGCACCGAACACGGCGGAGGCCAGCACCGCGAGCAGGATCCCTGGGAACGCGAAGACTATGTCGAGACCGGAAGAGATAACGGCGTCGTAGGCGCCGCCCCGCCACGCGGCGGTGACCGCGAGCAGCGCGCCGAGCGTCATGCAGATCAGGGTGACGCCGAGAGGTCCGATCATCGAGGTGCGAGCGCCAGCGAGCAGCCGGGAGAGCACGTCGCGCCCCTGCGCGTCGTATCCCAACAGATGGTCTGGCGTCGACCCTACGAAGTACTGGGATAGATTGGGCAGGTCCGGGTTGTACGGCGCGAGCAGCGGTCCTGCGATGGCAACGAAGGTTGCCGCGACGATCACAGCGGCTGAGGCGATGAGGAGAGGGCTGACGCGGCGCTGTCTGCCGGCCCGGTAGCGACGCCACGCGCCCGTGGCCAGGCCGGCGCCGACGCTCATTGCCTGCTTCCCAAAGACACGCGGGGGTCCAGCACGACGTAGAGAACATCGACGAGCACGTTGACCGCGACGAACGCCGTAACCAGAAGTAGCGAAATGCCCTGGACCACGGCGAGGTCTTTCGACTGCGCGGACAGCACCAGGTAAGCACCTAGCCCGGCGAGACCGAAGACGACCTCGACCACGGCCGCCACGGCGATCAACGACGCGATCGTGATGCCCGAGATCGTGGTGATGGGGATGGCGGCGTTGCGCAGCACGTGACGCCAGATCAGGAGCGCTGTGGGAATGCCGCGGCTGACCGCTGTCTGAACATGCTCGCGCCTTGCCTCCTCACGAATCGCGGACCGGGTCACCCTCGCGACGATCGCCAGGGAGGAGACAGCGAGCGCAAAAGCCGGCAGCGTCAAATGCTTGACCTGGTCGAGGAACCCTACGCCATTGCCGATCGAGGGAAACCATTGGAGCTGCACGGCGAACACCAGGATCAGCACAATCGCAGCGACGAACGCCGGGAGCGAGGCCGAGATCGCGGTTATCACCAACACACTGGTGTCGAGGAGACCAGGCCTGAGACCCGACACGATTCCCAGGCCGACCCCGAGCGCGATGATCAAGATCGAGGAGTACAGCACCAGGCCGGCCGTGGTCGAGATCCTGGACGCGATCAGATCCGAGACATTCTCGCGAAGCGTGATGGAGATCCCCAGGTTGCCATGCAGCGCGTTGATCAACCAGTACCAGTACTGGACCAGGAAGGGTTGGTCCAGGTGGTAGCGAGCCTCGAGCACGCGCAGGCTGTCCGGCGGGATCGAACGGCCGCCAGAGAGCGCCGCGATCGGGTTTCCCGGCGCCAGGTAGATGGCAGCGAAGATTACAAAGCTCGCCACCAGCAGGCTGACGATGAGCATCGCCAGCCGGCGAACGAAGTACCTGAGGCGCACGCCGTCGGCCTAGGTCCCACCCAACTTGTCCGCCCACGGGGAGAACATGTACGCGAACGATGAGTAGCTCCCGCTGAGGTTGGCGCTCGTCACGACGGGTACCAAGGGCTCGAGCACCGGGATCCACGGAAGGTCGGTGGCGATGAACTTCTCGACGTCGACCACCTTTTGAGCCCGCGCGTTCGGATCGGCTGTGCTGCGTGCGTCGTCCATCATGGTGAACGCTTGCACATGATCGGCAGCGTGCGCGTCGGTCCCCTGGACACCGTAGCCATCAAAGTTCTGCGACCCGTCCGGCAGGAGGAACGTCGCGAGCAGTGCCTCCGGGCCCGCGTAGTCGCCGTAGTTCAGGGTGAAGAAACCGTCGACACCAACCCGCGCCTTGGGGTCGATGAAGAAGTTGATGAAGTTGTCTGGCGAGACCGAATGCAGCTTCGCCTTCATCCCGATGGCTTCTGCCGCCGCTTTCAGGGCGGTGGATTCGGTATTGATGCCGACAAGATCTTGCGACATTCCGATCGTGAACGTCTTGCCGGTCGCGCCGGCATCAATGATGAGCTGCTTGGCTTTGGCGAGGTCCTGGGTCATTTCCGGAGCAGAGTTGTACGCGGCATCGAAGACGCTCTTGCCGTATCCGAAAGTGCCTGGGTTGGAGATCCAGCGCGGTAGGACGGCGGTCCCGTGGTAAATGGCTTGGATGAGGCCCTTACGGTCGAGCGCCAGCGATAGCGCCTGGCGTACACGCACGTCACCAAGTGGACCTTTGAGGTCGCTGACGATGAACGCATCCGTGTACCAGCCCGGACCCTGAGTCACCGTCACCGCCTTGCTGGCTTTGAGCTGGTCGAGCGTGGTGAGCGACTGCGCGAAGACCCCGTTGATGCCCCCCGTCAGCAATGCCGACGTCAGGACGTCATCCTTCGGGACGCCCTTGATGTCGATCTCCCGCACCAGAGGCTTGACCGCGGGGTTCCAGTAGCTGTCGTTGCGGACCATGATCACAGCGACCCCGGGCTGCCACGACTGGAACTTGTATGACCCGGTGCCCATGATGCTGCCGGGCGGGGTGCCGTATTTGCTCCCCTGCGCTTGCGCAAACTTCTTCTCAATGATCATCCCGGGGATCGACGCCATCTCGCTCTGGAACCAGTAGTCCGGCTGCTTGAGCTTGATCGTCACCTCATTCGCGCCAGTGGCCATGATCGACTGGACGCGGCTGAATATCGCGGGGTAGAAACCGGCGAGCTTCGCGTCGGTGTTGCGGTTGAGGCTGTAGATGACGTCATCTGTGGTGAGCGGGCTGCCGTCCCAGAACGTCACGCCGGGCTTGAGCGTGAAGACCAACGTCGTCGGGTCCGTATACGTCAGCGTTGCGAGTCCGGGTCCTAGCGAGCCGTCAGGTGCCTGCCGCAGCAGCGACTCGTACAGGAGCGAGTCCGTCGTGTTCTCGGGGTAGTCAAACGCGAAGATCGGATCGAGAGAGTTCACGTCTCGGTAGACGGCCCACACGACCTTGTCCACCGGCTTGGTGCCGGGTTTGGTCGTGGTCGCGAGCTGCCCGCCGCCGCCCGACGACCCCGCTGTACGGCCACCGCAAGCCGCAGCCAGCAGCGCGACAACTCCAAGCACAGCCATCACCTTCTGAGTAGTCAACTTCCCCTTCATCGCTCCATCCTTCCCGTCACGTTCAGTTCTGCCTAGAACTCTCCGCGTTGCAGTCTAGCCCGTCAAGCATCAGGCCTTAGACTCCCGCCCATGGGCGGGCGTGACGAGGACGTGGTCGGGCCTGTCGACCCGCTCCAGGTGCCGCGGTTCGCGGGCCCCGCCACCTTCGCCCGGCTCCCCACCCTCGACTCCGTCCGAAAAGCCGAGGTCGCGATCGTCGGCGTCCCGTTCGACAGCGGTGTGACGTACCGGCCTGGAGCCCGCTTCGGGCCCGCGGCGATCAGGGCCGGATCGAAGATGCTCCGTCCTTTCAATGCGTGGACCGAAGCCGAGCCGTTTGCGCGTCAGGTAGCCGATGCCGGCGACGTCGCCTGTACTCCGTTCGGAATCGAGCAGGCGCTCCAAGAGATCGAGCAGACCGCGAAGGCCATCGCCGAGCGGGCCTCTCACCTGGTCGCGCTGGGCGGCGACCATACGATCGCCCTGGCTCTATTGCGGGCGGCAGCCGTTCGTTTCGGGCCCTTGGCCCTGGTTCACTTCGACGCGCACCTGGACACGTGGAACACCTATTTCGGCAGCGCGCGCTACACGCATGGGACTCCATTCCGTCGGGCCGCCGAGGAGGGTCTGCTCGACCTCGAAAGGTCGGTCCACATCGGAACCCGCGGGCCGCAGTTCTCTCGCGAGGACCTGCCAGCGGATGCCAGGCTGGGCTTTCGGATGATCGATGGAAGGGCGATTGACGATCGCGGCGCGGCGGCGATCGCGACCGAGATTCGTGAATTGGTCGGTCATGCCCACGTCTACCTCTCCTTCGACATCGACATTCTCGACCCGGCCTTCGCGCCCGGTACCGGCACCCCGGAGGCGGGCGGCTGGAGCAGCCGGGAGGCGATCGCCGTGATCCGAGGCCTCGCCGGCATCCAGCTCGCCGGCGCCGACATGGTCGAGGTGGCGCCGGCCTACGACCATGCCGAGGTCACTGCGATCGCCGCGGCGAACATCGTCTACGAGCTGCTCTGCCTGTTCGTTTAGGCCCTCGCCGAGTAGTCGAGCTCGGGGCGCCACTCTGGGTCTCGGCCGTCGGGGCCGGTGTCGAGCACCGACCACAGCGGCCACATGAAATCGACGTGCCGCATGTCCTGGCCCGGGTCGCTCGGAGCCATCATCAGCTCGCTGCTCCAGAAGTGGTGGATCTTCCCGTCGCGTCGGGCGAAGACCGTTGCGATCGGATTCTGGCTGCCGTCCGAGCCCTCGGCCAGGTAATCGTGGTTATAGGTGTTGTTGGCGGAGGACAGCAGCCGCGCGTGGCGCCAGCCACGTGTCTTCCCGTGGGCGCGGAACTGCTCGATGGGCGCCTTGGCGACCACCGCAAAATTGATCTGCTGCGAGATGTGTGGCGCCGCGCCATCGATCGCATCGATGATCGATGTGCATGACGGGCAGCCCTCCTCGAGCGGCAGGCCCTTCTTGCCCGGGACGAACATGAAGCTGTAGAGGAACAACGTGTCCATGCCGTCCTCGAACAGATCCGCGAGCCGGACAGGGTGGGCTGCGTTTTTGACGGCGTCCCACTCCTCGAATGTGTACTCGCGCGGCACCACGCCCCCGAGCGGCAGCTTTCGCCGCTGCGCTGCTACGGCCTCGATCTGCCGTCTCAGGCCGATCTCCGCCTTCAGGAGCTCATCGCGCTTCTTGCGGTAATCGTCCGACTCGCCCGGAAAGCGGACTTCGTTCAGCGCTTTCTCTTCCTTGGTTGTCGTCATGCCGAACTCCTCTTTGTGTGGTTACCCTCTGGCCAGTAGCGGACGCCATGCTCGACGTAGAACTTCACCAGGGTCGAGACCTCGCCCCAGCCGAGGGAGTTCCCCTCAAAGGACTTTCGACCCTTCGCCGTGGGCGCGAAACCATGCTCTCGCAGGCGCAGCAACGTGCCTCCGTCACGCTCCTCGAGCTCGAACTCGACGGTGGTCATAGCGTCGGCCGTCTCGCCCCATTGGTAAGCGAAACGCCTGGGCGGAATCACCTCGAGCACGACGCAATCCCGATCGGCATTGATGTCCCTTTCGGCTCCCCAATTGCGCCAGCGGAGCGTGAGCTTTCCACCCGGTCGGAGGTCGATCTCGCTGCCGCGGGTCCCCCACCACCCGTCGAGACCTTGCGGTGTCGTGAACGCGGCCCACACCTTCTCGCGCGGCGCGCGGATGAAAACGCTGTGCCGGATCTCGGGACCAGGTTCGCTCATGGTTGTTCCTCGACGTAACGCTTGAGCCGCAGCAAACGCTGCTCCCAACGTGCGGAGAGAGTCGTAAGCCACGCGGTCGCCTCATCGAATGGCGCGCTCTCCAGGCTATAGCGGACTTCACGTCCGTGACGCTCCTTTGCAACCATCCCCGCGTGCGCGAGCGTGCCAAGGTGTTTCACGATGGCCTGGCGGGTGAGCGGGAACCTGACCGACAGCCCTGTCGCGGTCGTCGGGCCCATCGCCAAGCGTTCGAGCAGCAGGCGACGGGTCGGATCCGCAAGAGCGACGAACACCGCCTCATTCATGTGCAACCGAAGAGTTGCACATGAGAGCGCATCTGTCAATCCAGCTGAGAGGAGGCCTTTGCGCTCAGGCCGGCCGGCGAAGCCGCTGGAACGTCTCCGACTCGACTTCCTGGCTCGGGGTGCGATCGGATCCGGCAAGATCCGAAGCCAGCTGGCCCTGGCTTGCGGCGGCGGCGGCCATGTCTTGCGCCGTGGTGGCAACCGATCGACTTCCCTCAGCAATGTGCTCGATCGCCTCCATCACCTGGGCGGTGGCCGATCGCTGCTGCTGAGTGGACAGCTGCACCTGGGTGCTCAGGGCAGCCATCTCCTTCATCATCACCAGCCCTCGCTCCATCTGCTTGACGCCCTTTTCCAGCGCAAGGACTGTATCGGTGCTCTGGGCCTGTGCGCCCTGGACCAGCTTCGCGATGTCGCCTGCAGCAGCCTTCGTCCGCTCGGCCAGGCGCCGAACCTCGTCTGCGACGACTGCGAAGCCGAGGCCGGCATCGCCCGCGCGGGCGGCCTCGATGGCGGCATTCAGGGCAAGGAGATTGGTCTGATCTGCAATGCCGTTGATGACCTTGAGGACGCCTTCGACCTCGTTCACGCGCGAGGCGAGCGCGATCGTGCGATCCCCCGATGCGCCAAGGTCGATTTGCGCGAGCTCCAGGCTCTGGCGCGTCTGGTCTGCCTTGATCGCAACGCGATCGACCGTGTCGGCGATCAACGCAGAGCTTTGAACGAAGATCTCCATGCTGGCAGAGGTTGCAGTGGCCGCGGTTGTCTGCTCAAGGGTCACCGACGCAAGCTCCTGGGCGGCCACCGACAGCGTAGCGGCGGAGTCAGCGACTTCGCCACGAAGGTGCGCCAGGGCACCCCCCAGCGTCTCCTGCCAGGCCGCCAGCGCCCCGGTCAGCTGGCCGATCTCGTCCCTCCGGTTGGTGGTGTTGATGGTGGCCTGCCTTCCCGCTGCCAGGGTGCCTGCAATTGCAGCCAAGCGCGCTATGGGACTTAGGGTCAGTCGGAATTGAAGAAACCCTAGGAGCAGCAGAGCTATCAGAAACACCAGGCCTCCAGCGATCAGCACATTGAATACGTAGCTCACGCGACCGTTTTCGACCGCCTGGTTGTCCTGGATTTCAGAGTTGATGAAGAGATCAACCGGTCCGCTCGCTTTGCGCCATACGTCACGCTCAGCGGCACCTAGGGCCTGTAGGTCGGCATCCGAGTGAGGTCCGGCGGCTATGAAATTGGCCGCATAGCTGACGACGGCGAGAGCCGCCTGACTGTGCGTGGTCCTGATATCCGTGGCGTCGGCGGGAAGCCGGAGAGTGGAGATCTCGGCGACAAGTGAGGTGATGGTGGAACTATCGGCTGCGATTTGCTGTTGGCCTTGATGAGCCCCCGGGGCGTCCTTGGCAGCGGCGGAGTTGTTCCAGAGGAAGACGTCAGTGATGAGTGACTGAGCGGCGGCATCAATGCGCGCCGATGCGTAGTGCCAGGTCTGCAGCGCGTCCTGCTCCGCGCGGACCTGGTTGGAGGCCTGGTACGCGAGGACTGTAGTCCCCAGCACGCCTGAAACGACCAGGGCGAGGACTACAAACAGGGCCGCCGATTGGGTCCTGAGCCCGAGCGGCGTAGAGAGCGACCGGCCTGCGCCCGGATCCGCCGTGGGCTTACCGTCGCCGGTCGCCGACCCGGGTCGGCCTGTAGGAAGGGTGGTGAGCGAAGACCTGACAATCCGAGGGGGCACGCGCTGACGGCCATCTGCTCTGAGGACGACTGGCGTTCTGGGAGCAGCGGTCAAGAGTGAAAGCCTGAGCCTGTCTCCCCTGACGCCCGACGGCAGCTGTTTCGCCCCATAAGCGAGGTTTACACCTCGGCGCAACGGTTGTCTCCCTCCGACGGAACGGTTTAAGGCCCCTTGAAAGGCATGGGAACCTCGCCAACTTGACGCCGTTCAGGTGGCCCCCGCGCTCAGCCGGCCAGCTTGGCTCCATTCAGTGTGGTTTCGAGCGTGACTGGAATCGCATGCCGCAGGCTCTGGGCCGCGTGGCAGGCGCGCTCCGCGTGCGCAGTCAACCGCTGAACCTGCTCCGCGCTTGCCGGGCTGACTATCTCGAGCTTGATGGCGACCTCTTCGAA
>JALYYG010000250.1 GCA_030946685.1 Candidatus Dormiibacterota bacterium | reverse complement strand
TCCGCGACCAGTTTCTTGATGGTGCCTGTAGGCATTTCCATCTCCTATCTCTCGAACTAGGGCCAACTCAACTCGGCGGGCCTGTTCGAGAAACGGAGCCTGCGGTGAGCGCCTGCACTGTGCCGGCGATATGAGTATACCCCAGACAGCCGGCGGTCAATCCGTGGGGTCTAGCCGGCCCCGTGGCCCGATCCAATCCGCTCCGGGCGGGGAGCCGCCGACGTACGGCGGGCCCGCGACTGATCTACCTCGGTCAGGTGGCGTTTGCGAAGGCGCAAGTGCTTCGGGGTCACCTCGAGCAGCTCGTCGTCGGACAGGAAGTCCAGAGACTGTTCCAGGCTCAGCTTCGAGGCTGGGGTCAGCCTCACCGAGATGTCGGAGGTCGACGACCGGATGTTGGACTGCTTCTTCTCCCTGCAGACGTTGACCCGGATGTCGCCTGGCCGCTTCTGAATGCCGACGATCATCCCCTCGTACACCGCCTCCCCCGCCTCGATAAACGTCGTACCGCGCTCCTGTGCTCCGGACAAACCAAATGCAAGGGTCGTGCCCGCTGACGATGCCGTGAGCGCGCCGTTGCGCTGCTCCCTGAAGTCGCCCGCCCAGGGCCGATAGCCGATTCCGATGGAGCCCATGAGGCCGGTGCCCGCGGTCAGCGTCAAGAAGCTGTTGCGGAAACCGATGAGGCCGCGCGTCGGGATCAGGTATTCGAGTCGAACGCCACCCTTGGAGTCGTAGCTGATCTCGATCATCTCGCCGCGCCTCTTGCCCAGTGCCTCCGTAACCGCGCCCAGATGCTCTTCGCGGACATCGACGGTAAGTCTCTCGACAGGTTCCATCCGCTGGCCGTTGATCTTCTTGACGATGGCCTCCGGGCGCGAGACCTCGAACTCGTAGCCCTCTCTGCGCATGGTCTCGATGAGCACCGCCAGATGCAGCTCCCCGCGGCCACTCACCAGGAAACGCTCGGCTGCCTCGGTGTCTTCGACATGCAGCCCGAGGTTGATATCGAGCTCCTTGTACAGCCGCGCACGCAGCTGCCTTGTGGTCGAAAACTTGCCCTCGCGACCGGTAAACGGCGACGTGTTGACGCTGAACGTCATCCTGACTGTCGGCTCGTCGATCTCTATGCGCGGAAGCGGATCGGGCGACTCCGGGTCCGCAAGCGTGTCGCCGATTGCAACCTCGTCCAATCCTGTGAGCACAACTATGTCGCCGGCGGTCGCCGTCGGTACCGCTACGCGGTCCAGGCCCCGATAAACGAGCGCCTGAACCACCTTGGCGCGCCGAGCCTCCCCGGCGGCGGTGAGCACCGACACGGCATCGCCCGGAGCGATGCTGCCCCGGGAGATGCGCCCGATGGCCATCGGCCCCGTGTAGTCGTCGTATGCCCGATTGGCGACGAGCATCTGAAAGCCTCCCGGCTCGATGACCGGTGGCGGGATGTGCTCGATGATCGTCTTGAACAGCGGCTCGAGGTCAGGCGTCAGGTTGTCCGCGTCCGGGCCGGCGCGGCCTTCCTTGGCCACGGCATAGATCACCGGCGCCTCCAGCTGGTCGGCATCCTCGGCGAGCTCCAGGAACAGGTCATGCACCTTGTCCAGGGCAGCCTTCGGGTTGGCGTTCTTGCGATCGACCTTGTTGATGACCACGATGATCCGCAGGCCCACCTCGAAAGCCTTGCGCAGGACGAACCGCGTCTGCGGCATCGGCCCCTCGGCGGCATCGACGAGCAGGAGACAGCCATCGGCCATGTTGAGGACGCGCTCCACCTCACCGCCGAAATCCGCATGTCCTGGGGTGTCGATGATGTTGATGGTCACCTCCCCATGCCGGACGGAAGTGTTTTTGGCGAGGATCGTGATGCCCTTCTCGCGCTCGAGGTCGTTCGAATCCATGATCAGCGTGCCCACGTCCTGGTTCTCCCTGAATGTGTGGCTCTGCTTCAGCAGGGCGTCCACCAGCGTCGTCTTCCCGTGGTCGACGTGAGCGATGATCGCCACGTTGCGAATGTCGTGTCGGAGATTCGTGAGCGTCATAAGGCAGAACTGATTAGACGGATGGAGTAGACGGACACTGTGCCCGCAGCAGGACTATACGTGACGCTCCCCACCCGCGCTGTCGCGCGTCCGTCCCCAGCGAGTGGGAGGAAAACGGTGCGGGCTCATCGCCCGGCCCTATTGCGCCTTTGCCGCTCGCAGTGGTTCGCCGACTTCGTTCAAGAATCCGAGCAGCTCGCGGTAGGACTGCAAGAACGTGGTCTCGTGGTATGCAATCCCACGCTCCGCGCAGAACTGTTTCACGATCGGCTGGGCGCGCTTCACATTGATGCGCGGCATGCCCGGAAAGAGGTGGTGCTCGATCTGGTAGTTGAGGGCGCCGTACCAGAAATCCGTTATCGGATGGCCGTAGATATTGCGAGCTGTCAGCACCTGCGTGCGCACGAAGTCAAGCCGGCTCGAGCTGTCGGTCTGCGGCATGCCTTTGTGGTTGGGCGCGAAGACCGACGCGAGATACGCTCCACCTACCGCCTTGTGGATCAGCACCACCATGAGCGCTGACCACGGACCGAGGAAGAACAGCATTGCGCCGAGGTAGATCGCCGCGTGGGCCGCAAGGAGGCCGAATTCGAGGCGACGATATCGTGAATCCTCTTTGATGAGATAGGTAGCGCCGACCACGTGCATGCTCCAGGCCAGGAACGTCGTCAGCGGAAAGAAGAAGTACACCTGGTACATGGCCAAGAGCCGACCCGGACCGCGGCGGGCAATGGCCTGCTCGTGCGTGTATGCGATCGCGCCGACGTCGATATCTGGGTCGAGGTCGACGTCGTTCGGGTTGCCGTGATGGCGATTGTGCTTCTGCACCCACCAGCCGTAGCTCATCCCCAAGAGGGCATCGGCTGTGACCAGCCCTACAAGCGCATTCTTCCAGTTCGCCGCGAACATCTGGCGATGACCGGAATCGTGCAGCTGGAAACCGAGCTGGCCCGAGATGATGCCCAGGAAGACCGCAGTCAGGGCTTGGGCCCACACCTGCTTGACTACGAACAGGACGGCGAGACAGCCGAAGAACAGGGCGAGGTTGGTCGTGATGCTGAATGCATAGAACGCGGGCCGCTTCTCCAGCAACCCAGCCTCCTGGATGCGACGCTTGAGAACCGCGTAATCGCGCTGAACGCCATCGGCGGTCTCACCGCCTGGACGTGAGACCTCTGCAATCAAGGCTGCCAAACCTAACAGTTACCCGCCGCTCAGCGTGGGGTCAAGGGCGTAACAGAATCCATAACAGAGCAGCCATGTCGGAGCCCCTGCCAGACTGATCGCCTTCTATGAGAGATGACCCTGCCAACTTGGTGCCGAGATCGGGAGTCGAACCCGAACGTCCTTGCGGACATCGGTTTTTGAGACCGACGCGTCTGCCAGTTCCGCCACCTCGGCGCGGCCACAGCGGGGCTCGACAATACCATTGGCCAATACTGGCCGCCGCTGCGCTAGGACTGTGTGCGACTCTGGCCGCGTGCGGGTTGGGCGGCTCCGTACCCCCGACGCCGGTTGCGGGTGCCAACGGCAATACCACCCAGGCCGCATCGGCGCCCCGGATCACG
>JALYYG010000142.1 GCA_030946685.1 Candidatus Dormiibacterota bacterium | reverse complement strand
GCACGTCCCTGCAACATGCAGGCGCCGGGGCTGAGGTTGCGGATGCGAGATATGAAATCCGGAATACCCGGAGGAACCATCAGCGACCGCGGCAGGATGCGCGTGACCGGCGTGCCGGGATCGTCATCTGAGCTGGCCATGTGATACGCGGGCTGCTGCTGGTACCCACGAAACGGACGATCGCTGAGCGTGATCGAGCGGAGCCACTTGACGTGTGCCATGCCATACCAGCCCGGGATGACGAGGCGCAGCGGAAACCCGTGCTGCGGGGTCAGGGGCTGGCCGTTCATCTCGTACGCGACGAAAACGTCGTCACGACTCGCCTCGGACAAGCTCAGGCTGCGCTCGTAATGCTGCTCGATACCTCCCTGCACGCCTCGATCGAGGCCGGTGAACACGACCTCGACGGCATCGGCGAGCGCCCCGGCTGCTTCGAGCAGTGCTCGGAGGGGCGTCCCGGTCCACTCTGCATTGCCGACCGCCTCGAGGAGCCACGGTTGGCTGATCGCACGTGGGGCGAAGTAGGCCCGGCCGTTGCCGGCACATTCGAGTGTCACCTGGGCGCTGACCCTGGGCAGAGCCTTCAGATCGTCAAGTGCAAGCGCCAGCTGCTTCCGGACGCGGCCGCCGATGTTCAGCCGCCAGGTGCTCACGTCGACCTGGGGAATGTCCCAGTGAATCAGGAGGTAGTGCATGCCGACGGGCGTGACGTCGTAGCGGAGGGCCTCCAGCGGCATGGAATGGTTCCGCGCGGCGAGCTGGAGCTCGTCCATCGTGATGTCCGGCCCCGCGGCTGCCCTGTGGATCAATCCCTGGATGTCTGCGGCCATGACCTATCCGGACGTTTATGTTGGCGCAGTTCCGTGGCGTGCACAACACTCCTCGGGGCGCGGCGGCGTTTACTTGAGCAGGCGGCGTCGCAGCCGCAAGGTTGCGATCGCCAGCCCGATCAGTCCCATCACCACCAGATAGGCGACATCCCCCAACAATGCCGGCCCGACGCCACCGGTCGCCAGGCCGCGGACGAGGTCGATACCTCGGTATAGCGGCGTCCATTCGACCACAAGGCGCAACGCCGGCGGATAGACGGTGATCGGGAAGAAAGTGGCCGAGAAAAGGAACATGGGCTGTAGGGCCAGCTGGACAATGTCCAGGTCTTGCCACTGACGCACGAATGTCGTCACGGCAGCGCCCATTGCGGCAAACGCAAAGCCGACCAGTATCGACGCCGGGACCGCAAGGATGGCCCACGGTGAGGTCACCAAGCCCAGCGCGATCATCAAGATGACGAAGCCAATCGAGTACAGGCTGCCGCGCCCGATCGCCCAGATGACCTCGCCCAGCGTCGCATCCTCGATTCCGACCGGCGTCGAGACGATGGCGTCGAACGTTTTCGCGTACCGGAGCTTCCCGAACAGGTTGAACGTGGACTCGTAGATCGCGCCATTCATCGCCGATGCGGCCATGAGGGCGGGGGCAACGAATACCGCGTAGCTGACTGTGCGGCCGCCGCCCAAAGGTATCGTCCGCACCAAGGAACCTATGCCGAAGCCGATTCCAAGCAGGTAGAGAACCGGCTCGACGAAGCCGGAGAAAAGGATCATCCAGTGGTGGCGAAGCGCCATCGCATTGCGCTCGATCATTCGGAACGATCGGGTCGGGAACCGGAGCGTGCGGACGCTCACTTGACCAGCCTCCTCGTGAGAAGGGGCCGGGCAAGGGCCATCCCCGCGATCGTGTAGGCGAGCATGACCGTCACATGCAGGACGGCTTCCCCGGGGACGACATTCCCGAGCACTAGCCCGCGGCACAGCGCAACCCCATGCGCGAGCGGGCTGACCCAGGCCACAGCTTGCAGCGCGAGTGGCAGTTTGCTGATCGGGAAGAAGGCTCCTCCCAACAGATAAAGGGGAGTGATGACGAAACGGAAAATCGAGCTGAATGCATTGTCGGTCCGCTGCGTCGCGGTGAAGGCCAAGAGCGGAGCCGCAAACGCAAGGCCGTCGAGCGCGGCGGCCGGGATCACTAGAAGCGACTCGGGCGTGTGGGCGACGCCGAACAAAGCCATCACGCACCAAAAGATGGACGCCACCATCAGAAGGCGCGTCGTCACCCAGGCCACCTCCCCGGCGAGCAGGTCGCGAACCGCCAGCGGGGTCGCCAGCATCGCGTCGTAGATGCGGTCCCACATCAGCTTCCCGAGAATCGGGTACGTGCACTCGAAGGCGGCCGCCTGCATAGCCGTCGCCGCCAGCAGGCCTGGCGCAAGGTAGTCGATGTAAGGCACACCCCCCACCCCTCCTGATCCCCGGTTCACAAGAGTTCCAAGGCCGAGCCCCATCGAGGCGAGGAAGAAGAGCGGCGTGAAGAACGACACGGTGACCGTGCCTCGCCACAGCCGGCTGAAGACAAGCGCGTTGTGCTCGACCACGCGCAGAGCACCCGTGGCGGGCATCAATCGATCAGGCTCCTGCCGGTGAGGCGCAGAAAGACGTCCTCCAGCGTGCCCCGGCGCACGAGCGAGCTCTCAGGCCGCAGGCCAAGACGGTGCACGGCGGCGGCCGCCTCCTCCCCATCGGATGTGTACACGAGCACTCGGTCGGGGAGAAGTTCGATGCGTTCGGCTACGCCCTCGAGGCGACCGTCGAGGTTTGGCTCCTGATCGACCCCAAAGCGAAGCTCGAGGACCTCCTTGGTCGAGTACTTGGCGATCAGCTCGCGAGGGCTGCCCTCGGCCGCGATCTTCGCTTTGTCCATGACGACGAGCCTGTCGCACAGCTGCTCGGCCTCGTCCATGTAGTGGGTGGTCAGAACCAGCGTCACGCCCCGCTGCTTGAGACGGTAGAGGCGGTCCCACACCAGGTGCCGCGCCTGCGGATCGAGCCCGGTGGTCGGCTCGTCCAGAAGCAACAGATCGGGCTGGTTGATAAGCGCGCGTGCGATGGTCAGCCGGCGTTTCATGCCCCCGCTCAAGTCGTCGACCTTGTCGTTCGAGCGTTCCTCGAGCTGGACGAACTGAAGAAGCTCGTCGGCCCGCTTGCGTCCCTCGGCCCATGGGAGATCGAAGTAGCGGGCGTACATGATCAGGTTCTCGCGTACCGTCAGCTCGAGGTCCAGGGTGTCGGCCTGCGGCACGACGCCGAGCCGCGCGCGGATCTCAGCACCGAACGCCTCCGGGTCCTTGCCGAAAACGGTGAGGGTGCCCGAGGTCACCGGCGAGACGCAGGAGATCATGCGCATCGTCGAGGTCTTGCCGGCTCCGTTCGGCCCCAGGAAGCCGAAAGCCTCGCCACGAGCGACATCGAAATCGATGGCGTCGACCGCGATCAACTCGCCGAAGCGCTTGCCGAGGCCGCGTGCGGA
>JALYYG010000111.1 GCA_030946685.1 Candidatus Dormiibacterota bacterium | reverse complement strand
AGCGATCGAAGGTTGGCGGCCAACCCCTCACATGCGGCTTAGACCCTCGCGGCCTGCTTGATCTCGGCGAACGCCGCCTCGAAGATCTCGACCTTGACGTCAGTAGCCCCGGCCGCCTCCGCGGCGTCGCGGCGCAGGCCACTCGCCTTCGCCTCACTCGACTCGAGGTCTGCCAGCGTGTCCCAAATGGTCGACACGGTGCTCCGGCCCGTTAACCGATCGACATTCATGATCAGGCCACGGTAGCCCTTCTGAGCCTTCAACTCCGGGAGCACCTGCTTCTGAATGAACTTGATCGCGTTATCGATTTTCTCCGGGGCTCCCACCACAGTGTTGAGCCTGACGAAGGTGCCCGCCTTAGCCGGCTGTGCCCGCTCCTGGATCACCTGCTCGAACCGCTCGACGTTTACGATCGACCCGCCCATCGCCGCAGCCGACCCGCTGCGACTGGTAATGCCCATTTGCTCGCTGGCGCTCAACGCCTGAGCGGTTTCCCAGATTGTGATTCCCACAGCCGAGCCGGTCTTACGATCCACCAGGAGTACTGCTCCGGCGTTACCAGGTGTCGCCTTGGCCGCTGGCAAGACCTTCTCCTTGAAGTAGGCGATGCCCTTCTCGATCGCGTCGGGCGGACTCTGAACTCGTGTTACGCGTAGATACATGATCAACTCCCTCCCTTCGGGTGCGGGCCGGCATTACATGCCAGGCGTTCCTGTGTGCCCCTTGCCCGAAGGGCTGTAAGGAGCCGGGGAGCGTCGGTGACTGCATTATAACAGAAAATAGTTGCGACAGCGAGCTAATATTTTGGCAACATCGCGTGTATCGGCGCTAGGGCCTACCTCAGCGGTCGGTGAACTCCGTCTGAATTACGAGCCGGAGCGCGCCGCGACGCCTAGCCGGTAGACAGGTACGGCGGCTTCGAAACCCTTCAGCTCGACCAGTTCCTGAGGCTGCTCCAAGCCCTGCTCCTCAAGCCATCCGCGAACGCGCCGGAATGCCTCCTCGCTGAGCAAGATCTCCCCTGCCTTCGCCACCGACTGGAGCCTCGAGGCGAGGTTGGTCGTCTGCCCGACGACCGACACGTTCGATCCCTCCGCCAGCCGCCCGACCACCGCCGCGCCGGTCGCGATCCCAATTCCAACCGGCAGCCCGCCAATCGCAGCCTTGTCGCGAAGCGCGATCGCCGCCTTCAGGGCGTGGAGAGTGTGGTCAACCTCGGCGCCGGAGATGTTGAAAGTCGCCATCACCGCGTCGCCGGCGAACTTGTCGACAACGCCTCGGTGCCGTTCCACCTCTTGTCGCGTCCAGCGCTGGTAGGCGGCCAGGCGGTCGACCAGCTCCGACGGCTGGGCGTCGCCACTCATCGCCGTGTAGCCGCGGACGTCGGCGAATAGAACGGTCACCAGCTTTTCGCCGAGCGTGACGGGCGCCGCGAGCGGTTCGGGCCGACCGACCACAGTCTCGATGCCCAGGCTCTCGAGCAGCCGGCGCGCCTGACCTCCGATCAGGCCGGCGCCCGTCGCCTGCGCAAGCTGCAGGGCCCGGCGCAGCTCGACCTCCGCGGCAGACCGCTCTCCGGCGTCGAGGAGGGCCTCCGCCAGCACAAGTCGGGAGCGAGCCTCAAATAACGGGTATTTCCATTCCTCGAAATGCCTGACCGCGCCGGCCGCCAGCGCTGCCGCCCGCGCTGGATCGCCCGCGGCACGGGCTATGCGCGCCCGGGCCAGCGCGATGAAGGGATCTTCAGCAGCTTCCGGGTGAGCCGCCGCGGTCGCCTCCAACGAGAGGGCGGCTTCGCTCGCGCCGCGCGCGACGAGGCCCTGCACGATCGGATCGAGAATGTCGTGGGTCCAGAGGATGAGCTCAGGGTTCTCCGCGAGCCCGGCGGCAGCGTCAGCGGCGGCGTCGATTTCGCCCATCTCCAGCTTGAGCTGGATCCAGGACACCGCCCACTGCGATGCGAACTGCAGGCTGTCGGAGGGATCGGGCGCGCGGGTGACGGAGCGGGCCTCCTCCAGCCGGCCCATGTCGACGAGCGCCGCCGCGACCCACGACAGGCTGGCATCTTCAAGCCAGCGATTCCCGGACTGCCGTCCGATCTCGACCAACTCTCGAGCATGGCTCAGCGTCTGCTCAAGATCGCCGGCCGAATATGCGACTATGCCTTCGAACCAGGGAATCGCCCGATCTCTCCAGGAGCTGGGCGGAAGGGCGAGCGCCAGAGGTACAAGCGAAGCGATGTCGCGCCCCTCGCCGAAGCCGAACATCGCATCTTGCATGTTGAAAAGCGCGTTCTGGGCGATTTGATGGAAGCCCCGCTCCATCGCCTCCCGATAGCTGCGCTCGAGGTATGCATGGCCCTCCCGTGGGTGTCCCATGAACTCCATTGAGACGCCTTTGAAGTTGTAGGACCAGATCCGGATGTCGTCCGCGCCGACCTCCTCCGCGAGGGCGATGGCCCGATCGGCCAGGAGCTCCGAGTCGCGCCCTAGATAGTTGACGGCTTTGATGGCCGCCAGCCGCATATAGGCAAAGGCCAGGTCGCGGCTCGGTCCGAGCGGCTCCAGCGCAGCCCGGGACATCTCGAACTGCTCTTCGCCGGCACGATGCCGGTCCTGCTCCCAGAGGCACCTGCCGAGCAGCAATCGCCAGTGCGCCGCCTGGGCGACCTCCCCGGTGCGCTGGTGCGCATCGACGGCCGACTCCAGGTAGTCCTGAGCGGTGGCGGCGTCGCCCACGGTCAAATAGGTCTCCCCGATCCGACCTGCCAGCTCGCCGCCGCCCTCGGCTATGTACCGCAAGGCCCGTACGCGCAGCTCGGCGGCCTCCCGATAGGCGTATTCCGCCTCAGCTTCGTCCGCCGCCTGGAGGCAGAGCGGCACCGCCTCCTGTTCCCGGTTGGCCAGGAACAGATGGTGCGTCACGTCGATGGCCCGGGCGCCTCTGCGAAGCAGGGCGTCGGCGGCGGCGGCGTGGAAACGCTCCCGCTTGAGGGCGCTCAGGCTGTCGTAAATCGCCTCCTGGGTGAGGGCGTGCCGGAACCGGTGGCGCCCCGGCCGTGCCGGATCCACCTCGACCAGCTGCTGCGTGCTGAACGCTTCGAGCGCTTCCTCAACCTCGGCTCGGGTCCGCTCGGAAACGTCGGCAAGGATCGCCGCATCGAAGGAGCGCCCCAGTATCGCCGCCGTCCGCAGCACGTCGAGCTGGGCTGCGGGCAGTCGTTCGGCGCGCAGCAGGATGGTGTCGCGGACCGTGGGTGGAATCCGGAACTCGGTCAGCGGCTTGCGCTGCCAGTCGGTCTCCTCATGAAAAATGTCGCCCCGATCGAGCGCCGCTTTAAGCATCTCCTCGAGGACGAACGGATTGCCCTCGGTGCGGGCATGGATGAAGTCCCGAAACTCGTCCCCGACCTCGGTCTCGTCGAGGATGACGCTCACCATCCGCGCCACCTGGGCAGGTGCTAGGGGACGCAATTCCACGATATCGGCCAGACGGGAGCGCTGCCAACCCTGGATGGTCGGGAGCAGGGGATGTTTGCGGTGAAGCTCGTCGAGCCGGTACGTGGCGAGCAGCAGAACCCGATTGTTGCGGAGCCGGCGCGCCACGTAATCGAGCAGCTCGCGCGTCGAGGCATCGGCCCAGTGAAGGTCCTCCACGATCAGAAGGAGTCCCCCCTCCTCGGAGGTGATTCGGAGCAGGGCCAGCACCGCCTCGTAGAGGCGCAGTCTGGACTCGCTCGACTCCGCGGCATTGGGCGGCTCGTTGTGCCCGCCAAGGGCTGGAAAGAGGCGGCCGAGCTCCGCCGCCAGAAGGGGGCCTAGCTGCTCACGCAGCCGGTTCAGATCCGTAGTCTGCAGGTAGTTACCTATCGCTTCGAGGAAGGGCAGGTAGGGCAGCGCCAGCTCGGCTTCGGAGCAGGTCCCCTCCATCACTGCGGCACCGATCTTGTTTGCTCGCGCGATGAGCTCGCTCGCCAGTCGCGACTTTCCCACGCCCGCCTCGCCGGCCACGATCATCACCGAGCCATCACCGCGGCAGGCGGCGAGGAGGGCGTCCTCGAGCCGGGTCAGCTCGTCCTCGCGGCCGACCATAAGCGGGCTGACGGCTTTTGTTATCACCGCTTACCTTGTCGCCGGAATGATAGGCGCAGCCAGATCGGCCTACTCCTACGGTTTGAGGACTGCGCCCTCTGAGGCTGAGCCGACCAGGAGGGCGTACCTTGCCAGGACGCCTTTTCTGTAGTGCGGTTCCGGCGGCGACCAGCCATTCAATCGCTTCGCGATGTCGACGCCTTCCACCGCGAGGGCGCGCGTGGGGACGTCGATGTTGATCACGTCGCCATCCTGCAAGGCCGCGAGTGGCCCACCGACCGCCGCTTCCGGCGCCACGTGCCCGATCATCAAGCCCTGGGTCGCCCCTGAGAACCGGCCATCGGTGACCATCGCCACCGAGTCGCCCAGGCCCTCACCAACGATGGCGGCCGTGACCAGGAGCATCTCCCTCATGCCGGGACCGCCGCGCGGCCCCTCGTAACGGATGACCACCACGTCGCCCGGCTTGATCCTGCCTGCAAACACCGCCGCGAGCGCGTCCTCCTCGCGGTTGAACACCCGCGCCGGCCCGCGATGCGTGGTGGGAGTGTGCTGCGTCACCTTGACCACGGCGCCGTCAGGGCCAAGGTTGCCGCGCAGGACGACAAGGCCGCCCTCCGGGCGAAGCGGCTGGGCCAGCGGCGCCACAACCTCCTGCCCCGCGGTCTCGGTCACCGACTCGCACTCCTCGCCCAGCGAGCGGCCGGTGACAGTCAGCGCGTCGCCGTCCACGAAGCCACCTTCGATCAAGCGCTTGGTGAGCAGCGCGATTCCGCCGGCGCGATGCAGCTCGACCGCCGCAAAGCGCCC
>JALYYG010000104.1 GCA_030946685.1 Candidatus Dormiibacterota bacterium | reverse complement strand
TACTCCGAGGTCGTTTGTGCCATGCGAGCTTGTAACCCCTTTCTGGTGGTGTCGCCACCTTTCAGTGGCGTCGTGGGTGAATGCCCTCAATCTCGTTGAAGACACCCTCCGCAGTCACCGTACCGTTGCGCGGATTTCACCTCGCACAATTGCAGTAGCCTCGAATTCAAACGAAATTCAAGTAACAGCACGCTGCGGGGGCGTTGAACAAAATGGATGAATCCAGGCACGGGGCTCACCGCCGACTATCCCGGGGACGTATTGAACGCCCTGGCCATCGGCCTGGCCGCGGACACATCCGAGAGTGGCAAGAAAGCGCTCGGTGTCGTGCGTGCGAGATCGCCAGAGCTACTTCGCCTGAGCGAGCAGACGGGCGAGGATTTGCTGGCAACATCGGTCAACTTCATCGACGTCATGCTCCTCTCGCTGCGGTCGGACGTCGAGCTGCCGTGGTCGCATTTCGAGCAGAGAGCTCGGGACCAGGGGCGGCTCCGAGCCGCGCAAGGGGTGCGGCTCGACGCATTGATCGACGTGGTGTCGATCTACCGGCGAGCCACGATCGAGCTGATTGCGGGACCGCTCGAGGGAAGCCGGCGCCGGGACGAGATCTTCGCTCTGGCACAGCGGCGGCTCGAAGACGTGGTGGAGCGCCTCACGTCCTGCCTCGCCCAGGGTTACCTCGATCATGCCGACGCTGAGCATCGGGCGAGGGAGAGCGAGCTTTACGGGCTTGCAGCGATCGTAACTGCCATGGCGCGCTCCCTTGACCTCGTCGAGAGCGCCGAGGTTGCGCTGATCGAATCCCTCGGCGCGCTCCGCCTCAACGCCGGCGCCGTATGGCTGCGCGCGCGAGCTTCCTACAAGCTGATCTATGCGGTCGGGCTCGAGCCGGACCGGGTCGAAGGGTTCCGCAGCCAGGCCGGTCCGCGGGCAAAGGCGACGGTTTCGGCCAACGGACGGTCGGAGTCACGGGTGGACGGAGTCGTCGCCGGCGCTTGGACTGCTCTTCGCGCGCAGCTTCGTGTGAATGGGCGAACGGTTGGGGTCATGACCGTGGGCACCCAGCTGCAGCGCGTGTTCGGGCCATCGGACTTCCTCTTCATGGCCGCGGTCGCCGACCAGGTGGCGATCGTGCTTGACCGCGCTCGTCAGTTCTCCACCGAGGCTCGCACCGATCACCTGACTGGCCTGGCGAATCGTCGCGAATTCGAGAGGGTGATGGAGCGCGAGGTCGCGCTCGCAGAGCGCCACGATCGCCGCTTGACGATGATGCTGATCGACCTCGACAACCTGAAGCGCATCAACGACCGCCAGGGTCATCGCGCCGGCGATGCTGCGCTGCGGCTTGTCGCTCGGCAGCTGCAGAGAGTCGTTCGCGCTTCCGACCTGTGCGCTCGCATTGGGGGAGACGAGTTCGCGGTGGCGATGCCTGAGACCGACATCGATCGAGGCCGTGAGGTGGCGGCACGCCTCAGGTCAGCAGTGCGTGAGATGAGCCTCGCCGCGAAGTCTTCCGGGCCGGTCGAGGTCAGCATCGGGCTCTCGGACTGGACGCCTGGCCAGGACTGGCAGGCCGTCTATCAAGGCGCCGATGTGGACCTTTATGAGGATAAGGGGTGCAGGAGGCTCGCTCGACACGAGACCGTCCGCGAGCGGACGGCCCTGACGCTCCTACCTCGAGGAGGGGCGGCCGGGCGCCGGGCCACGGGCTCCTGAGTCACTCGACGAGGGCGAGCTCCCTGGCCTTCACGATCGCCTGCAGCTTGGAGTGGACGCCGAGCTTGGCGCCGAGGCTGCGGATGTGCGTTCGGACCGTCGTGTAGCTGATCCCCAACCTGCTCGCGATCTCTCGACTGGAGACGCCCTCGGCCATCAAGCGCAGGACCTCCTTCTCGCGTGGGGTCAGGCTTTCGAGCTGCGCGTCCATAGACCGGCGCTTGTTGAGCAAGGCCGCGATCGTGCGCGGAGTTATCAGCGTTCCTCCGCCCGCCACGACACGGATGGCGTCAACGACCTCTGACGCCGCCCTGGATTTGTGGATGAACGCGCTGGCGCCTGACTCCAGGGCGGCAAAGCGTGCGGCGTCGCTGTCTTCCCGGGTGAGGAAGATGAGCTTCGTCTCGGGCCGGATCTGGCGGATTCCGGCACCGGCGTCAGCGCCAGTGCCGTCAGTAAGGCGAAAGTCGAGGATCGCCACGTCAGGGCTCAGCTCGGCGGCCAGAACGATCGACTCGCCAACGGTTCCGACGTTTCCGACCACCGTCATGTCCGGCTGGTCGTTCAGGAGAGCGCCGAGCCCCTCGGCGACCACCTGATGGTCCTCGACGATCAGCACTCGGATCGGCGTGTCGCTCACTCCGTTGTCGGGATCCAGAACTCGACCGTGCTGCCGTTTCCGGGCTCGCTCGAGATCTTGCACCACCCGCCGGCGAGGAGCGCGCGCTCGTTGAGTGAAAGGAGGCCGACATGCCCCGGCAGGTGGTCGCGTTCGGCGACCACGAATCCGCGACCGTTGTCGGTGACCACCCCGCGGATGCCGCCATCCTGCGCCTTCACGATTACCTCGACTCGCGTCGCTGCCGCGTGCTTCTCGACATTCGTGATGGCTTCGGCCACTTGCCTGAAGACGACAGACTTGAGCTCGTAGGGGATCTCATCCGGGAGGTCGAGCTCCGCGTCGGCTTCGACCCCGGTCAGCGAGTGAAGCATCAAAAGCCGATCGCGTATCGCCTCCTCGAATGCGCCGGGGAGCTCCAACGCCGGTGGACGCACCTCCTGCAGCAGTCTGCGAAGGGCCTCCTCCGCTTGCTGGAGAAGGCTCTGAGCGTCGTCAATCGGACCCAGCCGGCTTGTGGTGACGCGCTGCAGGTGCAGCTCAGCTGCAGTTAGCTTCTGCAGGGCGTCGTCGTGGAGCTCGGTGGCCAACCGTCGGCGGATCTTGTCAGCCGCTGTGGACGCGTTCCTGAGCAGCAGCTGACGTGCCGAGTCCACCTTCTGAAGACGCTCGACGGTTTTCTTAAGGTCTGTTTCCGCTTGCCTGAGCTGCCACACGAGGCCGGCTGCCAATCCCGCCTTGTGAAGCACCCACGTGTCTTCCCTGGAGAAGCCCCCAGGCTGCCGCGACTCGTACGCGGCTACGAGGCCGAGTCGATGGTCCCCGGCGCGCCATGGCACGCTGATTGCGGTGGAGACGCCCAGGGTGTCCAGCACGCGGGTGGACTCGGGGTCGGCATCGGCGCGAGAAGCGCGGTAAACGAAGTCTTTGTAGACCACGCGGCTCGTCAGGTCATTCCTTTCCGGCGAGCACGGCGCCGGATAGAGCCGGGCCAGGAAAGCCTGGTCGATTCCATGCGCGCCTGGTATCGGGGTCAGCGTTCGGTCTTCGTTGACCTGCCAGAACAGGACCTTGTCCGCGCCGACGAGCTGGGCGACGGTTCCGGTGAGGCGCCGGTAGAAGTCGGTGAGCGAGTGGCCCAGGCGGGCGTGAACCGATACGGCGACCAGCGCTTCAACCGCGAGCTCGTGGGCTCTCTCCAGGCGCTCGGTGCTCCTCGCGCGTTCCTCACTGAGAAGGCGCTGCGCCTCGCTGCGGTCCAGGTCTTGGCGAAGGTTGATGAGGGCATCGACCATCTCCTGGCGTCGCTGGTGCAGGCGCGCGATCTCGATCGCGGCGGCCAGCTGATTGGCGAACAGGGAGAAGGCCCGGCGCTGGAGGGCTGAATATCCGGACCCGTTGGCGACGCCGATCATCCCGATGGTCGTTCCGCCGGCCTGCAGGGCCTGGCCGCAAAAGGAGCCCAGGTTGGGATCAGCGGGTCGAATCCTATTCGCCGCGCTGGCACCGTTGGAGGCACGCTCGTACATCCTCTCGATCTCATCGTCTGGCACCGCCTGAGATGGATTTGCGGCGCGCGAGTAGACCTGCTTCCTGGCGCCGTTTTCGTCGACAAGGGCGATGAACGCCACGGATGACCTGGTCAGGTCGAGCGCGAGCTCAAGGGCCCGGTCGACCACATCGTCCAGGTCGCGGAGCCGGGCCAGGTCGATGGAAACCGACTGGAAAGTTTCGAACTGCTCCCAGAAACCGGCCTCCAGGTGGCTCACCGTTTCCATTGGTAGCACTCCCCCTGGCGATTGTAACAACGGGTTGCCGTTATGGGATCCTGCAATGCGACTCTGTGTCCGGCTGGTCATGGGCGAAGCCGACATTCCCGGTACTCCTCATCCTCGCAGCGTTTTGAGTATGTGGGGGGGTCGCCACCGGTTGCTTCAGTGGCACTCCCGGGAAATGCCAGGGTGCGGGAGACACGTTAATGAGCCAGGAACACATCGAGCGGCGCGGCTCCAGCGTCCTGGAGCTGCGGCGCGTGGATCGTATCCTGTCCGAGCTGGCCCGACCGGCGCCGCCCGAAGCATCGATGGCACCGTCGACCCTGGATGCGATGGTCCAGCTTCGGGTCTGCGCCGGCGGTGGCGCCTCTCGGATGGAGCTCATCGAGCGTCTCTGGGGTCGAAAGCGCACCCTGCTCCGGCAGATGAGCGCGCTCGGGGATTGGGGGCCGATGCGGCCAGTCGCGTGATCTGCAACCTACCGTTCGGTTCTGAAGCCTCGTCGCGGCGTACTCCACGGCCCGCCCGCGTTCTCTAGTCGGAGATGGACGCGAGGAGGGCGCTTCTGATCACCAACGACATGGTCAGCATGCGGCCGTTCGTCGTCTTTGCCATCAAGGTCCTTGGCCCTGGGCGCCGGCGCGTGGAGATGGTCAGGCTCGCGCACGACATGAGCGACGCGAGGGGCGATTCGCTGCAGTTTCATCCGAGTCGAGCTGTGGTCGACCGGAACCGGCAAGCCGTTCCGCCCAGCCAGCGCGCCGCCTGAACCCTCGCGCAGTCGCCGACGCTTGGGCCAAGGTGCAAGAGCAAACCAGATCTCGATGCTGAACGCCCGGCGGCGCCTGACAACCCCGTCCAGCCGGCTCGCGCAACAGAATCGTCGACGGATATGGGTACTCCAGTTGTGGGAGCCGTTTCTGCCACAGATGGACGACTTCGACATGCTGCTGGAGTTCCAGCTGAGGCGAAAGCTGGATGCGGTGGTGGCGGCACCCGTGCCCGTCCGACGCGGGCGGGCCGGGTGGGGCCGTCTGAAAAAGGGCCGGGGCGAGGCTGATCGCAAGAAGATGGGCGGCCTCCCCATCGAGCTCCGGCCGGAAACTCTCCTCTTGCTCGAGCGTTCCTGACCAAGGCCTTCCTTCCTCTCGCGAGGCC
>JALYYG010000097.1 GCA_030946685.1 Candidatus Dormiibacterota bacterium | reverse complement strand
GGTCGAGGTGCATCCCTGGGGAACGTTTATCTACTTCAGCGACCCCGACGGCAACACCTGGTCGGTGCAGCAGATCCCTCGGCGGGAGTAATCGCGTCTCGAGGCGACGGCGGTTTCATGGTTAGGCTTTGCGACATGGCAGTTACCGTCTGCCCGATTGCAGTCATCAAAGCTCCGACTTCGACGATCTGGCGCCTATTGACAACGCGTGAGGGCTACGACGAGTGGGCTGATGCTCGCGTTGTGGCCATCCAGCCGCCGGGATCGGCTGCGGAAGGCCAGCTGATTGAGTTCCAGGCCCGTGCACTTGGAATTGGCTGGCGCGTGGAGTTCCGGATCGGCGAAGTCGCTCCATCGCGCAGCCTTCGGATCGACGTCCGGCTTCCGCTGGGCATCGTCAATCACGAACACATCACGCTGCTGCGGCTCTCGGAGCGTGAAACACGTGTCAGTTTCAATTGAGGGTTCGAGCTCCCGCCTGGATGGCGGGGTCGCCTGGTCGAGTTCCTCCTTGGCCGCGAGCTGAAGCGCGGTCCAGAGGACGCGCTTGTCCGATTGAAAGCGGCTGCCGAGGCTGCCGGGTCATCGGGGGCGACTGCTGGTTAAACGGTCGATTTAGGTCAATCAGGTCCGTTGGGTCCTGCCGGCTCCTCTACCTCGCGCCGGTGGCGCCTAGAAGGGGAGACCCGGCGCCGAGCAAGAACCCGAAGTCATACCAGTTTCCGCCTCTGGCGACGTTGTAAAGCGGAAATCGGGCCCAGCCGCCGAAAATGTGGACGACAAGAACAATCCAGGCCGTAAGACCATTCCAAAAGCCCCAAAGAAGGTCTTGCCACCACACAACGTCGTTTAACGATATACGCGCGGGGGCTTATCAACCAACTCGCATCAAAGCGCATCCAGCGGTTTCGTTGGCGCCGCCGCCCCCGGTTGGCCGCCTGGTGGCAGCAGGGCTAGGCGATCAGCTGTGCTAGAAGCTTTCGCGTGGCCGGCGCGAGGTCGGCGCGCAGTCGGTAGTAAATCCAGATGCCGCGCTTCTCGGAGTCGACAAGGCCAACATCCTTGAGCTTGGCCATGTGGTGGGAGATCGTCGGCTGGCTCAGCCCAAGACCGGCGGTGAAGTCGCAAATGCAGATCGGCGTTTTCGACTTCCAGAGCGACGCGACCATGGTCAATCGAGTCGGATCGGCCATGGCCTTCATCAGCCCAGCCGTGCCTTCGGCCCAGGTCGCGTCCACTTCGGGTAGTCCGCAGCACACGCCCCGCTGCCGCACAACCGGGAGCTCCTTCACCGCCATGACTCCACGATCATACCTCAATCCATCCACATTCGTCGATGGATCTGCTAGGATGCACCCATCGACGTTCATCGATCAGAGGAGCAGGGAGCTATGAGCGAGGTTCGAGAAGCAGTTCGTTCCAGATATTCGGGTGTGGCCAGGCAGCTGAAGGTCATTCCCGCCGGTCAAACGATTGAGGAGGCAGGCTGCTGTCAGGCCGACGGACCGGACTGCGGCTGCAGCGGCTCGTACTCGCCTGACGAGCTCAAGGACATCGGCTTGAGCGAGGCGGTCAGCCTGGGCTGCGGCAATCCAACCGCGCTCGCTCAGCTGGCGCCAGGACAGGTCGTGCTGGACTTGGGGTCGGGCGCAGGCCTCGACGTTCTCCTCTCCGCGCGGCGCGTCGCGCCAGGCGGTCACGCATACGGCGTGGACATGACCGATGAGATGCTGGAGCTCGCTAACAGCAACGCACAGAAATCTGGAGTCTCAAACGCCACCTTTCTAAAAGGCACCATTGAGAGCGTGCCGCTTCCAGACGCCTCTGTCGACGTGGTGATTTCGAACTGTGTGATCAACCTCGCCGAGGACAAGGGTGCGGTGATAAAGGAGGCCTTTCGAGTCCTGCGACCTGGCGGTCTCTTTGCGGTGGCCGACATGGTCGAGCTGGATCCACTCGACCCGGCTGTCAAGAAGAGCCTTGACTCGTGGGCAGGCTGCATCTCGGGAACGATTCCGATCGACGATTACCGAGCGTTGTTGGTAGCCGCAGGATTTCAGGACCCCGACCTTCAGGTTCACGCCACCGAGTCGATGCCTGGGGTTGATGGCAAGGTCGGAAGCGCATACATCCGGGCTAAGAAGCCCTAATCGTCCGACCCGATACTGCGTTTCGAAACGCTTCAGACCGAAGGTCTTGTTTCGGGTGGCAGCAGGCGCATCAGTTCTTCGGCAACTGCGTCCAGTGGCCCACTGTCGCCATTGGCGCGGCACAGGATGAGCTGGCGCGGCGACTGGGAGGCACTTGCATGGTGGTCACTGAGTGATCAGCAATACGAAGAGGAAGCAACCGCCCTTTCCGCTCCACCAGAGGAGACCTCGCACTTGATTGCGGTCGACCTGCCGGATTACGACTCTCTGGGTTGATCTCCAGTGACCGGTGTTCAACTCTGAGGCGACCGAGCGCACTGATCCCCCTGGCGATGTCGTGCGCCGCCCTCACCCTGGTCCTTGGTCACATTGCGTTCTACGGCGTGGCCCGCGAGGCCGACGAGGGGACCGCGGCACATCTCTGGCAGCTGCTGATGGCCGGACAGATACCGGTCATCGCGTTCTTCGCGGTCAAGTGGCTGCCGCGAGCTCCAACGCAGGCGCTGCTCGTACTCGTATTGCAGGCCGTCGCCGGGCTCGCGGCCGCCGCCCCCGTCTTCTTCCTGAAGCTCTAACGTCCGGCGCTTCTCCGCATTCCGGATTCCTTTCGATCACCGACGACTAGCAGCGTTCGAATTCACAGCAGCCAAAGCCTAAACCGACCATCCCTGATTGATCGATGACATGCCGGAGACCTGGTAGCAAGATGGCGAGCAAGAAGCGCATGGCCGAGAACGACGTCATAACTTTCGATCGCCGGTTCAGAGGTCCTCCGACGTCTGCCAATGGTGGCTATGCGTGCGGTGTCATCGCCAGATCGATCGACGCCGGGGCCGAGGTCACGCTCAGGCGGCCGCCCCCGCTCGACACCAGTCTCCATGTCGCGCGCCGACCTGATGGGAGCGTCAGCCTGGAGGACGATGAGGGCGTCATCGCCGAAGCTGTGCCGCGCGAGCTCGACCTTGACGTTCCAGGGGTGCCCAGCATCCTCGAGGTCGAGCAGGTGGCACCGATACTCGCGCAAAAGGAGCATCCGTTCCCCGGCTGTTTCGTGTGCGGGCCGGAGCGCCACACACGCGACGGACTCCGGATCTTCCCAGGCCTGGTGGCCGATCGCCAGTTGGTGGCGGGGACCTGGAGGCCCGATGTCACCCTGGTAGATCCACAAACGGGCACGATTCGGCCCGAGTTCATCTGGGCAGCCTTGGACTGCCCCGGAGGCTGGTCGCTTCTCGCGTTCGGCGGTCTCGGAACCATCCTTCTTGGGCGGCTCACAGCCCGTCTCGCGCAGCCGGTCGCGGTGGGGGAACGTTACATCGTCATTGGCTGGCCGATTGGCGGCGACGCTAAGAAGGAACATTGTGGCTCTGCTCTTTTCAGCGAGTCGGGCACCCAGGTTGCTTTCGCCCGGGCGACCTGGTTTCGGAAGTAAACCGCACAGGAGCGGATCCCGGCCCACCGGATCCGGCCCTGCAATCGCCTGTGTTACAAGTTGGGCGTGCTCGCGGCCGTCTATCACGGAAGGCACGACATCCGCGTGCAGCAGTGGCCGGCGCCGCCGAACCCGCCACCCGACTGGGTCACGGTGGGGATCACGTATTGCGGGATCTGCGGCACCGACATCGACGAGTACCTGCACGGGCCGGTCGTCATCCCGACCGCGCCTCACCCTCTGACCGGCGCGCAAGCTCCCCTGGTCCTGGGCCACGAGGGCGTCGGGGTCGTGGTCGCGACAGGAGCCGGATCCGGCATCGAGCCCGGCACGCGGGTTGGCCTCGAGAACAGCGTCGGCTGCGGCCATTGCGCCGCATGTCTGTCCGGGAACAGGCAGCTCTGCCCGCAGCTGGCGGTGATGGGGTTGATGTTGGATGGCGCCCTTGCAGAGGCGGTGAACGTCCCGGCGTCGATGTGTGCTGAGCTGCCGGCGGGACTCCCGGACGAAGCGGGCGCCCTGGCTGAGTCGCTCGGCGTCGCGGTTCGGGCGGTACGTCGCGCGGACACCGTCGCGGGCGTCGACGTGCATGTGTTCGGGGCGGGCACCATCGGGTTGATGGCAGCCCAGGTCGCCCGGGCTGCGGGTGCGCGCTCCATCACCCTTCGTGACCCGTCTACAAGGAGGTTGGGCCGTGCCGAGACAATGGGTTTCGAGGTGGCGCCGCCCGGCCCAGACGGCAGACGGGTCCCGGTGGTATTCGAGTGCACGGGCACCGCAGCGGGTTTGAGCGATTCACTGTCCGCGACCGCCAAGAGCGGGACCACCGTCGTTCTGGGCGTCCACGATCGGCCGCGCGAGATCGATCTCGTTGCGATGCTCCTCGACGAGCGGGTGCTGCTCGCGTCCCTGTCGCACGCGATGAACGACGACTACATACCAGCGATCGAGCTCCTGAACGCGCGCAAGGTCGACTTCGAGCCGCTGATAACCGACCGCATTCCGCTCCGAAGCGCAGTGGATCGCGGCTTCAAGGCATTGGTCGAGGATCCCGAGGACCACCTCAAGATCCTCATCGATTGCCGGCCGTGACTGGTAAAACCCTCTCCCTTTAAGGGGCGAGGGGTAGGGGTGCGATCAGTAAGGCCGATCCTTAACGCCGCTTTGCGCGCGGGGGCGTGAGCTGGTTCTTCCGCTTAGGCCCGCGTAGCAACTGCTTCACGCCTGCCTGACTTCGCTGACCGCAGGATGGCATCGCACACCTCGGACGCGCGGTAGCCATCCTCGAACGTCGCTCCGTGAGGCCCGACGCGCTTGTTCTTCGCGATGCAGGTAAGGAGATGGTGGAGCTGGTGCACCATCGCGTGCTCCCAACCGATCATGTGGCCGTGCGGCCACCACCACCCCCAGAAGGGGTGGGTCGCCTCGGACACGAGCACGGTCCGGAAGCCTTGCGCGTCGGCCCCGGGCCGCGATCCGGGCAGATGAACCTGAAGCTCGTTCAATCGCTCCAGGTCGAACCCGATCGATCCCTTAGAACCGTTGATCTCAAATGTCATCCCGTTCTTGCGGCCCAAGCAGAAGCGCGAGGCCTCGATCGTGCCCACCGCTCCGCCTTTGAACTCGACCACCGCCTCAACCGCGTCATCCACGTCAACGCTGCCGCCGGGTCGGTCCTTGATGAACGTCTTGGTGGCGCCGCTCACAGAGGAGATCTCGCCAACCAGGTAGCGGGCGATATCGATCACATGAGCGCCCAGATCGCCCAGCGCGCCGGAGCCGGCGACTTTACGGTCCAACCTCCAGACCTTCTCGAAGCCAGGGTCGGTGATCCATTCCTGCAGGTAGCGGCCGCGGAAGTGATAGATCTCGCCGAGCTCGCCTGCCTCGAGCATCTCGCGAGCAAGCCGAACCGCGGGCACGAACCGGTAGTTGAAACCGCACATGTGCTTCACGCCAGTCTTCTCGACGCGTTTCCAGATGTCATAGCTCTCTTGCGCGGTGCGGCCGAGGGGCTTCTCACACACGACATGCTTGCCGGCCTCCGCGGCGGCGATCGTCGGCGCGGCGTGCAGATTGTTGGGCGCTCCGTTGTCGAAGAGTTGGATGCGGTCATCCCGGACAAGCCGCTTCCAGTCAGTCGTATAGCTTTCGTAGCCAAAACGCCGCGCCGCCTCTGCCACCGCAGGCTCGTTGCGTCCGCAAATCGCCACCAGCTTCGGCATCAGTGGCGGCGGCCACGTCATGTACGAGATCTTCCGGTACGCGTTCGAGTGAGCCTTGCCCATGAAGGCGTAGCCCAGCATGCCGACGCCGATCTCCTTGATCTTCTTGGTGCCGGCTGCCGCCCCCATGGTCACGAAGCCGACCTGACGCGAGGGCGCGGGCAGGATGGGACCTACTGATCGCTTCCGCTTGCTCATTGCCCTACCCCTTCTTGAAGGCGGCGTCGAAGGCCAGGTTGGATGGGGAGAAGTCGGTTCGCCGCACGAGAGCCAACGCGTCTGGCGCGCCCCAGTCGCGGTCCATGCCCGAGTCCTCCCATTCGATGGAGAGCGGACCCTGGTACCCGATCCGGTTGAGGGTGCGGAAAAGCGCCTCGAAGTCCACATCGCCGTGACCTGGCGACACGAAGGTCCAGCCCCGCTCTGGCTCCCCAAAGTCGATGTGGGAGCCGAGGATCGACCGGCGGCCGTCCAGCAGCTTCTTCGAGTCCTTCACGTGAACGTGATAGATGCGGTCAGCGAACTCGGCGACGAACGCTGTCGAATCCAGGGACTGGTGCGCAAAGTGGCTGGGGTCGAAGTTGATCCCGAATCCCGGCCGGCGTCCAATCGCATCCAGCGCCTTCCGCGTGGTCACGAAGTCGTAAGCGATCTCGGTCGGATGGACCTCGAGGCCAAAGCGGACGCCCTCCTTGTCGAAGACATCGATGATCGGGTTCCACCGTTCGGCGAAATCGACGTAGCCTCTTTCGACCTCGGCCCAATCGTTGGGCGGGAACGAGTAAAGCATGTGCCACGTCGCGGACCCTGTGAAGCCATTGACCAGCTTCACGCCGAACTTCGCTGCAGCGCGCGCAGTATCCATCATCTTCTTGGCGGCTCGTTTGCGCACGCCTTCCGGATTGCCATCGCCCCAGACGTCCGGTGGCAGAATCGCCTTATGGCGGTTGTCGATGCGGTCGCAAACGGCCTGTCCTACGAGGTGGTTCGAGATGGCCCAGCAGTTGAGGCCGTGGCGCCGGAGAATCTCCCAACGGCCCTCGACGTAGGCTGGTTCGGCGAGGGCCTTGTCGACTTCGAAGTGATCGCCCCAGCATGCAAGCTCGAGGCCGTCGAAGCCCCAGGCAGCCGCCTTTCCGGCCAGCGTGTCGAGAGGCAGGTCGGCCCACTGGCCGGTGAACAGGGTTACAGGGCGTCCCATGCGCACACCTCCTAAGGTGCTTTCATCCGACGGGAATCAGTTGTGGATCAGCTACGACCAGGTTGACACCGGCGGCACGGTACCTCGCAATGCGTTCGAGGGGTACACCGTCGTCTGTGATGATCTCCTCAGGCTCCTGGGCGGTGAAAATCGTGAGCAACGAGTCGCGGTCGACCTTGGTGGAGTCGATCAGTGCCACGGTGCGTTGGGAGACCGCGCGGGCGGCCTTCAGGGTGCCGGCCAGGGATTGTCGCGTCGTGGTCAGACCCCGTTCGAGGCTGAGCGCCGCTGCCGAGACGAACGCAACCTCAAAGTTGAGGCGGCTCAGGAAATCCTCGGTCCAGCCGCCGCTGATGATGCGCATGACCTGGTCTACCTCGCCTGGAGTCACGACCAGGTGGATGGTGCTTTCGTGGAGCTCGAAAGCGATGGCGGGCGAGTTAGTGACGAGCGTGAGCGCTTTCGGCGGATGGCGCTCTATCTGCCGGGCCAGGGCCAGGGAGCTGGTCGAATGGTCGATGAAGATGGTCGAGCCATCAGAGATCTCGCTCAGGGCATGAGTCGCGATCCGATGCTTTCCGGAAGGGTTCTTGCGGACCCGTAGCGAGAAGTCGGTTTCCACACTGCGGGTGTCGCGGTCCAGCGCTTGTGCGCCGCCACGGATCCGAGAGATCAGGCCCTCGGCCGCAAGCACCTCGAGGTCGCGGTGAACCGTCACGGGCGAGACCGAGTATTCGCGAGATAGCTCGCTGATCGACGCACCGCCTTTCCGGCGGACCTGGGCCAGGATCTGAATTCGGCGCAGCTCTGGTGGCGCTTGGTCGTTCACCCTCAAACCCTCGATCAGACCCGATCCTCGAACGTCCGGTTCTTGATCTCGAAGCGAAGCGGTCGGAACTCGTCGATCGCATCGACCAGGTGCCGGGCGAATCGGTTCAGCGCTTCGTCGCCCTTCTCCGCGGTGGCGCGAAATGGGTTGCCGATGACGCCGGTCTCGGTGAACTCACCGTGATCCATTGGAAACGTGAAGTACTGATAGCCGCGGAACTCGACGTCCGGCGCGCCGTCCATCTTGCCGAAGCCCTTGGGCAGCCAGGCGGGAGCGTGGGCACGCGTGTCCACCGCCCGGTCCATGTGAACCAGGGACTGGTTGTGCGCCATCACCTGCGACGTCTCCAGCTCGCTGGCATGCCAACCAGGTGTTTCCTCCGGTGGGTTCTCGAGCACGTCTTTGAGCATGCCCATGTACCGCTCGGCATACGGCTTGTACAACGCCACCATGGCCCCGGTCTCATAGCGAATGCGGCGCAGAACGGGATCGATCACCTTGACGTTCGAGCCGTGTCCATTGACGAAGATGAGCTTGTTCCACCCGTGATGGATCAGGCTGCGGGAGATGTCGTACAGGACTTCATTGAGCGTCTCGGCGCGAAGAGTGATGGTTCCGGTGCCGGTCCCCGGCTCGCGCAGATGCTGCGGCGAATAGCCCGCCCACAGTGGCGGTGCGTATGGGACATCCGCCAGCTCCGCAGCCCGTCTCGCCACCTCGAGGGCGGTGATGGTGTCAGTGCCCAGTGGCAGATGTGGGCCGTGTTGCTCGAGGCTGCCGATCGGCACCAGGACGATGTCCGAGTGTTCCAGGAACCAGCGCAAATCTGGGGGCGCGAGGTCGAACAGGTTGTGGGATCGAGGCCGCGTCGATTGCGGGTCAGACATGGGCGTGCTCCTTTGTGATCGTGAGGTACCGCTCTGCGACCACGTCAGCAAAGGCAGGGTCGTTGACGGTCGCATCTACGCGTTCGAACGGGATTTCAGGGCGCAGGCTCGCCTCCAGCGAGCCGAGGAAGGCCTCGTCCGCTTCCGGGTACCAGAGCGCGTTGCCCTCGGTGTCCGAGAGCGAGAAGCCGCGAGACGGAGCGACGACGCAGACGGGCCCGCGGGCGCCATTGAGGCGTTGGGCGACGATGCGACCGAGCTCCGCCATCTCGTCGGGCTCGAGCCGGACGAGGGTGGCCACCGGGTTGTGATAGTAGCTGCGCCTCCCGCGGTATCTCTCTGGAAGAGTGTTTGGAGCGCCCTGGTTGAAGAAATCCACGCAGCCTGGCACGACCACCTGCGGCAGCCCAAGCTCACCGACCACGGTGAGGCGGTCAGGGCCGGTCGCATGAATTCCGTCCATGAGCGAGTTGGCCAGCTCGGAGAGCGTGTAGTCCACGACGCCGGCAAGGGCACCCTGCCTTGCCAGCGCCTCCATCGCCGGTCCGCCCACGCCGTTGGCGTGGAAGATCACAGTCTCCCAGCCAGCTCGCTCGAGTGTGTCACGCAGATGCATGACCCCTGGCGTTGTCTGACCGAGCATCGTGACGCCCACGCTGCGGCTGCCAAGGCCGGTAGGCGGCCGGCCGGCGTGGGTGGCCATTCCAACCACGGCCGCAGCTGCGTTGTCAAACACCGAGACGGCGATCGGGTTCAAGCCAAGGATGTCAACCACGGAATGCATCACGAGCACATCGCTGGAGCCCATGAACGGAGCAAACACACGGCGGCCTGAGGCGCTCGGCGAGACGATGACTTTCGGCACTCCGATTGGAAGGGCGTGCATTGCATAGGCTCCCAGCAAGGCGCCCTCTGCTCCGCCCAAGCACAGCGCGCCCTGCAATCGGCCCTCCGCATGGAGCAGCAGGCAGACGGCGCGCACTCCTTCGCGCATCATCTCGATCGCTCGCCCCCGACTGCTCGCATTGCGCACGTCGTCGAGGCGATGGCCGGCCGCTTCGGCGACCTGCTCTCTGGTCACATCCGCGACCGAGCCCAACGCTTCCCGAAGGATCCCTGAGTCGATCACGATCGGCTCCCCGCCCAGAGCACGGATCCGGTTCCGCACGTACTCGATCTCGACACCCTTGGTGTCGAGAGTCCCAATCAACGCGATGCACGGAACCGCGGAGGCGCTCACCGGAACCTACGGTCAGGATTTGGCGGGCTGCAGCTGTTTCTCGCTGTTTCGCAGGTGGTCCGCGGACTCTTTGACGTACTGGTCGTAGTAGTGCTCAGGTACCGCGCCCGTGCCGTGGTCGCGCAGGAACTTGATCAGCCCTTCGGAAGCTTCTGCCTCCGTCGCGTCGCCGATCTCCTTGCGGGTCGAGCGTGGCGTTCGATCCACGTTCACTACGAACTCGACAGTCAGGTAGTCGCCGTAGCCCGCCGCGTGCACTGCCTCAACAGCGCGCTTCCAGTCGATCGAGCCTTGACCGGGAGGCAGGCGGTTGTTGTCCGCGACGTGGACGTCGTAGAGCTTGCCGGCATCGCCGGTGGTCTTGAGCGCTTTCGCCCAGTCGTCCTCCTCGATGTTCATGTGGAAGAAGTCCAGGCACACGCCACAGTTGCCGCCGACCTGGTGAGCGAGCTCCAGCGCCTGGTCGTGGCGGTTGATGAAGTACGTCTCGAAGCGATTGAGGGGCTCGATGGCAATCTTCACGCCGACCTTTTCAGCGTGCTCTTGGCACTCCTTGATGCCGTCGACCGCCCAGCGCCACTCGTTCTCAACCGAGCTCATCGGCGCGGTCTTGCCCACTGTTGAGGGAATGAGCGTCACGATCTTTCCACCCAACGACGAGGCCAGGCTGAGGCAATCCTTGGCGTATTGAATGGAGCCGAGGCGGACGTAGTGGTCTTCGTGGATCAGATCCCTGCCGTTGACCATCAGGGTCACGGAGCCCCAGCACTTGAGCTTGTGCTTCGCGAGCAGCTCCTTGACCTCGCCGGCGTCGTAGGTTGCCGGCTCGCCGGAGATCTCGATTCCGTCGTAGCCGAAGCGCGCCAGCCGCGCCAGCGTTGTCTCGATCGGCTCCGGCCGCATCCAGTTGTGCATCGCGAGTTTCAGCGCCATCTCACCCTCCGTACAAACATTCCATCTGGACCAAGATTCAAGTTCAGAGCCCCAGCTTTCCGGGATTCATCACTCCATTTGGATCGAGCGCTGTCTTGATCCGCCGCAGCACATCGAGGCCGGCGCCGTGCTGGGCCGGCATGTAGGGTGCCAGCTTCAGGCCCACGCCGTGGTGGTCGTTGATGACTGCGCCGGCACCGAGCGCGGCGGTGACGCCGTCCTTCCAGATGCGGTCGTGCAGCGTGACCGCATCCGGTCCGCCGTCCGGCAGGACGAACCGCGCGTAGATCATGGCGCCCCATGAATACCAGTGGCTCAGGTGCGACCTGAGCTTGAGCCCACTCGCGGCGTACGGTTTCGCAACCGCTTCCTGCAGCGCGTTGTAGGTGTGCAGCAGCCGGGCGTATGTGGCGACCACATCGATCGTGCCCCAGACGGCAGGCAGCTCCGGCGCATGCGGAGGCGCATAGAAGTCGTAGCGGTGGTTCCACCAGATCTCACCGAGACCGCCATCGAGCACATCGCCCTGATGAGCGCGAATGAGCTTGAGCATCGACTCGCGCTCGGCGGCGACCACCGCGGCATCGCCCTCGAAGCAGATCACTGTGCACACGCCTGGCAATTCTTTGCCCACCACCGGGCTGAGCGTGATGCGGGTGGCCACCTCGTCGTACAACCGCACAACCGAGGGCCGCAAACCGCTCTGCAGGCTCTTACGGACCGCCTCGATGCCGGCCTCGACAGATTGAAACGACACCACCTCGAAGTGACGCGCGGCGGGCAGCGGCGCCAGCTGCAAACGCACACGCGTGATCACCCCCAGGCTGCCCTCGGAGCCGATGAACAGCGGCGCCATGTCGGGACCGACCGCGTGCCTGGGCACTGGCAAGGTGTCCACGATCTCGCCCGTTGGCGTGACCACGCGAAGGGAGATCACCAGGTCCTCGATCTTTCCATAGCGGGTCGAAAGCACCCCTGAGCCCCTGGCCGCCACGTAGCCGCCGACGGTCGCCCACTCGGCCGACGCTGGGTAATGGGGCAGCATCAGGCCTCTCTGGTTCAACTCGGCCTCGAGCCGCTTGCCGTTCATGCCCGCCTCCGCCGTCACCGTCAGCGAACGCTCGTCGATCTCGACGATTCGGTCCATGCCGGTGAGGTCGATCACAATCCCACCCTGAGTGGGGATGGACGCGCCCTGGGTCCCCGAACCCCCGCCCCACGGCACCACTGGCACCTGGTGGCGGTTGGCGACGCGCACGACCGCGGCAACCTCTTCGTCGCCGCGGGGCTTGGCGACCACGTCGGGTCTGCCCAGCGGTGAGCCCGCTGCGCGAGCGGCAAGCGCCTTCCAGTATGTGTCCGCCGTGTATCGGTCGAGCACCTCGGGAGCTGTCGACACGGTGCCGGCCGGCATCGCCTGGCGCAGATCCTCTAGGAGCTTGGACGTGGCACCGGCCGACACTCTCACGTTCGAGCTTCCGGGATGTTTCGCTTAACCCCCAAACTAAGCGCAGAAGCCTTCACAAATCGCCAGGCCAGACTAAGGGTACTTGCATTTCCTGTCAACGAAACTGAAGTGTTTCGGCCGTCAAGAACGCTGAATCGCCGCTGTTGACAGTCCTCCGAGCCAGGCCTACGATGCGGCCGCTTGCGCCAGGCGATTTCCGGAAAACCATTTCCTTTCGGGGGTGGACGGGGTTGACACCGAACCTGCTTGTGCTCGGCGGGGGCATGGCCGGCCTGGCCGCTGCGGCTGCCGCGGCACAGGCAGGTGCCGACGTCACGGTGGTGGAGAAGAGCATCCGCCGCGGAGGGTCAGCGGCGATGTCGGCCGGAATCGTATGGACTGCACCTGACTTCCAGACGCTCCGACGCGTCGTGCCTGGCGGCGACGCGGCGCTCGGCCAGGCTTTGATCGACGGGTTCTGGCCCGCGGTCGATCGGGTGCGCTCGGCCGGTGTGTCGGTGAGCGAGCGTTGGGAGGGCCAGATGGGCTTCGGCTCGGCAGTGCGGGTGGATATCGGTGGCCTCCTGGCCGCGTGGGAAACTCAGATCGAGTCCGCACGCGGCCAGATCCTGGTGCGGTCGACAGCGCGAAAGCTGCTGACCGACAAGACCGGAAGGGTGTGCGGCGCGGCAGTGGACACCCCGGACGGTCTGCGTGAGCTCTCGGCCGATGCGGTGCTCCTTGCCACCGGTGGATTCCAGGGCGACTCGGAGCTGATGGCGAGCTTCATCGGTCCGGGAGGGGACGCCATGCTGGTCCGCTCCAACCGGGGGAGCGTCGGCGACGGCTTCCGGATGGGGCGCGACGCCGGCGCTTCAGCGAGCCGGTGCCTGGGCGGCTTTTACGGCCACCTGGTGCCCAGCCCGATGGCGGAGCTCCGCGAAGACCAATACCTGGTGTTGACGCAGTACTACTCCAACCACTGCATCCTGGTCAACCGACTCGGGCATAGGTTCACCGACGAGTCGCTCGGCGATGAGGTCTCCAATCAGGCCACGCTGCGTCAACCGGGATCGCGGGCCGTCTTGCTGTGCGATCAGCGCATCCGCGCGACGTTCGCGGCGACAGCGCCGTACCCTCACGGACAGGTGGTCGACCGGATCGCCGCTGCGGAGGCGGTGGGCGGCAGATGCGCCAGCACGCGAACTATGGAAGAGCTGGTCGACGTGGTGGTCGATTGGGGTGTGGCGCGGCGTGCGTTGGTCGAGACTCTCGAGCAATGCACGGCAGCTGCATCAGGTGATGTGTCCGCGCTGGCCGTCCCTCGCGTAGTGCTGCCAGAGCCGTTTGTCGATCCGCCCTTCTACGCGCTGGAAGTGCAGCCGACCGTTACCTTCACGTTCGGCGGGTTGGCCGTCGACCCTGACGGTCGAGTGCTTGATCGCGACGGAGCTCCGGTGCCCGGACTCTTTGCCGCAGGCGCGGACGCGGGCGGCCTCCAGGATGTTCGCTACGTTGGGGGTCTGGCACTCGGTCTGGTCTTCGGCCCGAGGGCGACGGAGGCCGCGCTCGGTGCCGGGAAGCGTCGTCATACGGAGGTTGCGACCAACGGCTGAGATGGGTATGGAACGGGTGCCCGATGTCCTGATCGTTGGCGCCGGAGCGTCAGGCGCGGTGGCCGCGAAGCGGCTGGCCGAAGAGGGCTTCGACGTGGTCTGTCTCGAGCAGGGCGGTTGGCCTGACTACACCAAGGCCCGGGCGCCGTTTCCCGACTTCGAACTGACCTCGGGGCGTGACTGGGGCTGGGACCCGAACGCGCGCCAGATGGCGGCGGACTACCCCGTCGACGACTCGGAGTCGGACATCACAGCATTAATGTGGAACGGAGTCGGCGGGGGCACAGTCGTGTTTGCCGCCCACTGGCAGCGCAACATGCCGTCAGACTTCCGCGTCCGGTCGCTGGATGGCGTCGCCGACGACTGGCCGTTCACATACGAGGACCTCGAGCCCTTCTACGTCCGGGCGGAGCACGACTGGGGTGTTTCCGGTTTGGCCGGCGATACCGCGTTTCCCGCCGGCGATGGTCCGCCGATGCTCCCGGTCCCTCTGGGTCGGATGGGCCGCCGTGTGGCCAAAGCGCATAACGACCTGGGCTGGCATTGGTGGCCTGGACCGAACGCGATCGCGACCCGCCGATACGGCCGGCTCAACCCGTGCACCCAGCGTGCCACCTGTTTATGGGGATGCTCTGAAGGCGCGAAGGCGAGCGTCGACAGGACGTACTGGCCGGTCGCGGTCGAGCGAGGAGTGACCTTGGTGACCGGGGCGAGGGTGAAGCGCCTGCTGATGGGATCCAAGGGCCTTGTGAAGGGGGCGCTGTACGTAGACCGCGAGGGCAAGGAGCATGAGCAGCGGGCTGGCGTCACCATCCTCGCCTGCAATGGCATCGGCACTCCGCGGCTGCTTCTGCTGTCGGCAACCAACAGCCATCCTGACGGGCTGGCCAACTCGTCGGGACTGGTCGGCAAGCGGCTCATGATGCATCCGTTCGGGACCGTCGTCGGCCTGTTCGACGAAGGTCTCGATTCGTGGCAGGGGCCTTGGGGTCAGCACATCCACTCGCTCGAGTTCTATGAGACCGACGCATCGCGTGGCTTCGCGCGCGGCGCCAAATGGGGACTGCAACCGACCGGCGGCCCGCTCTCCATGACGCATTCATACCCATGGGGCGAGGAGAACGCGATCTGGGGGCAAGGCTTCCACAGCCAGCTGCGCAAGAGGCTTGGCCGCTCGGCGATGTGGGGCATCATCGCCGAGGACCTGCCTGAGGAGGCGAACCGGGTCGTCCTGGATCCCTTGAAAACTGACGATTCGGGGATTCCGGCGGCGCGGATCCAGTACAGGATGTCGGAGAACTCTCGGCGGCTGATGGCATTCCACCAAGAGCGCGCGAAGGAGTCGCTCGAGGCGGCGGGAGCCTACGAGACAGTGATCGCGCCCTTCATCAGGGCGACTGGCTGGCACCTGCTCGGGACAGCGATGATGGGTTCAGATCCGTCGCGATCGGTGGTCGACCAATGGGGCCGCGCTCACGATGTGCCGAACCTCTACATCTTCGACGGCAGCACCTGGCCGACTTCTGCCGGCATGAATCCGACGGCGACGATCGCGGCGGTCGCTCTGCGAGGCGTGGATCAGCTCATCGCCGAGAGACGCAGCGTGCGGGCATCCTGATGAGCAGCATTTCAGTCCCCTCGTTCAGGGGGGAGGGTCTGGGAGGGGGGCGGTGACCACGACGCCGACCACCCTGGATCCCGGCCGCCGCGCTGTTTTGGCGGCGGTTGCCGACGTGCTCATCCCCAACGGCGACGGAATGCCCTCGGCGAGTGAGGCAGGCGTGGCAGGAAGGTGGCTCGACGAGGTGCTCCGGCTGCGACCTGACTTCGAGGCCCCGCTGGCATCGGTGCTCGACCGCGTCCAGGGTGCCGACGCCGGGGCGGCGGTGGAGCAGCTCCGCCTGGGCGATCCGGCGGGCTTTGGCGTTCTGTCCGAGGTCGTGGCGGGCGGTTATTTCCTGAACCCGGACGTCCGGAATGCAATCGGGTATCCAGGGCAGCAGCCGGTGCCCATCGTGCCCGATCAACCGCCCGACTACGAGCAGGACGGCCTGATCGCCTCCGTCATGGCTCGGGGCCCGATCTACCGACCCACGCCAGGCCGCGACCGCGACCGTTGAACCCGATCGGAGCCAACACGTGGATCTGGGTTTCGCCACTGACCGGCGAGCGGCTGGCCTCTCTCGCGCCACGTGTCCGCGGTTTCGGATTCGACGTGATCGAGCTCCCAATCGAGGACCCCGGGGATTGGGACCCGGGGCACGCGCGAGAGTTGCTCGATGAGCACGGCCTGATGGCGACGACCTGCGCCGTCATGTCGCCTGAGCGCGACCTAACGAGCCCCGACCGTGATGTGATCCAGTCGACTCAGCAATACGTTCGCAGCGCGACGGATATGGCTGCTCGTGTCGGCGCGCGCTCTCTCGCAGGGCCGATCTATTCGCCAGTGGGCAAAACCTGGGCGATGGACTCGACCGAACGCGCTGCCGTCATCGGCCGCCTGGTCGAGAATCTGAAACCACTGGCCGACTATGCGGGCGAGCGCGGGGTGACGCTTGCGCTCGAGCCGCTCAACCGATTCGAGACCAGCTTGATTAATACCGCGGAGCAGGTCATGGAGGTGGTCGACAGGGTGGGCTCACCGGCCCTCGGCGTCCTGCTCGACACATTCCATATGAACATCGAAGAACGTGATCCGGGCGCCGCGATCCGGGCTTGCGGGCGGCACATCGCCCACTTCCACGCGTGTGGTTGCGACCGCGGCGCCCCTGGCGGCGACCAGGTCCCTTGGCCGAAGATCGCCGCGGCTCTTCGCGGCGCCGGCTACGAGGGCCCGATCGTGATCGAGTCCTTCACAATCGAGAACCAGGCGATCGCCCGCGCGGCCGCGATCTGGCGCCCGCTGGCACCGACGCAGGATGCCATCGCCACAGAGGGCTTGCGCTTCCTCAGGGCCCTGCTCAGCTAGCAGGCAGCGCGACTCAGGCGCGGACCAGGCCGGCGACCTCTCCTGGCGGGATCTCTCGGAAATCTGGCAGGCCCCTGAGCGCTTCTTCGGCTCCCGCAGGGCCGTAGATGGCAAGTAGGGTCAACGGCTCCCAGCCCGTGTTGATCGTCGAGTGAAAGGCTCCAGTGGGGATGAACACAGCCTGACCTGCTGTGACCGCGAAGGGCTTTCCGTCGTCCACCATCTGATCCCCGTGGCCGGCGAGGATGTACAGGATCTCGTCCGCATCCGGATGGTTGTGGCGGTCGTGTCCCTTGCCCGGCAGGAGGACGACGTGCAGCATGCTCATCGCAGGGTTTTGGGTGTTCGCTTTCGCGACCAGTGGCTTGATCAGGCCCCAATCAAAGGTCTGGGTCGCCACCTTGTTGGGGTCAACGAGCTTCGAAGGCATGAGCTCCTCCTTTCATATGTGAGCCACAGGGCTCATCGGGTGTGGGTGCCTCGCGAAAGTGCCTTGAAGCGGCGCATGTTCTCGGTGATCGCCACCTCAGTGGGCAGCCGCTCCATGCTGGATGCGCCGAAGAAGCCGACCACACCCTGCGTGCGGTCGAGCACGTAGGCTGCGTCAACCGGCTCGGCGATCGGCCCTCCGTGGCAGAGCACCATCACTTTCGGGTTGATCGCCACGGCCGCGTCGTGCATAGCCTGGATCAGCGGTACACAGTCGTCCAGCGTCCTCGAAGTGCGGGCGCCGATGGCTCCCTTGGTGGTGAGACCCATGTGCGGAACGAGCACGTCGGCACCCGCGCGTGTCATGGCCTCCGCCGACGCCACATCGAAAATGTAGGGAGCCGTAAGCAGTCCGCGGGCGGCGGCCAGCCGGATCATCTCGACCTCGAGGTCATATCCCATGCCGGTCTCCTCGAGGTTGGCGCGAAAGGTTCCATCAAAGAGGCCGACGGTCGGGAAGTTCTGCACACCGGCGAAGCCTGCCGCCTCGACGTCGCGCAAGAAGTTGGCCATGAGCCGGAACGGGTCGGTCCCGCAGACGCCCGCCAGAACCGGCGTGTGGTCCACCACCGGCAGGACCTCGTTGCCCATCTCCATGACGATCGCGTTGGCGTCACCGTAAGGCAGGAGCCCCGCCAAGGAGCCTCGGCCTGCCATGCGGTAGCGCCCGGAGTTGTAGATGATGATGAGGTCGGCGCCGCCCGCCTCTGCGCACTTGGCGGACAGCCCGGTGCCCGCGCCGGCTCCGATGAGCACACCACCCCCCTCGAGAGTGGCGTGCAGCCGGCGCCTGGCCTCGTCGCCGTTCATCTTTGGGCCTTCATCAGCTCATCGAGCCTGGCCGCCATGGCGTGTGCGAACTCGGCATCGTTGATGTGGGCATCGAGCTCGTGCATCTCTACATTCTTGCCGACGTTTTCGCGCAGCGCACCGAATAACGCCTTGTCGGCGGCCGCATCGAAGAACGGTCCGCCTGCACCGGAGATCGCGGAGACCCCACGCAGGGGAATGAAGAGCGCCACCGGCCCCTGGGCGGCGGTCAGCTTCCGCGCGATCTGGCGGCCGAGCTCGGCGCATTCCGCCGGTGTTGTCCGCATCAGCGTCACGGACGGATTGTGAACGTACAGATTGCGTTTCTCGAACTGCGGCGGCACCGTATCACGGGCCCCGAAGTTCACCATGTCGAGTGCGCCCACTGACACGACCTGCGGCACACCCAGGCGGCCCGCCATCTCGAGGCGCTCCGGTCCAGCCGAAAGCACTCCACCCACGAGCTCGTCGCACAGCTCCGTGGTGGTGATGTCGAGCACGCCGGTCACGAAGCCCGACTCGACCAGCGCTTCCATCGCCCGGCCACCCGTGCCGGTGGCGTGGAACGTGAGTACTTCGTATCCGCGGCGTTCGAGCTCCTCGCGGGCCGCCGTCACCGAAGGGGTGGTGACCCCGAACATCGTGGCGGCGATCAGCGTTCGCTGCTTGCCCAGCTCGACGGGCGGCGCGTTGACCATGCCCGCCATTGCGGCGGCGGCGTTGGCGAGGATGCGACCTGATATCGAGTTGATCCCGGCTATATCGGTCACCGACGCCATGAGGGCGATGTCACTGGCGCCGATGTAGTCGCGGGTGTCGCCGGCGGCCATGGTCGAAACCATCAGCTTGGGGACGCCAACGGGCAGCGCCCGCATCGCCTTCGTTGCGATCGCGGTGTTGCCGGATCCTCCGGCAGCGAGCACACCATCGCAGCGACCGTCCTTGTACAGGCCGCTCACGACGATCGCAGCGGCATCCGCCATGACAGTGACTGCGCGGCCGCGATCGCGCGCCGCGGTCAATGCATCCACGTCCACCCCGGCCGAGGCCGCGACGTCCTGACGGCTGATGTCGGGCTCAACGAGCGGCGGTTCCAGCGTCCCGACATCGACGAGCAGAGTTTTGACGCCGGCCAGAGTGAGGCGATCGCGAAGGTATTGGTATTCCGCGCCTTTGGTGTCTAGAGTGCCGATGAGGACTACGGTCTTCTCGCTCATCCCGCCTCCCAATGGCGCACTTGGCCTCTGGCCTGCTCGTCGGGGCCCGCCGGCGCCAACACTAGCAGACCTTCAGCCAACTCTTCAGTTTCTTTCACGCTGCCGGCGAGGTCTTGACGAGTATGTCAGGCGGATGTAACGTCGCCTGACAGGTTTTGATAGCTCGACAAGGAGCAAGAATGTTAGTGGGGGGCTTGTCGACACTGGTGGGGACCGTCCACCGGCACATCTCGATCTCGGTGGCCTGACGCCTCATGTCGAGCCGAGTCGGTGTGCGAATGGTGCCCCGCATCATGCTCGGACTGGTTGGCGCTGCGGTCGTCGTATGGATCGCTTATCAGGGGACCCAGGACAGCCGCCTGTTCTGGATCGTCACCCTCAACGGGATCACGCTCGCCGCCCTCTTCTTTGTCGTTGCCGCTGGATTCACCCTGATCTTCGGTCTGATGCGCGTGGTCAACATGGCGCACGGGTCGCTCTTCCTTCTCGCGGGCTACATCGCATTCACGCTCCAGGGCAATTGGTATGGGGTCAGCAGCAACTTGCTGAGCGGCACGCCGGCGACCCTCACGTCCTGGATCGTTCCGTTAGTGATCGCCACCGTCGTGATCGGGATCGCCGGGGTGCTCATGCAGCAGGTGTTCCTGCGCTGGAACCAGGGTCAAGACCTCCGTCAGGCGCTGATTACAATCGCGATCTCGGTCATCCTCGCGGACCAGATGGTGGCCCACTTCGGTGGGATCGCGGAGTCCATCCAGCAGCCGGCCGTTTGGCCCGACAGCGTGAGCATCTTCGGCGTTCGCTATGGGTTCTTCCGCCTCGTGGTCGTGGTCGGTGCGGCGGTCGTGATCGGCGCCCTGCTCTTCCTAGTGATCAAGCGGACGCGGTTCGGAATGATCATCCGCGCAGGCGTCGATGACCGGGCGATGGTCTCGACACTGGGAGTGAACATCCAGCTCGTCTTCGCCGGAGCGTTTTTCATCGGCGCTCTGCTCGCGGGGCTCGCTGGGGTTCTCGGAGGGACCATGATCGCCGTGCAGCCGGGCAACGACTCGGCGTTCTTGCTGGACTCGTTGATCGTGGTGATCATTGGCGGCATGGGGAGCCTCGGTGGCGCGGCCATCGGCTCACTTGCCCTCGGACTGGTCAGCTCCTATGCAGATGTGTATCTCAGGTTCGGAGCGACCGACCTGACCAACTACGCCATCCTGCTCACGTTCATCCTTGTCGTCGCCATGCTCGCCGTGCGGCCGCTGGGCCTGTTTGGACGTCCGGCTTGAGCGCTGCGCGTCCCTCCACCCCTGGTATCCCCGGCTTCCTGGGCAGTCGCATCCGGATCCCGCAGCTGGTCGCCTTGGGAGCGTTGGTACTCTTTCTTGCCGGCGCGCCCTCGGTCGTCGACAGCTTCACCCTGAGCCAGATACTCACGAAGGCGCTATGGCTTGGTATCGCAGCTGCGAGCCTCATCTTCCTTTCGAGCTACGGCGGCATGATCTCGCTCGGACAGACTGGCATCTACGCCGTCGCCGGCTTCACGATGGCGAACCTGGTTCACGCCGCAGGCGGAAAGAATCTGGGCTGGGACCCGGTGGCGGCGACGGCTGCGGGAATCGCCGTCGGCACCGCGTTCGGGTTGCTGTGCGGCGCCATCGCCTCGCGCAGCTACGGCATCTATTTCCTGATGATCACGCTCGCGATCTCAGTGATCGTTTTCTATTTCTTCGCCCAGGTGACCACGCTCTCGGGATATGGCGGCATTCGAAGCGTGACCCCTCCAGGGCTCATCGGCAACTCGGTCAGCGATCCTCTTCCTCTCTACTACACTGCGCTGCTCGCCTCGGCGCTCGTCTACCTGGGTATTCGTTATCTCGCTCGCGCTCCATTTGGCCTGGCGCTTCAGGGGATTCGCGACGACCCGGCCCGAATGCAGGCTCTCGGCTTTAACGTAGCGCTGCACCGCGCGCTGGCGTTTGGCGTAGGGGCGTTCGTCGCGTCGATTGCTGGGATCCTGTCGGTGTGGTACACGGCCCAGATCTCACCGGGCGGTATCAACGTGGCGCAGACCATCAACATCCTGGTGATCGCGGTCATCGGGGGACTTTACCGGTTGGAGGGGGCGTGGATCGGAGCGTTGGTATTTGCCACGATCGACAACTACTCGCGAGTCTGGATGCCGAATGTGGGCGTTTGGCTCGGGCCTGAGCGCTTCGAGACTGTCATTGGACTTATCTTCCTGGTGATCGTCCTGGCGTCTCCCGGCGGGCTGGTGGGAATCTGGGACAACGTATGGGCCATGAGGAAGCGCCAGCTTGGCCCGCTGGTGGCGTCGGGGACCTCGTCGGCGAAGGCTGTCAACGGCGACGTGGACACGCCTGCCACCGTCGAGTCAAGGAGGTGAATGCATCACGAGTGAGCAGGATTGGTACCGAATCGGCACCATTCGGGGCGAAGAGGGGCCCCACGCCGGCAACCCGATCACATTCTCAAGGAGGAGAATTTGCTGAGAACAGAACGTAGCGTCCGCCCCAGACGGCTGCTCGCCGTCGCCGGACTCGCGGTGCTGGCGCTTACCGCGTGTGGCGGCGGCACAACGACGCCCACTGCGTCGGACACGATCAAGATCGGCATCCTGTCGGACTGCCAGGGCGACTTTGGGTCGTTCTTCAACGACGACCTTGGCGGTGCACTCGCCGTGCTCGCCGCCCACTACGGTGGCCATGCAACCGGGTCGTTGCCAAAGGACGGCATGACCGGCGCCGTGATCGGCGGCAAAAAGATCAACATCGTCGGCTTCGGCTGCTCCGACTCGACCGCGAACAAGGCGATCGAAGAGACCAAGCGGTTGGTCGAACAGCTTGGCGCCGACATCATGATCGGCCCCCTCTCCGGTGACGAGGGGATCGCGGTGGCCAACTACGCCAAGACGTCGCAGCCCAACAAGACGTTCCTGAACGGCATCTCGGGCGCCCAGGACGCGACCTTGAAGGTCCAGGCCCCGAACTTCTTCCGATTCAACCCCGACGGGGCGCAGTGGTCGGCCGGGCTCGGCAGCTACGCCTACAACAAGCTCAACTGGAAAACCGCAGCAGTGATTGGCGACGACTACGCCTTTCCGTACACGTCGCTGGCCGGCTTCATCGCCGAGTTCTGCGCGGTCGGCGGAAACGTGACCAAGCGCGTCTGGCCCCCTCTGGGCACGACCGACTACTCCTCGTTCATCGCCCAGCTCCCCAAGAATGAAAACCTGTTCGTCGGAGTGGGCGGGGCTGGCCTGATCACATTCCTGAAGCAGTACCAGCAGCTCAACGGGAAGCTCAACACCGCGCACATCATGGGCAACACCTTCTGGCCCGACCCCCAGCTGCTCCACGCCATTGGAACTCCGATGGTGGGCGCCGTCGCCGCCAGCGGGATCGCGGCCGATGACACCTCGGCCCAAGCGACTGCCTACAAGAACGAGCTGGCGATCTACCCGGCCACGCAAAAGGACGCCGCCAGCGTCTTCACCCTGGGCTACTGGAGCGCCATGACGGCGCTCGGGCTGGCCCTGACGAAAGTCAACGGCGACATCTCGGGCAACCAGAAGGCGCTTCAGGCAGCGCTGGCCACGACCACTGTCGACGGCCCATACGGCCCGATCAGCCTCGACTCCAACCGGCAGGCGGTTTTCGACAACTGGATCGTCCAGATCACGCCGCCGCCGGCAGGCAGCTCTGACCCCGGCATCCACACAATCCTTCGGATCCCCCATGTGGACCAGACGTTCGGGGGTTTCTTCAGCCCGTCCACGCCGGCGCCCAGTCGGACCGACCCAGCGTGCAAAGCGCAGACACCCCCGCCCTGGGTTGGACATGAGGTGGCAGCAAACTTCTCCTGATCACCAACAACGCAAATTGAGGAATGCGGTGTGAACGCCGCACTTCCGAATACCGAGTCCGCCGCGCCGATCCTCCACCTGAGGGGGGTCGGTCGGCGGTTCGGCGGCCTGCGCGCGGTCGCCGATGTCACCCTGTCGGTGAAGGCAGGCGAGCGACGAGCCATCCTAGGCCCCAACGGAGCCGGTAAGACCACCCTCTTCAATGTCATCTCCGGCGAGTTCCCTCCCAGTGAGGGCCAGATCGAGCTTTTCGGCCGCGACGTGACGGGCGATCCTGCACGCCTCCGCGCCCGTTCCGGTCTGTCCCGAACCTTTCAGACCTCGAGGCTTCTGCTGGGGCTCTCGGTCGAGGACAACCTTTACCTCGCGGTGCTGGGGGTTAGGGGCGGCCACCTGCTCCCGGTGCGGCTGCCGCGGCGCGAGCGCCAGATGCGCGAGCACGCGCGCGCAATGGCAGAGGCGGTCGGGCTCGAGCTTCGACTCAAGGCTCTGGTGCGTGAGCTGTCACACGGCGAGCAGCGACAGCTCGAGGTCGGCATGGCGCAAGCGGCATCCCCAAAGCTCATGATGCTCGACGAGCCGGCCGCGGGTCTCTCACCCGGCGAACGAAACAAGCTGACGGAGCTGCTGCTCGCCCTGGATCCGAACGTCACCCTCATCCTGATCGAGCACGACATGGACGTCGCGCTGCGGATCGCGCAATGGGTGACCATGATGCATAACGGCCGCATAGTCGTCGAGGGCAGCCCAGCCACGATCCGTGACAGCCAGCTCGTCAACGAGCTCTACATAGGAAAGAGGTTCCAACAGTGACTGAGCCGGTGCTGGAGATCAAAGGGCTCAACGCCTTCTATGGGCGAGCCCATGTCCTGCAGGATGTCGCATTTACAGTCGACGACAAGCCTGTCGCGATCATCGGGCGTAACGGCATGGGAAAGTCCACCCTGTGCCAGGCGATCATGGGCATGCTGGGGTCAACGTCAGGCTCCGTCCGCTTCCACGGCCAGGAGCTTGTCGGCAAGCCGTCCTACCGGATTGCCCGGTTGGGCCTCGGCTTCGTGCCGCAGGGTCGCCGTCTGTTTCCCTCGCTGTCGACGGACGAGCACCTGCGGATAGTCCCCGGCCACGGCAGCTGGACGCCCAAACGGATCTACGAGACTTTTCCAAGGTTGGCCGAGCGAAAAGGCGTCGGTGCGGGCCAGCTCTCGGGCGGCGAGCAGCAGATGCTGGCGATCGGCCGGGCCCTCCTCACCAACCCGAAGCTGTTGATCCTGGATGAGCCCTCGGAGGGCCTCGCCCCCAACATTGTCGAGAACGTGATCGAAACCATCAACAAGCTGTCCGCACAGGGCGTGGGCCTGCTGCTGGTCGAGCAGAACCTCGGCGTCGCCACCGCGCTCGCCGACCGTCAGCTGGTCATGATCGCCGGCCGAATCGCCGCCGAGACGACGGCACACGAGCTGATCAACGACCCAGCTGCGCAGCGGCGCTACCTCGGCGTCGAGCCGCTTTCCAAGGGGGCCTGACCGTGAGCACTGACTCGTGAGGCTCCGCAGCCTGCAGCACGTGTCCTCGCCGTTCCCCGACGGCAAACACGATTCCGTGCGGCAATTCTACGGTGAGGTGCTCGGACTTGACGAGCGCCCGACCCCATCCACGCTTGCCGGCATGGGGCTGCTCTGGTTTGCCGCCGGGGAACGCCTCGAGCTTCATTTCTATCCGAGCCCGGCCGATCTGGAATCGCGCCGCCACTTTTGCCTCGATATCGACGACCTGGAGGAGACGCGGCGCAGGCTTCAAGAAGCCGGCTTCGAGCCGTTCGACGACACGCCGATCCCGAACCGGCCGCGGTTCTTCTGCCGCGACCCAGTTGGCAACCTGATCGAGTTCACAAGGATCGAGGGGGACTATCTCAAGTGACGATGAAGACGAGCCTCGGCATCTGGGCATTGGGTCCGATGATCACCCGGTTCGTTCCTGTCGGCTACCAGCCTCAATGGACATCGGAGCCGATCGTCGACAAGGTGAAGCGGGCGGTCACCGGACTGGGCGACCTCATCGACGACTACGAATTCCACTATCCGCAGGAGATCAACGAGGGCAATGCCGACGCGATCAAGGCTGCTCTCGGCGGGCATGGCATTTACTGCGTCGCGACCGGGCTTCACCTGGACCCGCTCTTTGGTCGAGGCGGGCTGTGCTCACCGGACGCATCGGTGCGTCGGGAGGCCGTGCGTCGCACGCTTGCCGCGGCTGACATGGCCGGCCAGTTGAGAGCGCATTTCATCATCTGGCCCGGTATCGAGGGATACAACTATCCGTTCCAGTCGCCCTATCGAGAGAGCTGGGCCTGGTTGGTGGAGGGAATCGGCGAGGCAGCCCAGCGGTGTAAGGACCATGGGATAACGCTATTCCTGGAGCACAAGAATTCTGAGCCGGCAATGAAGATCCTGATGCGAAACATCGGGATGACCCTGCACGTCATCCACAAGTTGCAGGCCCAGGGCCTGGACAACGTGAAGGTGAACATGGACTGGCAGCATCTTTTGATGAATGGCGAAAACCTGGCCGAGTACGCGGCCATGCTGGCGGGCGAAGGCCTGCTGGGTCATCAACACGCGAACAGCGGTTGGGGCACATTCGACGATGACAACATGGTCGGCACGACCGCTTTCATGGAGACTTTGGAGTTGGCGGTAGAGCTGCGCCGCGCAGGCTACGGCGACAAGGGCGAGCGGTTGGGCTTCGACCTGTATCCATACACCGAGGACGCGATTGGTGCCGTGCGGCGGAGCGTGCTGCAATGGCGCTTCATCGACTCGGTCGCCGCGCGCATCGATGACGCGGCGCTCCGCGAGGCGCAGTCTCGAAAGGATGCCATCCGCGCGTACGAGATTGTCTATAAGGCGCTCGGCGGTCAATAGCGTCTGCGGTGACGGCATTTGTCGGCGTGGACGTCGGGACAACCGGTGTCAAGACGATCGCCATCTCACCCAGAGGGGAAGTCATCGCCAGAGCGGAACAGGGTTACCCGCTCTCGACTCCTCGGCAGGGCTGGTCTGAGCAGGATCCGGAGGATTGGTGGCGCGCGACGCAAGCCACCCTCGAGGCGATTAGCGCGGCCGGCATTCACGACGTGCGCGGCATCGGACTTTCAGGCCAGATGCATGGGCTGGTGTGCCTGGACGAGCGCGATCGTGTGTTGCGCCCCGCAATTCTTTGGAACGACCAACGCACGGGTGCGGAGTGCGCTGAGATCGAGCAGCGTATCGGCCTTCAGCGGCTGATTCGGTTGACCGGCAACCGGGCTCTAACCGGCTTCACTGCGCCAAAGCTCCTGTGGTTGCGGCGGCACGAGCCGAGCGTCTACTCGAGCATCGCGCACGTGCTGCTGCCGAAGGACTACGTCCGACTTCGCCTCACAGGCGAGCACGCGATTGATGTGACCGACGCCTCCGGCACGCTTTTGTTCGACGTCGAGCGCCGCCGCTGGAGCGACGAGGTGGTCCAGCTGCTCGAGCTGAGTCGTTCGTGGCTCCCAACGGTGCTGGAGTCACCAGAGGTGAGTGGAATGACCCATGACGGAGTGCCGGTGGCAGCAGGCGCCGGCGACCAGGCGGCCGCAGCGTTGGGGGTGGGCGTCGACCGGCCGGGGCCGCTGTCAGTGGTGCTCGGCACGTCAGGGGTAGTGTTCGCCGCACTGCCCGGTTTCGCGGCTGACCCCGAGGCGCGCGTGCACGTGTTCTGCCATGCGGTGCCCGGCAGCTGGCACGCGATGGGGGTCATGTTGTCGGCGGCGGGTTCCGTGCAGTGGTTCCGTGATGCGCTGGCGCGTGGCGTTTCATTCGCAGAGCTGGATGCCGAGGCAGCGCTCTGGGGGCCTGGCTGCGAGGGGTTGACCTTCCTACCCTATCTCGTGGGCGAGCGCACGCCGCACGCCGACCCCGAAGCTCGCGGAGCTTTCGTCGGCCTCTCTCTTCGGCATGACCGAGGCGCTCTGGTCCGCGCCATCCTGGAAGGAGTCGCCTACGGACTCCGCGACTCCCTCGAGCTGCTTTCCGCGCTGGGAGTGAGGGCCGACGCCGGCCGCGTCTCGGGCGGCGGCGCCCGCAGCCGGCTGTGGTTGGCGGTTGTGGCGTCGGCGTTTGGCCTGCCGCTCGAGATGACCGTCCTCGAGGAGGGCTCGGCTTACGGCGCGGCGCTGCTGGCCGGCGTGGCCGGGGGCGCCTTCGCGGATGTTCATCAGGCGGTTGATGCATGCGTGCGCGTGCGCGATGTGGTCGAGCCCGACCCGGCTTGGCGCGAGGCCTACGTTGAGGGCTACCAGCGTTTCCGCGAGCTCTATCCCGCACTCCGCCCGCACTTCCACCGCGACGCGATCACCAGCTGAGCTGCCGCTTAAAAGCCTTTTCTGAGCTGCGACGGAAAGGCGGCCACGTTCCTGGCCTCCGACCGGGCGGCCCGAATGACTGGAACAATTGACGAACGTGACCTCCGTGCTCGTGCTCAGGTGATCCGCGGGAAGCCTTCGAAGCAGTACGGGCGGAGCTCAGCGGTTCTTGGAGCGCGCGGTCGATGGGCGTTGTGCGTGGTGCACGCGCGGCGCCCTCTCGCGTCTCCTCGAGAGGAAGGGATCCGATATGCCCACCGCCAGGACGATTGCGGCCGCGATCGCGCCGACCAGCAGGTCCGGCAGGAGCGTGGCAAACGGGATGAACACCACGAGAAACGTTATCGCGGCAATCCGCGACCATGGCCGCACGCGCCAGATGGCGACCTTGAACATGGCGTGGCCGGCAAGAAAGATTGCCGATCCCCCGACCAGGATGAGCGCTGTCGCCGCTCCCGCGCTGGCCTCGGGTTGGGCGACGATCGCGCGGTCGCCTGCGGCGACGGCGATGATGCCGGCGATGATGACTGGATGGATGGTGTGGTAGGCGGAGCGAGCCAGCCTGCCGGGGTCCTTGGACGTCGCCATCACGTTTTCGGCGGCTTCGGCGTTTTTGTCGAAATAGACCCACCAAAGGCCGACCGACGCGGCGAACGCGACGGTCATCGCCGCCAGCTCGCGAATCCCGATGCTGGGTAAGCCGGAAAGGGTCGCACCGATGACGACGATCGACTCGCCGAGGGCGATGAGCACGAATGAGCGGCAGCGCTCCGCCGCATGGCGGCCTTCGATGTTCCAGTCTCGTGTGGTCGAGCGCCCAAGGCCGGGCACGTAGAAGCCCGCGAAGCCTCCCGCCAGGTCTACACCGACCGCGAGGAGCCAGAGGAGCTCGCGAGCCGCGCCGTGCTGCAGTCCGCCGGCGATCGCGAGCACTCCGCTGAGGATGCACCAGGCCAGGACTCGCTCGAAGTTTCTCTGGAGGGTCTCCCCGCGCAGCACGACGACTGCGAACAGGCTCCCCCCGATGTGCATCGCTGCATAGGCGGCGCCGACAGCGAGGCCCCGATCGCCGAAGGCATCCGGAATGCCTGCGGACAGGATCAGGCTCACGAGCATCTGCGCGATGAGCAACCCGCGCACCGACAAAAGCCCAGGATCGAGCCAGTTGGTCAGCCACATCGTGTACGACCATCCGAGCCAGACCATCGCAAGCAGCAGCACGGATTGCAGCGTCCCTTCGACAGTGGGTTTGTCGAGAAGGAAGTGCGACAGCTGCGTGATCGCGAACGCGTAGACGAGGTCGAAGAAGACCTCGATGTTTGTCTCGCCGCGAGTGCCCGTGTGTATGCGGAGAATGGGCACGGCGACCCTAGAGTCTAAATGGCGATCAGACGTCTATGACCGGCGCTTTTCATCGGGATGGCCCGTATTTCCGAAGGCGATCCGGTCGCGGACCACCGGGGCCCGACCGAGGAGCCTGGCCCGTTGAACTGCATCCTCTCCAAAGCGATTTCGAATCGCGTCCATTGCACTTTCCAAACGCGCATCGCGAGGTGGGGAGGGGGCTGCGAACAGATCCATCTGTCCCGGGCCGGCGTCGCTGAGTCCGGCGAGTCCGACGCCTAAAGTCCCCACCGCGCGGCGTGGGTCGCGGGCTGCCATGAGCTTCAGCGCGGCCTTGTAGATCTCGTCTCCTGTAGCGATGGGTACGGCCAGCTTCGACTGCTTCGAGAAGCGATCAAGGTCCGGGCGATATACGACGCCGATGGAGACGACGCTGCCGCGGCGGCCTGCGGCGCGCAAACGTCGCCCGACCATATCCGACAGGCGCATCAGGAGCTCCTCGAGCTCGGGCTGGGAGCTCGTTGCGCGAGCGAGCACGTGTGAGTGGCTGTAGCTCTTGCGGGCGGCGCTCTCGAAGCTGCCGGCTTCGAAGCCGCGAAGCCGCTGGTGCCAGGTGTTGGCGAAGTCGGCCCGCATTCCCGCCAGGCGGAGTCGATCCGCCGTTGCGTAGAGGAAGTCAACCGCCGTGCGAATCCCGGCCTTTCGCAGGCGACCGGCGGTGGCTTCGGCCACGCCGGACAGGTCGGTGAGCTGCAGGCGCTCGAACACCGAAACGAGATTGGTGTGGTCGATTCGCTGGAGCCCATCGCGCTTGTCAAGATTGGACGCCTGCTTGGCCATCCAGATCGAGGTCGAGATCCCGACGGAGCAGGTGACGCACTCGCCGACCTCTTCGCGGAGAGTGCTCTTGATCGCCCGGCCAACTCCCTCGGGACCGAGCCTGACCAGGTCGGGAGTCCCGGCCAGATTCATCGACGCTTCGTCGATCGACATGCGAAGGACGTCGGGGCTGTGCCTCTCCATGATGTCGACCAGCTGATCGGACACGGCGCGGTAGCGCGGCGGATTTGGCTCCATCACGAGGACACGCGGGAAGATCGCCTTGGCCTCGAAGACACGCATGCCGGTCTTGATGCCAAGGTCTCGGGCCTCTCTCGACGAGGACACGATGGTGGCGGCGTCGGTGGCATACGCGGCGATGGCCAGCGGCCGGCCGCGGAGCGTTGGATCATGCTGCTGTTCGATCGAGGCAAAGGCGCAGTTGAGATCGATAACGAGTGTCGCCGGGTCAGCAGTGTTGAGCCCTAGATCGACCGTCCAGCCCGCCACAACGAGCAAATGTTCGCACAGCCGGGTTCAATCTGGCTGACGGGCAATGATAAGCCCTGAGCTTTATCATTCGCTATCAACATGGCAACCGCATGGCCGCCGACCCCGTACCGGCCTGGCAACGGCATCGACCCCCCGTACCTTGGCGACCGCGAGGAGCAGATCGAGGCGGTCCGCGGCTTTCTGCGCATCCCCCGGCATCCCCGCAATCTGCTCATCACAGGCCTGCGCGGTGTTGGCAAGACGGTGCTCTTGAACCGCTTAGAGGGTGAGGCGGAGTCCGCCGGATGGATCGTGGTCGATCGCGAGTTCTCCGAGAGCGACGCTGAGCCCGCTGCGTTCGCGAATGCGGTCTTGACCGACGTCAACCGTGCGCTTCGGCGGCTGAGCCTTTCCACTCGGCTGAGGGACAAGGCGGGCCAGATGCTGCAGGCGGCGATCGACCTGGTGGGTGCGCTGACGGTGAGCTACGGTGAATTCAAGGTGAGCGTCGACACGAAGAGGAGACGAGGTGAACCCCCTCGCCGCCTCGACGATGATCTGCGCGAGGCGCTGACGCACATCTGCGAGCTGTGCCTCAAGAGCGAGTACAGGGGTGTGGTGCTGCGCTACGACGAGTTCCACGTGGTCCGGGAGCGGCCTGGCGAGCTGACGCTGAGCGCGCTGCTGAGCGCCACGTCAGCCGTGCAGCAGCGGAGCCTGCCGATGATGCTCATGCTGTGCGGCCTGCCACCCGTGGTGGACAACCTGTCTCGGTCTAAGAGCTACTCGGAGCGGATGTTCGCGACCCAGGAGCTCGGCAACCTCCGGCCGCCGGAGGACAGGGCGGCCTTCGTCGACCCGGCGGTCAGGCTTGGACGCCGGTTCGCGGATGAGGTGGTCGACGCTGTGATGGCGGACAGCGGGGGCTATCCCTTCTTCATCCAGGTCTACGGCGATGCTCTGTGGACGGGTTCCCAGGGGGAGACGGTCGGCATGCCCGACCTGCGCCGCCTCCGGCCGCGCATCCTGGCCACACTCGACGCCGGTTTCTTCAGAGCTCGCTATGTTCGGGCCTCGCCGCATGAGCGCCTTCTGATGCGGGACATCGCGAAGTTTGGCGAGAGCGCGACGATGGAGCAGATGCAGCAAGCCTCGGGCAAGCGCAACAACGAGATCCAGCCGACTGTTAGCGCGCTCATTCAGAAAGGACTTGTCTACCGGCCTGAGCGTGCCCGTATCGCATTCACGGCCCCGATGTTCGGCGCATTCCTGAACCGGACCCCCAATTGATAAGGAGCCGGCGGCAACAAGCGTTATCAATCAGGGGTCGCAGCCCCCTGCACAGGTGGGACCGACGCTATTTTCGACCGGGAACCGGGGTCTGAATGCAACCGCCAACCAGCTCGCCGCCTCAGTGGTCGGCTGACGGCCAGTGGTGGTGGAATGGGTCGGAGTGGCGACCCAGAAGCGAAATCACTCCGGCGCTCGCGCCCGGCTACTGGATGCCGCCACCCGTGCCCAGCTCGCTTCAGATTGCCCTGACGCCCTCGCCAGGCCTTCGCATCTTCTTGCTCCTGGTGCTCGGCATCGCCGGCTTTCTCACTGGCGGCCTGACGTTGTTTGGAGTCCTGGGCGTCGCGGGCGGCGCGAACAGCTCCGGGGACATCGTGTTCTTCGGGGCCATCGTCCTCTTGTTCGCCATCGTGTTGTTGGCGCTGGTGGGCGTGGCCATTCGCGCCCGGTGGGCTCGCTTGGCCGCGATCATCGCCGGTATCGCGATCTCGCTGACCTGCATCGGGCTGATCCTAGGGATCCCGATCCTGATCGCGGCGGCACGCGCCCCAGATCTGAGCCCATCGTGCTTAACAACCTAGGTTGGCGGGTTGGCGTTCGAGCGCTAGATTCGGCAGCAGGTGAGCTGGTGGGGCACTCAATAAGGCCCCTCCTGGTCGCCGCTTGCGCGCAGGGACCAGCGGGAGGAGGGAGGGCCCCGGCCGGGGACCCCGCGGCGAGTCGCGACTAGAGTGAACGGCTCACAAGATCTGTAGACACCTGGGGGCTTCCCAGGGATAGAAGCGGCGGCCCATCCTTTGGGTGCTTGACGCCCACGAGGAGGTGCCGCCGTGACTAATGATGACCTGCTCTTCCGCCA
>JALYYG010000090.1 GCA_030946685.1 Candidatus Dormiibacterota bacterium | reverse complement strand
CTGCAATCGTGAAGGTACTCGTCGTCGGCTCCGGGGCTCGCGAGCATGCGCTGGTGTGGAAATGCGTGCAGTCCGACCTCGTCGAGCGCGTCTACTGCGCGCCCGGCAACGGTGGCACCGGCGGCATGGCGCGAAACATTCCCATCGGGGCAGCTGACGTGGTCCGGATCGTCGATTTCGCAAAGCGCGAGCGTCTCGGCCTGGTCATCCTCGGCCCCGAAGCTTCCGTCGACGCAGGTGTCGGGGACGCCCTTCGCAGCGCCGGCTTCAACGTCTTCGGGCCGAATCGCGGCGCGGGGCGCATCGAGTCGAGCAAGTCGTTCGCCAAGCGGCTGATGGTTCGTGCCGGGATTCCCACGGCGGAATACGACGTGTTCACGCAGCCGCAACCCGCGAAGGCGTGGGCGGCGCAGCGCGATGGACGCGTTGCGGTCAAGGCCGACGGCCTCGCCCGCGGCAAGGGAGTCGTCGTGTGCACGAATGTCGACGAGGCCGGCGCGGCCATCGACGCCTCGTTGGTGCAGGGTCGGTTCGGCCGCAGCGGATCCACCGTGGTGGTCGAAGAGCTGCTCGAAGGCCCTGAGCTGTCGGTGCTCGGAGTGACCGACGGAACCGAAGTCGTCGCCCTCGCCCCGGCTCGAGACTTCAAGAGGGCACACGACGGCGATAAGGGGCCGAACACCGGCGGCATGGGCGCCTATTCACCGCCGTTGGCTGTCGATGACGCGGTCGTGAAAGAGGTGGTCGACACCGTGCTGCGCCCAGCGGTGCGTGAGCTGGCGGCCTCAGGCGACGAGTTTCGGGGAGTCCTGTATGCCGGTCTGATGCTCACCAGGTCCGGCATCCGCGCTATCGAGTTCAACGCCCGCTTCGGGGACCCCGAGGCCCAGGCCGTGCTCCCGCGTCTCGAGAGCGACCTTGTCGCTCTCGCGCTGGCGTCATCGAAGGGTGGGCTGGCGAACCTCCCGGACCTGCGATGGAGCCCGCAAGCCTCTGTCGCCATCGTGGTCGCATCCGCGAATTACCCTGATGACGCTGCCATGACGCTCGGCCTCCAGATCAGGGGCCTGGCCGAGATCCCGCGGGGCGCGCTCATCTTCCACGCCGGCACCAAGTTCGAGCCGGGCAAGGGGCTCGTGACAGATGGAGGGCGGGTCGTGACGTCGGCGGCGCTGGGCGACACTGTCGCGGAGGCCCGTGAGAAGGCGCTGGCCGGGGCCCGGCAGGTACGATTCCACGGGGCCTTCTTCCGTTCGGACATTGCTGAGGAGGCGGTTATTTGAAGCCAGTCGTCGGCGTCATCCTCGGCTCCAAGTCCGACCTGCCCTTGATGGAGTCGTGCGTCAAAGTGCTCGAGGAGCTTGGTATCGCGCACGAGGTGAAGGTCTGCTCAGCGCACCGCAACCCGCGCGGCGTCATGGAATGGGCCGTGTCCGCCCGCGAGCGCGGCATCAAAGTGGTCATCGCCGCCGCCGGTGGCGCCGCCCACCTGCCAGGCGTCGTCGCCGCCTGGACCGACCTGCCTGTGATCGGCGTTCCAGTGCCCACGCAGCATCTCGGTGGAGTCGACTCGCTTTACTCGATTGTGCAGATGCCCGCCGGGATTCCAGTGGCAACCGTCGCCATCGGCGAGGCAGGGGCGAAGAATGCAGCCTGGCTGGCGGCGCGCATCCTCGGGCTCAGCGATAGCGAAGTCGAGGCGCGTCACGGCGAAAAGCGCGCGGCCCTCGCCGCACCGTGATGGCCAAGAAAGCGCCGAGGCTGCGCCTTGTCGATACAACGTTTCGGGACGCGCAGCAGTCGCTGTTGGGCGGGCAGCTGCGTGGAGACGAAATCGTGCCCATCGCAGCGAAGATGGACGCAATCGGCTTCACCGCGATGGAGGCCTTCGGCGGTGCGACCTTCGAAACCCAGGTCCGCCGGCGCGAGGACCCATGGGAGTACCTGCGAAATCTGTCCAAGGTGACGCCGAACACGCCGATCCAGGCGCTGGTCAGGGGCCAGAACCTGCTCGCCAATCGCAACTTCCCGGACGACGTGGTCGAGCTCTTCGTCAAACACGCGGCCAAGTGTGGGGTCGATGTGTTTCGGATCTTCGACCCGCTCAACGACTTGCGAAACATGGAGGCCACTGTCGCCGCCGCGCTGAAGGCCAAGAAGAAGGTCCAGGGCGCATTGAGCTACGCGATCTCACCTGCCCACAACATCGAGCTTTGGTGCTCGCTCGCTAAAGGCCTGGTCAACATGGGCTGCCACGAGGTTGTGATTAAGGACACGTCCGGTCTTCTCAGCCCGCAGGCGACCTGGGAGCTGGTCACCGCTCTCAAGGAGACGGTCCAGGTTCCCATCGACGTTCACTCGCACTGCTCCAGCGGTATGGCGCCCATGGCCTATATGGCCGCTGTCGAAGCAGGCGCCGAGGTACTCGACGTGGCCATGTCCCCACTCGCCTGGGGTACCTCGCAGCCCGCTGTAGAAAGTGTCGTCGCCGCACTCAAGGGAGGCGAGTACGACACAGGCCTCGACCTCGAGAAGATGTGGGACGTCCAGCACGATGTCGAGGTCCTCAAGAGCAAGCACATCGAGCACCTGAGCCCCGTTGCGGACCGTGTCGACGCAAGCATCCTCCGCTATCAGATGCCCGGGTTGATGCTCGAGGACGTCCATCGCCAGCTGGCTGCGCACAATGCCGGCGGCCGTATAGCCGAGGTCCTCGAGGAGGCTAACCGCGTGCGGTTGGAGCTCGGTTACCCGCCCCTGGTCGCACCGATCCGCCAGATGATCGCCACCCAGGCGGTCTACAACGTAATCGGCGGAGACCGGTACGCGACAGTGACGCAGGAGCTGAAGGACTACCTGCAGGGGCTGTATGGGCGGCCGCCGGTCCCAGCGGATCCCGAGCTGCGCAGGCTCGTCCTCGGCCGCGAGGAGCCGATCACGATTCGCCCGGCCGACCTTCTCGAGCCACAGGTCGAGGCTGCCCGCCAGCAGCTCAAGAAGATGGGTTTCGAGCCCACCGACGAATCGGTGCTAATCCACCTGCTCTTCCCGCAGGTCGCCCCTGACTACCTCCGCGGGCCCGAGCCGGCGGCCAAGGCGCCTTCGCGGGCGTCGTCCGCGGCCGATGCGTTCGAGCCGGCGGCGCCCACCGCCGGCGCGCCGGCAGCAGTGCCGCCCGCGCCGCCAGCACCCCCACCACCCGCGGTGGTGACAGCCGAGTTCGACGTCGAGGTCGAGGGCGAGGTGTTCAAGGTCCGCGTCAGCGGAGCGGGCATGACTGTCGTGCCAGGCGCCGCCGCCGGCTCGACGGCGCCAGTACCGGCGCAGCCGCCACGAACGGGCGAGGGCACAGTGATCGCCCCTATGCAAGGCCTGATCGTCAAGATCCCGGTCAAGGCGGGCGACGACGTGAAGCTCGGCGACGTGGTCGCAGTCCTGGAGGCGATGAAGATGCAAAACGACATCGTCACCACAGTTGCCGGCCGGGTGGCCGAGGTCTACGTCAAAGAGGGCCAGGTCGTGACCCCGAGCCAGCCGCTCCTGGCGGTGGGATGAGAGCGCGGGTGAGGACTGCGGTCCTCCCCCACGGACCCCCTCCTGGGGATTCGATGCAGGTTCGCTGGGCGGCGATTGGAAGTGAACGATTTGAAGACGGCCGGAATTGTCTGAAGATGCGCCCTGCGCGCGCCCGGCGCCGGCCTTTTGCTCCACCCTTGTTTTATGAAGAGAAAGCTGTTCAGTAAGGTCCTCATCGCCAATCGAGGCGAGATCGCCATCCGCGTCATGCGCGCGTGCCGCGAGCTCGGCATCGCCACCGCCGCTGTCTACTCCGACGCCGACCGCAACGCGATCCACGCGCGCTATGCGGACGAGGCGCATCACATCGGCGGCGCGCCGCCGGCCGAGTCCTATCTGCAGCTCGATCGCATCGTCAAGGTCGCGCACGATTGCGGCGCCGAGGCGATCCATCCCGGCTATGGCTTTCTGTCCGAGAAGCCGGCGTTTCCCGACGCCTGCGAGGCGGCGGGAATCCAGTTCATCGGGCCTCCGGCCTCGGCGATGCGCGCGCTCAGCTCAAAAGTGTCCGCGCGGAAGATGGCGGTGGAGCACGGCGTCCCAGTCACGCCCGGCACCGGCGCGATCGGGGATCCAGCCGCCGCCGCGGCCGCCGCGAGAGAGATCGGCTTTCCTGTGATGGTGAAGCCGTCTGGCGGCGGTGGCGGAATCGGTATGAAGGTGGTCGAGTCGGAGGCGGAGCTCGTTGCCGCCATCGAGAGCAGTGCACAGGCGGCGCGCTCGGCCTTCGGCGATGGGACCGTCTACCTGGAGCGCTACGTTCGCAAGCCGCGCCATGTCGAGATCCAGGTCATCTGCGACAGCCACGGCAACGCTGTGCACCTGGGCGAGCGCGAATGCTCGATCCAGCGCCGCCATCAGAAGATCCTGGAGGAGACCCCGTCGCCGGTGGTCACGCCGGAGATCCGGTTCGCGATGGGCGCGGCGGCGATCCGAGCAGTCAGGGCGGCCGGATATGTCAACGCGGGGACAGTCGAGTTCATCTTCAGCGACGGCGACTTCTACTTCCTTGAGGTCAACGCGAGGCTCCAGGTCGAGCATCCCATCACAGAGGCCGTGACTGGCATCGACCTGGTCAAAGAACAGATCCGGATCGCGGCGGGAATGGAGCTGAGCTTCAGGCAAGAGGATGTGAGCTGGACAGGCCACGCCATCGAGATGCGCATCAACGCAGAGGATCCGCTCCGAAAGTTCATGCCCAACCCGAAGCGGATCGCGCGCTGGGTGGCTCCGGCCGGACCCGGCGTTCGAGTCGACTCTGGGTTCGGACCGGGCTCCGAGGTGCCACCCAACTACGACTCGCTGATCGCCAAGCTGATCGTCCACGGAAGCGATCGCGCCGAGGCCATCGCGCGGGCCGGCCGCGCTCTGCGTGAGTTCGTCGTTGTCGGGCCCTCAACCACGATCAGCTACCACAGGGCCATCCTCGACAGCGCGGATTTCCGCGCCGGCAAATTGAGTACGCGCTTCATCGACGACCACCCCGAGCTGGTCGAGATGGCCAAGAAATTCGCAGGCGACACATCTCCCTTCGACTACGGCGCCGACCCACGTTACATAGCGGCTGCGGCCGCGGCGGTGGCGGTCGCGGTTCAAAAGCACTGAGCAAGCTCTCGCACCCAGCCGGCGGCAGGCCGTTCGTGGTCGCGGCCTCCTCGGTGGTGGGAACGTCAGGCCCCTTCACACTCCGCGATGACGTGATCCGCTTTCCCGACGGGGCCGAGGCGCGCTACACCGTGCTGGTCAATCCAGACTCGGCGTTCATCGTTCCGTACTTCGAGAACGGAGACACCATGCTGGTGCGCCAGTGGCGTCATGCCTGGGACGAGTCGTCTTGGGAGGTGCCCGCGGGTACGTTCGACGGAGATGAGGATCCGCTCGATTGCGCTCGTCGCGAGCTCGCCGAGGAAACGGGTCTTGTCGCCGCGCGGTATACCTCGCTCGGGAGGGTGCACGGGGCGGCTTTCCTCACGGGTCGCGCCCATATGTTCCTGGCCCAATCCATTGCCGAGTCGGACCGAAACCCGGAGACGTATGAGCAGGACATGGAGGTACTTCGCCTGCCGTTCACGGACGTGCTGGAAGCTGCTCTTGGCGGGGCCATCGCGCACTCGGGCTCGGTAACGGCGCTATGCCGCGCGGCCCGCGCCTTGAAGAAAATATGAGAGGGAACCCGGAGATGGTTCCCCTCATCGCCGAGCGCGTCGCGCGCGGACCCGGCCCTGAATCCCCAAACAAACGTCGCCGTCGGCATCGGACTGGGCCGGCGCTCTCCCTCCGGTATATCGGTGGGATTGATTGAGGATTAGTCACTCCAAGCGACGCTTTGGAGTGATGGGAGACAAAGTCATGGCCGGGGGGACGCCGGCCAACCCTGCCGCGCAGGCCCTATCGCGACCTCGTCTAGCGGGACTCCGCTAAGGGGTCGAGTTCGTTATGGCGACGGCGACGGCGACGGTTGAGTGCTGGGATCTGGTGTCGGCGGGTTGCTGATGTCTCCCTGGCCGGCGGCCGAGCCTCCCGTTGTGGCCGCAACCGCGGGGCCGATGAAGTTGAGGTGGTACTCGGCAGGCACATTGCGGCCGCCGACGTCCTGAACCGTGGTCAGCACGACGAGCGAGTAGGCAGCGCCCGGCGAAAGGTCCAGCCCGGTGATGACAACCGTCCGGTTGGTGTACGTGGAGGATCCGCCGACCCGCTTGCCCGTCGCGTCAAGAACGACCACGCCATCAGAGACTGTGTTCGAGACCAGGTCGCTGTCGAATACCACCTTGATGCTGCCGGCGGCAACATCGACGCCCACGACCTCCGCCCCCTTGCCGAGGTCTCGGGTTGGGCTCGCGGTGGCCTGATCGATAAGAAACGGATGGCTTGCGTTGTCGCGTTGAAGAGTCAGCACCTCCTCGTATTCGCTTAGGTCAAGTGAGCCCTTGGTGAGCACCAGCCGAACGACAAACCTGGCTTTGTCCGGGTGGTGCCCGGTCACCTCCTGAGTGAGGATGTAGAAGCGGGACAAACTGGCGTCACCGTTGATGACAAGGGACAAGCCACTGCTCGAGTAGGCCTGCTTGCCGTTGTCGTCGAGGAAAGTTTTCGCAAGGTCCGACTGTCGCTGCACCCGGGCGTTCATGAAGGCGCTCACCTGCGATGAGGCCAGGTCCAGCTTGGAGGGTTCCGCAACAAGAGGGGTTGCGGTCGCAGTCCATAGCGCGCCGCCACGGACGTATGCGAATGCGACTCCATTCGGCGCCCAAAGGGGGAGGTGATACGTCCCGCTGTTCAGCTTGATCAGCCCGAAGCCGTCCGGCCGGACCACGTAAAGGTCGGTGTCGGTGCCGAGCAGGATCTCGTCCTGGCTCGACCAGCTCGGGTCGCCTGAAAGGATCGTCTCGACGGCGCGGCCTTTGTCGTCCGCGACCACTGTCCCATCGGCGGTCCTGTAGAGCATCCGGGACCCGTCCGGCGACCAGCCGAGAAAAGAGGCTCCGTCCATGGCCCCGAACCGGCTGCTCTTGGAGGTTGCCAGGTCGAGCACGAAGAGCGAGTGGCCCAGCTGGTAGATCGCATGCGCGCCGTCCGGGGCGATCGACGATACCCCCAAGGCATCCTGGGAGATCGAGGCCAGCTGCGACGGACCGTCTGCGCTCGCCTTGTAAACCCCATCCTTGGCGCCAACCAGCAGCTGATCCTTCGCCCAGGTGAGCGTCGTGAGTAGTGGCGGCTCGGTGAGCTCCGCGGTCGTTCCGGCTGCCAGCGTCAGGACCTCGATCTTGCCGGCGCGGACATAAGCGAGGCGGTCGCCGGCGGGGGCGATTGCCGGGTATGAGACACCGTCCGGGACAATGACCTTCGCGCTCCCGCCGCTCACGGTCACTGATTCGAGAGCGCCGTTGTCACCGACGAAGTAGATGGTCGTCGAGTCGGCCGACCACTGCGGCGTATAGAACGTGCTCGACGGCAGGCCGGCAAGCCTGTGCTCAGTCGCCTGTGAGGTAGGTGTCGGACTGGCTGTCGGGGTTGGCGAAGGTGAAGGCGTCACCGAGGGCTGGGTCACGAAGATGATGGTCTTCGGACTATCAAGCTTGTTGCCGGACTGGGTCTTGGCGCCCGGTCCGATGGTCACCCGGTACTGGGTGTTCGGCGCGAGGTTGCCGCCGGTCGGCCGGACGGCCAGCGTGTTGTCTTGCCAGGAAAAGGCGACGTAGGTCGCGGGCGCGATCCGCACGGCCGCTTCGGTGGACGGGTGGTCCATCGGCTGATTGAACTTCACCAGGATGGGCTGTTGAAGCTGCACCGCGTGCGCGTCCGCGACCGGGCTCGTGATGGTGATGTGGTCGCTTCCGGTCGGCTGCTGCATGTAAACGACAACCGCGGCGATCAGCAGGACGCCTGCAGCGGCACCAGCCCATGCCAGGCTCGGCGCCCTCCGGGCCGGGGCCTTCGAGCGGCGCCACCAGGGCGTGCGGCCCTCGCCCATCTCCCAAGCCGTCTTCATCAGCTGCCGCCTCAGATCGGACCGGAACGCCTCGTCAAGCGGGGGCTCGGCTCGTCGCGTCGACCGCAACAGGGCGCCCAGGCGCACAAGCTCGTCGTCCTGCAGGATGTCGTCGAGGTCGGGATCGTGGTGCATGCTCATTCGATCGGCCTCAGGGCGTCAGCGTCCTGGCGGAGGCGGCTCATGCCTCGATGGATGAGCAGCTTCACCGCGCCGGCCGACTTGCCCATCGCGACGGCGATGTCCTCGATCTTCATGTCCTCCTGGAACTTGAGGACCAGCGCGGTCTTCTGCTGGCCCGGCAGCTGGTCGACCAGGGTCCAGATCCGTCGGAGCTCATCGCGGTGCGCGGCCAGGTCCTCGAGGGCCGGGCCGGCCACCCTCAGGTCGTGGAAATCATCGAGCGGCTGTGACGGGCGGAGCGTGCGGTAGCGGTCCGCGATGGCGTTCACCGCGATCTGATACAGCCAGGCCGCGAAAGGACGCCCCGTGTCCTGGTAACGGGGCATCGCCTTCAGAGCCTTCATGAAGATCTCCGAGGTGACGTCTTCAGCCGCGGTTTGTTCCCTCACTCTTGAATACACGAACCTGTAGATCTGCTGAAAGTGGCGGTCGTAGAGCGCCCCGAACTGGCGGGGATCCCGCTTGGCGCGTTCAACGAGCTCTCGCTCGTCATCGCGCGGCAGGTCGCTCACGGGCCCATCAGCGTGTGCGGGTTCAAACGAGGCGCGCCGTGAGGTGGTTACGAAATGTAGCCATCGGATCGAACGGGATTATGGGGTGCATACGGCGATCCCCCGGAGCCCGAGCGGAAGTACACATCATCTTGTAGGCATTGAATGCCCACCCACAACATCTGCTTCGACGACCTCCGGCCGGTATAATTCTGTTGTCCCCCATTGTTCATTGGGAGCCGGCGCACTATTTGATCGAGCGATACTCTCCGCCTGCGATTCGGGCGGTATGGTCCGACCAGCACCGGTTCGAACTCTGGCTTCGCATAGAGATTCTGGCGTGTGAGGCCTGGGCGACCATCGGCCGCATCCCTCCATCGGCCCTGCCCAAGATTCGCAAGGCGACGTTTGACGTCGCCAGGATCGGTGAGGTCGAGGACAGGGTCGGCCACGACGTGATCGCATTCCTGACTGTCGTCAACGAGTCGATCGGCCAACCGGAGGCGCGCTACGTGCATCTCGGCATGACCAGCCAGGACCTCAACGACACGGCCATGGCCGTGCAGCTCGGAGAGTCGGCGCGGATCATCGCGACCGACCTCTCCACGGTTCGAGAGGCCGCGGCTGAGCTGGCTGTTCGCCATCGCCGCACGCTCATGGCCGGTCGCACCCATGGCGTGGTCGCCGAGCCCATTACGTTCGGATTCAAGGTCGCCGGTTGGGTGGCCGAGCTCGATCGAGCGAAAGCGCGACTCGAGCGTGCCGCCGAAGAGGTTGCGGTCGGCCGTGTCAGCGGGGCGGTCGGCACGCACGCAACCATCGACCCGAAGGTCGAGGAGCACGTTTGCAAAGAGCTCGGCCTGACGCCCGACACGGTGTCGACCCAGGTCGTGGCCAGGGACCGGCATGCGAGCTTCATGAGCGCGCTCGCGTCGGTCGCGGGAACGCTGGAGAGGATTGCGACGGAGATCCGCCACCTTCAGCGGAGCGAGGTGGGCGAGGCGTTCGAACCGTTCGGTAAGGAGCAGAAGGGCAGCTCCGCGATGCCGCATAAACGCAACCCGGTGCTCACCGAACGCGTATGCGGTCTCGCTCGGGTCGTCCGAGGCCACATGGTGACCGCGCTCGAGAACACCGCGCTGTGGCACGAGCGCGACATCAGCCATTCCTCCGCGGAGAGGATCATCTTTCCTGACGCGTGCGCCGCTGTCGATTACATGGCTTTGGAGATGTCAAAGGTGCTGCGGGGTCTCGAGGTGCGGACGGAGCGCATGCTGCGCAACCTGCAGTTCGCGGGCGGGGTCGTGTTCTCACAGCGTGTTCTGCTCGCCCTCGTGGACAGCGGCATGGCTCGGGAGGACGCCTATCTTGTCGTGCAGAAGTCCGCGATGCAGGCGATGGCCGACGATGGGCTTGGCTTCCGGGAAATGCTGGAGAAAGACAAAGAGGTTATGAATCGGATCGGATCGCGTATGGACGAAATCTTCAACCCCTGGGCCGGCCTCGAGCACACGGACCTCGCATACGAGCGGCTAGGTCTGGGAGCCAAAACCAAGTGATCGCCGGGCCGGCCATCGTCACAACGGATCTGCCACTGAAGCTCTTCACCCGCGGCAAGGTCCGAGACACCTACGAGCTCGACGACGGCCGGCTCTTGATGGTCGCCACGGACCGGATCTCGGCCTTCGACCACATCCTGCCCAACGGAATTCCCGATCGAGGCAAGGTCCTGACTCAGCTGTCGATCTTCTGGTTCTCCCAGACCGACTACTTCCAGGAGAACCACCTGGTCTCGGGCATGATCCCCGACCTCCCCGCTGTCTTGCGGGATCGCCGCGATGAACTAGCCGGGCGCTTCATGATCGTGCGCAAGGCCAAGCGCATCGACTTCGAATGCGTGGTGCGGGGCTACCTGGCCGGCAGCGCATGGAAGGAATACGAGGAGTCGCAGAGCCTCGCCGGGGAGAAGATGCCGCCCGGTCTCCGGCAAAGTGAAAAGCTGGCCGTACCGATCTTCTCGCCCGCGACCAAGGCCGAGACCGGCCACGACGAGAACATCACGTTTCCGCAGCTGAAGAAGGAGCTGGGAGAGGAGCTCGCGACCAAGCTTCGCGACGCCAGCATCGAGCTTTACAAGTTCGCCTCTGAGCTTTCGGCTCGCCGCGGCCTCATCCTCGCGGACACAAAGTTCGAGTTCGGCACGATCAACGACAAGCTCATCCTCATCGATGAGGCGCTGACCCCCGACAGCTCGCGCTACTGGGAAGCTGAGACCTACCAGGTCGGCACGTCGCCGGATTCGTATGACAAGCAGTTCGTTCGCGATTGGCTCACTCGCTCGGGTTGGGACAAGGAGTCGGAACCTCCCGCGCTCACCGTCGATGTCGTGGCACAGACCCGCGAGCGCTACCTCACCGCCTACCACCGCCTGACCGGAAAGCCCTTGTTCCGACCCAAGGCGCGCAATGAGGAATAGCGAGGAATGATGATCGCTCGCGTAATAGTGACGCCCAAGCCGGTGGTCAACGACCCGCAGGGCATCACTGTCAAGCAGGGCCTCACCACTCTTGGCTTCCGCGAGGTGTCCGACGTCCGCGTCGGCAAGTACATCGAGGTGAGCCTCGATGCTGCCAGCGAGCACGAGGCCAGGCAGCGTGTGGAGGCGATGTGCAGGCAGCTGCTGGCCAATCACGTCATCGAAGACTTCCGCTTCGAGGTCGAGGCCGAAGGGCGCTACAAGCGATGAAATTTGGAGTTCTTGTTTTCCCCGGTACGTGGTCCGACCGGGATTGTGGCTGGGTGATCGACCAGGTCTTAGGCGCGCAACTTCAGTACCTGTGGCACAAAGATGCGGATCTCAAGGGCTGCGACTGCGTCATCCTGCCGGGTGGCTTTGCCTACGGCGACCATCTGCGCACTGGAGCCATCGCGCGGTTCGCACCGGTGATGGAAAAGGTCGGCGAGTTCGCCGAGCGGGGTGGCCTGGTATGGGGGATCTGCAACGGCTTCCAGATCCTGTGCGAAGCGGGGCTGCTGCCGGGAGCCTTGATTCGCAACGCATCACTCGAGTTCCGCTGCCAGTGGACCAGCCTGGTCGTCGAACGCAACGATCTGCCCTACACATCGCGGTGCTCGGAGCGCGAGGTGATACGCGTCCCCATCTCTCACGGCGAGGGAAGCTTCTTTGCAGACCCCGCGACGCTGTCACGACTCGAGCAGAACGGCCAGGTCGTGTTTCGTTACTGCGATCCCGGAGGCCGGGTCGTTCCCAGCGCCAACCCGAATGGGTCCATGCACAACATCGCCGGCATCATCAACAAGCGGGGCAATGTGCTGGGGATGATGCCGCATCCAGAGCGCTGCTCCGAGCCCGAGCTGGGGGGAACCGACGGCCTCAAACTCTTTCGCTCAGTGGCTGAGTCCGCGGCCCGGGTCCTGGCGAGTTGAAGGTCGAGCAAAAAATTGATGAGCGGCGGCTTCGTGAGGTCGCCCTCACATCCGACGAGTACCGCGTCATCGTCGAGCAGCTGAAGAGACAGCCCAACGAAGTTGAGCTGGGCATGCTGGGCGTGCTGTGGTCCGAGCACTGTTCCTACAAAACCTCGAAGGCCCTGCTGCGGCGCCTCCCATCAAGCGGAGCGGCCGTGCTGCAGGGCCCGGGAGAGAACGCCGGCGCCGTCAACATCGGCCAGGGTTGGGCAGCCGTCTTCAAGATCGAGTCGCACAACCACCCGTCCGCGATCGAGCCATACCAGGGCGCCGCCACCGGCGTGGGTGGCATCATCCGGGACGTGATCGCGATGGGGGCTCGCCCGATCGCGCTGCTGGATTCGCTGCGTTTCGGTCCTCTCCCCGCCTCGGACCGTCATTTCGAGGGAGTCGTAGCCGGGATTGGCGGTTATGGGAACTGCATCGGCATCCCGACAGTCGGGGGCGAGGTCTACTTCGAGGACTGCTATGCACAGAACCCCATCGTCAACGCGATGTGCATCGGGCTCGTGCCGGTGCACAGGCTCATGCGAGCCCGCGCCGAGGGGAATGGCAACAGCCTGCTGCTGGTCGGCGCTGACACCGGCCGCGACGGTATCCACGGCGCCTCGTTCGCCTCTGTCGAGCTCGACGAAACCAGCTCCGAGCGCAGGCCGGCCGTCCAGGTCGGCAATCCCTTCCTCGAGAAGTGCCTGCTCGAGGCGTGCATGGACCTGGCGCACACGGATGCCGTGGTTGCGATCCAGGACCTCGGCGCTGCCGGACTCACGTCCTCCGTCGCCGAATGTGCAAGCCGTGCCGCAGGAGCAGGCGCGCGCATCGACGTCTCGCGAGTGCCTCGGCGTGAGCGTGGGATGACGCCTTACCACGTGATGCTTTCGGAGTCGCAGGAACGCATGCTCGTCGTCGTTCAGCGCGGGCGCGAAGCTGAGGTCGAAAGCATCTTCCGGGCCTGGGATTTGACGTCGGCTGTGATCGGGCAGGTTACTGACGACGGCTGCCTGACGGTAGTCGACAAAGAGCGGGAGGTCGCCAGGCTGCCGATCGGTCTACTGACGGAAGGAGCTCCGCTGCGGCGTCTGAGCGGGATCGCACCCCCACCGCGGCCCACGCTGGACCTTGACCAGCTCCCTCCGCTGGTCGATACGGGCGGAGCGCTCCTGAGACTGCTCGCGAGCCCAAACCTCAGCAGCCGGCGCGGCGTCTTCCGGCGATACGACCACATGGTCGGCGACTCGACAGTCGTACCACCGGGCGGCGATGCGGCGGTGCTGCGCATCAAGGGCACGCGACTCGGCCTGGCCGTGACCACTGACTGCAACAGCCGCTACTGCCACCTGGATCCCAATCTCGGCGCTCAGCTGGCCGTGGCAGAGGCTGCGCGCAATATCGTTGCCACTGGCGCCCAGCCGCTGGCGGTCACCGACTGCCTGAACCTGGCGAACCCCGACAGGCCCGAGGTCTACTGGGAGCTCGAGGAGACCATCGCCGGCTTGGCCCAAGCATGCCGGGCTCTCGAGCTTCCCATCGTGAGCGGCAATGTCAGTCTCTACAACGATTCTTCAGGCGAGTCCGCCATCTATCCCACGCCCGTGATCGGGATGGTCGGGTTGTTGGAGGACTATGGCACGCGGCTCCCGGCGGGGTTGCGCAACGAAGGTGATTTCGTGCTGCTGGTCGGCTCCAGCCACAACGACCTCGGCGGCAGCGAATACCTCAAGGTCGAGCACGGGCGCGTCGCCGGGCGCCCGCCCGCCCTGGACCTCGCCAGGGAACGAGCGGTCCACAAGCTGATACTCGCCGCGGCCGGTGCGGACCTGCTGCGCTCCGCCCACGATTGCTCAGATGGCGGCATGTTGGTCGCGCTTGCCGAAAGCTGCCTGTTGGGGGATGTCGGCGTCCGCTGCCCGCCGCTGAAACCCGAGGCGCCGATCCGACCGGACTCGGCCTTCTTCGGTGAGTCTCCGAGCCGCTTCATCGTCAGCGTGGCCTCGCGCGCGATGCCGGAGATGCAGACGCTTGCCCGGCGCCACCACGTTGAGATTTCGCTGCTCGGCCTGGCCGGAGGCGACGTCATCGAGTTCGAGGGCCAGTTCCGGGTGTCGCTCGCCGAATTGCGTCAAGGTTGGGAAGGAGCCGTGGTCTAAGCATGTGCGGTGTTTTTGGGATCTGCGCATCGCGGGGAATCGACGTGGCCAACCTCACATACTTCGGGCTCTTCTCGTTGCAGCATCGCGGTCAGGAATCGGCCGGCATCGCGGTCTCCGACGGCGCGGCGGTCCGAGTCCACCGCGGGATGGGCCTTGTCGCGCAGGTGTTCTCGCCAGCCACCATCCAGGACATGGGTCCCGGTTCGATCCTGGCGTTGGGCCACACGCGCTACTCGACCACTGGCGCGAGTCGCGCGGAGAACGCGCACCCGCTTCCGTTCCATCATCCGCAGCTCGGCCCGGGCGCCATTGCGCACAACGGGAACCTCTTGAACGCCGAAGCCCTGCGCCGTCAACTGGAGGAAGAGGGCGCGGTGTTCGAGTCCGCTCTCGATACCGAGGTGATGGCGCGCCTCATCGAACACACGCACGGCCGCACGTGGGAGGAGGTGATCCGCCGAACGTTTGCCCGGGTGGTCGGGGCGTACTCATGCGGGATCATCACCCCCACCCAGCTGATCGCTCTGCGCGACCCATATGGCTTTCGGCCTCTGTGCATCGGCTACATACCGCTCCCAGGACAGCCCGCCCACGTGATCGCCTCCGAAACCTGCGCCCTCGACACGGTCCGTGCCACATTCGTTCGCGAGGTTCAACCGGGGGAGATGGTCGTCATGGACGAGCATGGCGTCCACAGCATCACGTTCCAGACTTCGAGCAAACACGCCATGTGCGTGTTCGAGTTCATCTACTTCGCACGGCCCGACTCCATCCTGAAGAACTGCGAGCTTGAGGAGGCCCGCATTCGCATGGGCAACGAGCTCGCCAAGGAAGCGCCAGTTGAGGCCGACATGGTCATCGCGTTCCCGGACTCGGGCACGCCGGCCGCCATCGGTTACGCGGAAGCGTCCGGGATTCCGTTCCGCGAGGCGCTCATGAAGAGCCGGTACATCAACCGCACCTTCATCCAGCCCGACCAGTCCCTGCGCGAGGCAGGGGTGATGCTGAAGCTCAACGCCCTTCCTCGCTCGATCCGAGGTAAGCGGCTCATCGCGGTCGACGACTCAATTGTTCGCGGCACCACCTCTCGCCGCATCATCGAGCGCCTGCGCGCGGCAGGCGCCAAGGAGATCCACATGCGGATCTCCAGCCCACCGATGCGCTTCCCCTGCTTCATGGGGGTCGACATAGGTTCGACCAAGGAGCTCATCGCGGCCGGTCGAACGGTCGAGGAGGTGCGCGAGCATCTCGGGGCGGACAGCCTTCAGTACCTGTCCATCCCGGGGCTCATGCGCGCCATCGGCAGGGGCCCTGCCCAGGAGTTCTGCCGCGCCTGCTTCGACGGCTCGTACCCGGTGCCAGTCCCGCAGCAGCTGGAGATGGACAAGATGCAGTTCGAAGCGCCCCCAAAGTCGGATCACGTTCCGGTCTTGCCCTCATTGAGGTTGGCCGAGCCGAAAATTTGACGTTTCAAATGCCAGGTGGAGCCCTAGGCCGGATTTACTCCGGCCGTCACCAACGCACCTTCCAAACGCCTACGTGCAAGGTGCCACCCGGTGGGGATTCCGTTGGGGTCCCCGCGACGCCGTCGCGGGAGGGCCTCCTCCCCCGTGTTTGAGGGATTGTCGTACGCGGCTGCCGGCGTCGACATCGAGGCGTACGAGCGCGTTCTCGAGCGCGTAAAGCCTCTGATCGCGGCGACCCACGGCAAAGAGGTCGCGGTCGGGGTCGGACCCTTCGCGGGTCTTTACGCGCTTCCGGACGGCGGCAATCTCGCGGCCAGCGCCGATGGCGTGGGCACCAAGATCAAGGTCGCGATCGCCGCCGGGGTCCACCGCGGCATCGGCACGGACATCGTCAACCACTGCGTCAACGACATCGCCACCGCCGGTGCCCGGCCACTTTTCTTTCTGGACTATTTCGCGACAGGAAGGCTCGATCCAGACGTCTTCGCCCAGCTCATCGAAGGCATGACCGACGCGTGCCGGGAGGCCGGATGCGCGCTGCTCGGCGGCGAAACGGCCGAGATGCCCGGGGTGTACGCCCTCGGCGACTACGACCTGGCCGGTTTCATCGTTGGCTTGGTCGAGCCCGGCGGCCGGGCCGATCCGAGCGAGATTGAGGCCGGGGACGTGATCGTCGGCCTACCGTCGAGCGGGCTCCACACCAACGGCTATTCGCTGGTGCGCAAGGTGTTCGAGGACGTGCCTCTGACGAAGGTGTATCCGGAGCTCGGCCGGCCGCTCGGTGAGGAGCTGCTCGAGCCGCACCGTTCATACCTCGCCTCGCTCCGGAGCGTGCGTTGGAAGGGGGCCGCGCACATCACAGGCGGCGGCATCCTCGGCAACCTTCCCAGGTGCCTGCCCGAGGGCCTGGGTGCGCGCCTCGATCGGAAGTCGTGGGCGGAACCGCCCATCTTCGGGCTGGTGCGCAGGCGGGGAAGAATCTCGGACGATGAGATGCTGGGAACATTCAACATGGGCCTGGGCATGATCCTGGTGGTTGACGGCAAGGTCGTGCCGCCCGGCGCTCATGTGGTGGGAGAGGTCGTGCGCCACACCGGGCCTGACCGGGTGGTGATCCGCTGAAGCTTCACCCGGCAAAAGCTGCGAAATTGCCCACCCCAGGAAATCTGGCGATTTCACAGAGACCCCGATGAGGTTGGGGGTCGTCGTTTCGGGTCAGGGTTCGAACCTGCGAAATCTTGTCGAGCGCGGCTTTGAAGTGGTGGCCGTGGCCACCAACAGGCCGTCGTGTGGAGGCGCGTCATTTGCCCGCGAGCGTGGCATCCCACTGGGTGAGCTGTCGCAGAAGGGCTTCGGGTCGGCCGAGGAGCGTGACGCCGCCATGCGCGACTTCTTCATAGCCCACGCCGTCGAGCTTGTCGTCGACGCCGGGTATGACCGGATCCACTCCAAACCTTTCCTCAAAGGCTTCAGCGGCCGGATCGTGAACGTTCATCCGTCCCTGCTCCCGGACTTCGCCGGCGGCATGGACGCGGTCGAGCAGGCCCTGCAAACTGGGTCAACGATGACCGGGGCGACTGTGCACCTGGTCACGGGCGACCTTGACGCAGGCCCCATCCTCGTCCAGGAGTCAGTCGCGGTCGTGGACGGCGACACTGTGGATACGCTGCGCGAGCGCATCCACGAGGCCGAGTACAGGATCCTTCCGCGGGCGATCCGTTTGATGGAGACGCGACTTGCCAAGAGCACTGCTGTCGGTTAGCGACAAGAACGGGCTGAGCGCTTTTGCGCGCGGCCTTCAGCGGCTCGGTTACGAGCTGTATGCCACCGGCAGCACGCTGAGCGCGATCGCGGACGCCGCCATTGACGCTCGCCCCGTAACCGACCTGACCGGTTTCCCGGAGATGATGGACGGACGCATCAAGACGCTGCACCCGGGCGTGCATGCGGGACTCCTCGCGCGGCGGGACAGGCCTGAGCACATGGAGGCGCTGCGACAGCACGAGCTCAAGGAGCTCGACCTCCTGTGCTGCAACCTCTATCCGTTTGTGGAAACCGTCACGCGCCCGGGCGTGACGTTCGAGGAGGCGGTGGAGCAAATCGACATCGGCGGACCGGCGATGATCCGAGCCGCCGCAAAGAACTGCGATTCCGTGGTCGTCGTTGTGAGGCCCGAACGCTACGCCGAGATTCTCAGCATCCTGCACGCCGGGGGCCCAGACAGGGAGATGCGACGCCGCCTGGCGGCCGAGGCATACGCGCACACCGCCGCCTATGACGCGTGGATCGCCGCGTACATGCTCGGCGGCGCTGAGGGCGACTTCCCGCCGGAGCTGACGTTCGCGGGGCGGCTCGCGCAGCCGCTCAAGTACGGCGAGAACGAGCACCAGCGGGCTGCGTTCTATCGATACGGCCCGGATCCGGGGGGCCTGGGCGGCGCCCATCAGGTGCAGGGCAATGAGCTCGGTTTCAACAACATCCAGGACGCAGCAGCCGCCTTCCAGCTCGTCAGCGACTACGATCGTCCTGCCGCCGCGATCGTGAAGCATATGAACCCGTGCGGCCTCGCGATCGCCGATGACATCGCTATCGCCTACATGCGTGCTTACGAATGCGACCCGACCTCCGCCTTCGGCGGCATCGTGGCTGTCAATCGGCCTCTGGATCGCTCGACCGCGGAGCAGATCGTCCAGATTGTCACGCACGTTGTCATTGCGCCGCAAATCCTCGACGAGACGGTCGAGGTGCTTGCGCGCCGAAAGGGAATGATCGTCCTCGCGGCGCAGCCTCCGCGACCCGGGCCTTTCGACTACGACTTTCGATCGGTGCCCGGGGGATTCTTGGTCCAGGAGTGGGACCGCGCCGGCTTCGATCGGGAGGCTTCCACTGTAGTGACCAAGCGCGCGCCCACAGATGCGGAGTGGGAGCAGCTCCGGCTCGCCTGGATCGCGGTCAAGCACGTCAAATCCAACGCCATAGTCCTGTTCAAGGACTGTGCGGCGGTGGGCGTGGGCGCCGGCCAGATGTCGCGAGTGGAGGCTGCGCAGATCGCCGTGCGCCGCGCCGGCGATCGCGCGCGGGGATCGGTCATGGCCTCCGACGCTTTTTTCCCCTTCGCCGACGGCCTGGAGGAGGGCATTCGCGCCGGGGTGACCGCAGCAATCCAGCCCGGCGGTTCGATGAAGGACAACGAGGTGGTTGCAGCCGCGGACGCCGCGGGGCTGGCGATGGTCATGACAGGCCAGCGCCATTTCAAACACTGATGAATGCGGGGGCTGAGCTTCGTAGCCGGGGCGCTGTGATGCCAGCCTGGCTCGTGCCGAGGTGGTACAAGGAGCGGTATCCCGACGCGCCGGCTCAGCGCTAAACGGCGATCGGGCTGAGGAGCAGCTCTTGACGGCAGGATTTGGCGAGGAAGGGCGCAGGCTTTCTTATGGCTCGTACCTGAGGATCTCCGAGCTCCTCAACCTGCAGGAGGGCCTCAGTCAAGAGCACGACGAGCTCCTGTTCATCGTCGTCCACCAGGTTTACGAGCTGTGGTTCAAGGTGGTGCTGGACGAGCTCGAGGCGACGCGAGGCCGAATCGATTCCGACGACATATTCTTCGCCCGCCATCACCTGCGACGCGTGTACGTCATCGAGCGGTTGCTGGTGGACCAGATCGAGGTCCTCGAGACGATGTCGCCGCAGGACTTTCTGGCCTTCCGATCGCAGCTGGCGCCCGCCAGCGGCTTTCAGTCGGTCCAGTTTCGAGAGATCGAGTTCCTGTCCGGCCTGAAAGAGCCCAAGTACCTGGCGCGCATCGAGGCGAGTCCTGAGGAGATGCGCCGATTGAAGCGGCGTCTCGAGGAGCGCTCGCTTTCGGACGCATTCCACGCGCTTGTCGAGCGCCGTGGATCGCCTGCGCTGCTCGACATCTTCCGGGATCGGGCGCGCTACGGCGACCTGTTCGACCTGTGTGAAGCGATGCTTGATCACGACGAGGCTTTCGCACACTGGCGTGCTCGGCACGTGCTGATGGTCGAGCGGCAGATCGGATCCAAACCTGGTACAGGCGGTAGCAGCGGCGCGCAGTACCTGCGCTCGACCTTGGGCAAACGGTTCTACCCCGACCTGTGGGAGGTGCGCTCGCAGCTGTGAAGGACGTTGACAATCGGTCTCGCCAAAAGCCCCTCTCGCAGGCTCTCTCCCCTGAAGGTGAGAGAGGTTAGGAGTTCGGACTTAAATGAATGAAGGCTTCGCGGGCGAGCGGCCCGAGCACCACATGAAGAAGACGCGAGTGGAGAATCCTCGCGTGACCTGCGGAACGTGCAGGATGTTCGACGGCACCGCGTGGTGCCGTCACTGGAACTTCCACACCACCGCCGAGTCTCCTCCGTGCCGTTTCTACAAGAAGAGGGAGGGCATCGCGTGAGCGCCGATACCGTCAAGCCAAAGTCAGCGCCGCCGCCACGCCGGCTGGTTGGAAACGTCTCACCGCACACGGTGCGGCGGTACTCGGGCCCGGCGCCGCTTGCATTCTCGCCTGATGGGTTGACCCTTGCCTTCGTCTCGCCACGAGATGACACAGGTGTCGTGGCCGAGGTCGCGGTGGCCGGGGGTGAGCCTCGGGACGCGTTCACTGTCCAAGGTGCTGCGGCTTACGGACTGGCCTGGTCGCCGACCGGCGACCTGTACTGCAGCGCCGACCGAGGGGGAACCGAACGGTGGCAGGTCTACGTTCGCCGGCCCAACCGACGGCTCGAAGACTTCGTTGTGAGTGAAGACGAGAGGGTTCAGCACCACATGTCCCGTTGGGCGGTCTCGCCCGACGGAAAGTCGATTGCGATCAGCACGAATGGCCGCGAGGCCGCAGACGTCGACGTCGCCATCGTCGACAGCCGGACAAAGAACCAAAGACTGGTCATCTCGGAACCGGCCTGGCACACGGTAGGCGGCTGGTCGCCCGATGGTCGCTGGCTATGCGTGATGCGCGTGGCTCAGAACACCGACCAGGACCTGCTCGCGCTCGAGGCGGACTCGGGTGAGGTCACAGAGGTCACAACGCACCGAGGCGAGATGCAGAACGTCCCGGCCGGCTGGCTCGCCGACGGCCGCATGTTGGCGATCACCGATCACGACAGCGACTTCCTCCACCTGGAGGCCATCGACATCCACAGCGGAGCGCGCGAGATTTACGACCAGCCCGCATGGGACGTGGAGGTGGCGTCGACGTCGTCGGACGGCCGTGGCGTGGCGTGGTGCGTAAACGAAGACGGCTATTCCCGTTTGCGGTGGCGGTTCGAGGACGGCGCCGTCGGAGATAGAGAGACCGGTGGCGCGGTCGACGACCTGGTGGTCGCAAACGACGGCGCTCGCGCCGCGTACACCGTGTGGCCGGCCTCCGGTCCGGTCGAAATCCGGATCCTGGAGCTGGCGACGGGCGAGGATCGGCTGCTTCTCCGCGGCGAGGCCCTTCCGCAGTCCTCCCCCGGCCCCGATTCGATCCGCATACCCGGCACCGAGGGCGACATCCCCTGCTACGTATACCGACCGGCCCCAACGTCGGGACGCATGCCCGCCGTGCTGGTCATCCACGGCGGTCCCGAAGGGCAGTCGCGACCCATCCTGGATTTCCCACTTCTCACCCGACTCCTGAACAACGGGATTGCTCTGGTGGTGCCAAACGTCCACGGTTCCACTGGCTACGGGAAGGCGTGGCAGACGCGGATCCACCGTGACTGGGGCGGGATAGACCTCGCGGATTTTCGTTCGGTCGCCGACTGGATGCGCACTCAAAGCGATTTCGATCCCGATCGGTTGGGCGTGTTTGGCGGTTCGTATGGCGGATTCGCCAGTCTCACGTGCGTCACACGGCTGCCGGAGTACTGGTGCTGCGGCGTGGACATCATGGGTCCCTCGAACCTCGTGACGATGCTCGAGAACGATCCGCCCAACTGGCGGCGCTGGAACAAGCTATGGATTGGCGATCTCGAAACCGACCGCGACAAGCTCGTTCAACGCTCCCCGATGACTTACGTCGATAACGTGCGCTGCCCGCTGCTGGTGATCCAGGGCGACAACGATCCCCGCATCCCGCGCGAAGAGTCGGACCAAATAGTCGAGCGCCTAAGAGCCCTTGGGCGTCCCGTCGAGTACCTCACCTTCAAGGGTGAGGGTCACGGTTTCGCTCAGCCTGAGAACCGGGCCCTCGCGTTTGATCGTATGGCTGAGTTCCTGGAACGCTACCTCTTGCGCCGGATCACGTAGACGGGGTTAGATCTTCACAACGAGCTTGCCGCCGGTGCCCTGGCCGAGGAGCTTGAATGCGTCTCCCGCCTGCTCGAGCGGAAACGTGCGGATCCGAGGAGCCTTCAACTTTCCCCCAGCCGCGAGGTCTGCCAGGTGCGCCAGCCGCTCTGCCGTCACCTGCGTGGAGATGTTGATCCCCTTGACCCCGCGCTTGGCGAGCTCATCAGGCGCAGCCGCCCCTTTCATCGAGGTAACAGTCCCGCCCTTGCGCACCGCCGCACTCAATCGTGCGAGGGACGGTGCATCGCTTCCCGTGTCGATGATCGCTGCAACGCCATCGGAGTGCTTGGACTTGAGTGCTTCAAGCACGTCTTCGGAATTGCGATCGATCACCTCGTCGGCGCCCAGGCTCTTGACGTACTCGGTGTTGCCCTTGCTGGTGACGCCGATGACGTGCGCATCCCGCGAAGCCGCCAGCTGGACAGCGTATCCGCCGATTCCTCCCGAGGCACCCACGACCACGACGACATCCTTGGTTTTGACGGCGGCTGCCTCCACGGACATCAGCGCCGACACTCCTGCGAGGGGCAGGGCCGCTGCCTCGACCTCACTGAGCAACGCGGGCCGCTTGGCGATGGCGCCGCTCGAAGCTGTCGTCATCTCAGCCAGCGTGCCTTCGCCTAATACCATCTTCCCGGTGACCCCGAACACGGGATCTCCGACCGAGAACCCCTTGACGTTGGGCCCTAGTGCGTCCACGGTTCCCGCGAGGTCACCCGCGGGGACGAGAGGAAATCGGTGCTCCATCCGATCCTTGAGAAAGCCCTGCAGGACGACATTGTCGAAAGGGTTCAATGAAGCAGCCGCCACGCGCACGCGAACCTGTCCCTCGGCGGGCTCCGGCTCGGGCAGCTCGTGAATCGAGCCGGGTTGGCCGAAGGCGTCGAGGGCGAAAGCGCGCATAGCCATTGCTCCTTGGGAATAAGTACTTGTGTGTTCATGCATGCAACCCGCGCGCAGCCAGCCCTATTTCGTCGTGCCTTGCCCGAAAACCTAGCTCAAGCTCGAGCACGAGCAAACTGAGGGTGATGTCCGAGGTCGATCAGGCCGTGGTGGAGGAGCTGGTCGGAAATGCCCACGGCAACCTCGCCCGAGTGCGGGAACTGCTGGACGCGCATCCCGCGGCGTTGAACATGCGCGCACCGTGGAATGAGACCGCGGTCGAAGCGGCGACACAGATGGGCAACAAGCCAATCCTCGAAGTCCTACTCGCTCGAGGCGCCCCGCTCGACTTCTTCACCGCCTGCGTGCTCGGCCACGTCGAGCAGGTTGAGGCTGAGCTCGTGTCTGACCCCGGCCGGGCTGAGGCACGCGGCGTCCACGAGCTGCCGGCTCTCTACTTCGCTGCCATCGGCGGCAGCAGCGAGATCGCCGAGCGGTTGCTGGCCGGAGGCGCCGATGTCAACGCACGGGCCGAAGGGGCAGCGCCGATCCACGGCGCTGTGATGGGCGGCAGCGTGGACATGGTCCGGCTTTTGCTCGAGCGCGGGGCCGACCCATCGCTGCCCGACTACGAGGGGCGTGGTGCCCGCCGGCTGGCCGAGGATATGGGCCGCCCCGACATCGTCGAGCTCTTCGACTGACGGCTAGGCGGCCTCAGCCGCGCCCTCGGACAACACACGCCCGCTGTTTGCCACGTCCTGCTTACGGCCGCCGTCTGAGCGCAGGACGACCAGCACGACGAGCAAGCCGAGAGCCACGCACGCCGCGGCTATGCCGAACGCCAGCTGATAACCGCCGGTCAGAGCGCCGGGTAGCGAGTATCCCTGCGCGGCCAGCGCCCTTGTGTGGTCCGTCGAAATTGTGCCAAGCGCCGCAAGGCCGATCGCCGCGGAGATCTGCATGGTCACGTTGGCGATGCCTGAAGCCAGACCGGCGTCCCGCAGGGGAACCTCGGACATGGCGATGGTGATGAGCGGCATGAACGATGTGCCAGCGCCGATCCCGAACAGCAGGTAAGCGCCGAAGAGCCAAGGAAAGTAGCCCGCGTTCTCGCCCGCGTTGGCCATCAAAACGAGAGAGGCGATGATCGCGATCAGCCCGGGGATGAGGACCAGCCTGGGGCCAAATCGGCGCATCAGGTTCGCCGTGACCCCAAGCGAGAAGGCGCCAAGGGTAACTGTCGAGGGCAGGAATGCCAGGCCGGTGCCAAACGCGCTGTAGCCACGCACATGCTGCAGATACAGGGCGCCGAGGAAGAAGGTGGTGAACATCCCGGTCGCGAGCATTGCGCGTGCGGCACTCGCCCCAGTCAGACTTCGCAGCCGGAGGATGTGCAAGGGCATTATCGGATTCTCAAGGCGCGCTTCGAGCGCAAGAAACGCCGCCAGGAGAGCAACAGCAGCTCCACCGAAGCCGAGCGTGTGTGTCGAGCCCCAACCGTAGTCGGCGGCAGTCACTATCGCGTAGACCCCAAGCATCATGGCTGCTGAGACCAGGACCGAGCCTGCGATGTCGACGCCCTGGCGAAGTCCGATGCCCTCGGTCTCGTCGATCAGCACCGCGCCCGCCACGAAGGTCGCCACACCGATAGGTAGGTTGATGAAGAAGATCCAGTGCCAGTTGATCCATTCGGTAAGCAGCCCGCCGGCCAGCAGGCCGATTGAGCCCCCGCCGGCGATGACGAACGTGAATACGCTCATCGCCTGGGCGCGCTCCGCCGGCTTGGGAAAGCCGACGACGATCAACGCGAGGATGACGCCTGCGGACAGCGCTCCACCCGCGCCCTGCAGGAAGCGGGCGACGACAAGGGTGGTCGCGTCCTGAGCGAAACCGTTCAGAACCGAGGCAGCCGTGAAAAGGACTACACCGGCCAGGAAAACCTTCTTGCGACCGATCAGGTCGCCGGCACGGCCCGCAAGGAGCAAAAGGCTACCGTAGGTGATCAGATATGCGTTGACGACCCATGTCAGGTCGGCCTGGGTGAAGTGAAGGTCGCGCTGGATCGAAGGCAGTGCGACGTTCACGATCGTCGAGTCGAGGACGATCATGAGCTGGCCGAAACAGACAACCAGGAGGGCGAGCCAGCGCCGCCGATCCACAAGGGTCACCACGTTGGTCGAAGGATTCGAAGTCATACCCGCCTCCAGAGATAAACACGACTTAAGGATGATCACTATAACAGGATGATGATGATCCTTATTGCATGGATTATCTGGAAGATGGGAATGATTCTCATCTAGTGGTAGGATCGTGATGGACAAGATGGACAGGGACCCAGGCCTGGTGACGCTGCTCACGCAGATCTCCAAGGCATTGCACCGCCGGACGACGGAGGAGCTGCTGGGAATGCGGCTGAAGGCGTTCCTGGTTCTGTCCCACGTACGCGACCGGGGCGGCGTGTCTCAGCAGGAGCTCGAGTCGGCTCTCCTGTTCGACGCCAATACAGTTGTGCTGCTTCTCAACGAGCTCGAGGCTGCGGGCTTTTCGATCCGCCGCCGGGACGCGAGCGATCGCAGACGCCACCTGGTGGAGATCACGAAGGCCGGACGCGTCGCTCTGGAGCGGGCCGAGAAGGCGCGAGAAACGCTCGAGGACGAGATGACCAGGGAGCTCAGTGCCGACGAGCGGACCATCCTGCTCCGACTTCTTCGCGAGGTGCTCGAAGGCCTGGTCCGCGCCGCCCCCGAACCGGCCAAGCTGTAGGCCAGGCAAAGCCAGGCCGGGCACACTCTCTACTTGGCGGGGTAGTCGGCGCCGCCTCAGCGTGGCCGGTGGGGCGCCCCGCCCGGGCGCCGGCTCAGTCGTCGATCGCGGCGTACGCCGACGTCAGGAAGTCGACGAACACTCGAGGATCTCGCCCCGCCTGCTGACCAGCGCCACCAGCCCAGGGACGTCGCCCCGTTCGGCATATCCCGCCAGCACGTCGTGCATGCGGCCGAGCCGCTCCGCCGACAAGCCTGGCGTCAGTTAAGGCGCTCCACGATCATGGCCATGCCCTGGCCGCCGCCGACGCACATGGTCTCCAGCCCGAACGTCCCGTCTTTCTCGCGAAGCCCGTTGAGGAGGGTGCAGAGAATGCGCGCGCCTGTCATTCCGAACGGGTGACCCAACGCGATCGCGCCGCCGTGCGGGTTGAGCTTGTCGCTGAACGGGTCGACGCCGATCCCTCGCGCTGAGGGGATGACCTGAGCCGCGAACGCTTCGTTGATCTCGACGATGTCGATGTCGTCGATGGTCATCTTCGCCCTCTTCAACGCCTGCCTGGAGGCGTCGATCGGCCCGAGGCCCATGAGCTCAGGCTCGAGAGCGGACAGGCCGGTCGAGGTGATGCGGGCGATCGGCTTGATGCCGAGCTCCTTGGCTTTGCGTTCGGACATCACGACCACGGCGGCGGCGCCGTCGTTGAGCGGACATGCATTGCCGGCGGTGACTGTGCCGTTCTCACGGAAGGCCGGCTTGAGGGTCGCCAGCACCTCGACTGTCGTTCCTGGCCGCGGGCTGTCGTCCTTGGTGAAGATCTCGCCGTTGGGGAGCGGGACGGGGATTATCTCGCGGTCGAAGAAGCCGTTATCGCGAGCGTGGACTGCCGCCGTCTGGCTCTTGACCGCGTAGCGGTCCTGCTCGTCGCGACTGATCTTCCCTCGCTCGGCCACGTTCTCCGCGGTCTCGCCCATGGCGATGTAGATGTCGGGATATTCGTCAGGGTTGCCGCGCACGAGCTTGGGGTTGTAGGTGTCGGGTGCATCCGGGTACCCGCTCCCGTACCGCGAGACGCACTCGACGCCAACCGATAGGAAGGCGTCGCCTTCGCCGGCCTCGATCGCATGGGCCGCCATCCGGGTCGTCATCAGCGATGAGGAGCAGTAGCGGTTGACTGTAACGCCGGGAACGTCAAGTCGCGCGAGGATCGAGACAACCCGGCCGATGTTGTGGCCCTGCTCCCCTCCGGGAAGACCGCAGCCACAGATCAGGTCCTCGATCTCGGAGCGGTCGAGCTGCGGCACCTGCTCGAGGACCTTGGTCACCACATGGGCAGCGAGGTCGTCGGGTCGGACGCCGACGAGGGATCCCTTCCGAGCCCTCCCGATCGCAGAGCGGCCGCACGCGACGATCACAGCGCTGGTCATGCCTGAATTATCCGCTGGGCAGTACCCGGTCGCACCCCTCGAGCGCCGCTACCGCTTGCCCGATCGGGCGAACCACCACAAGGCGGCGAGCAAGGCAGCGGCCAGACCGACGGCGACCAGCCCGCCTGCGCCCATCCAACTGAGAACGGAGAGAGAGGCGAGCAGGGATGGAAGCCACAGGAGTCCCGCGACCTCCCGCCGGCCCACGGATCGGAACCTGCGCTGCTCGATTAGAAGCTCGCGGGGGAGGCGCTCATCAGGGTCGAGTGGAGCGAAGATCTCGTACAAGCGCCGCCGATCGAGGCTGCGCATGTCGGCTTCCCGGACCTGGGTTCTCATCGTGGCGATGGCCTCCGTCCACAGTCTGGCACTTCGCCGCCGGGCGCGGGGTGAGTCGCCCGGAGGTCAGGACCTCGTGAGGAGCGCCTCCCGGGTGAAGAGGCGGAGGGCGGCGAGCCACGACAGCGCACCGGTCGCCAGGAGGCTGGCGGTGGTCACAGCAAGGGGCGCCCAGCCGACCGTGTTGTGCACTATGGCGTCCCGAAGGACCAGGACCGCGTTCAGGATCGGGATGAGGTAGTAGGCGAGGGTCGGGTTGAAGTCCGGAACGAAAAGGATGAGCGAAGCCGGAAGGATGGTGATGAAGTACAGCGGCGTGACGTACGCCTGCCCCTGGCGGAAGCTCTTCGCGAGCGTGCCGAGCGCGAGGGTCACCGCGCTGAAGCTGATCGCCATGAGCAGTGCCAGCCACACCATCACCGGCACGGTGGTAGGGCTCAGGGTGATGTGGTTGGCCGCGCCACCGGGCCCCGGGATGGAGATCTGCGAGAGCGCCACGAACATCGAGCCGATGGCGGCCACCGCCGCGACCAGGCTGATTGTGGTGATCGCACCGATCTTGCCGAGGAGCACCCGGCTCCGTGGCGCCGGCGTAAGCAGCAGGCTTTCCAGCGTCCGGCGCTCGCGCTCGCCGGCCGAGCAGTCCAGGGCTGCGGAGAAGCCGCCGGTGAGGATCATCGTGACCAGGATGTACGGCAGGAAGAAGCTGAGGAAGGCATTTGACGCCGCCCGCACAGGAGAGCTGAGTGGATGCGGGACCAGCTTGAGCGGGGTGAGGATGCCGGGATCGATGCCCCGGTTCTTGAGCGCCGCGGCGGCCTGGGCGGCGTCGTACTGGCCCAGCACCGCCTGCAGCCGGAAGTCCGCGATCTGCGCACCCTGCCGAGTGGGATCGTAGTACTCGTCGATCTCGCCAGGTAGAAACGCCACACCAAGGTCCACTTGCTGCTTGGCCGCGGTAGCAGGATCCGCTACAGACAAGAGCTTCAGGCCTGTGGCTCGCAGCAGTATGTCGAGGCCTGTGGGGATGTCGCCTGAATAGCCCGCTGTGTAGGTCTGCGTCGCGGTCTTGGTCGAGACCTGTGAGATCACGAACAGTACAAGCGGTGTTGCCAGCGCCGCGAGCCCTATCGCCATGAGCGTGCGGCGATCGCGCAGGATCTCCAGCAGCTCCTTCCGATAGACGATCCAGGCCGCGCCCATCAGTTCGCTTCGACCAACGCGAGGAACGCGCTCTCGAGGTCGCGCCGGTCGCCGCGGACCTCGTTGGTTGATCCATTGGCGATGACCAGGCCGTGATGAATGATGGTGACGCGGTCGCACAGGCGCTCAGCGTCGTGCATGACGTGCGTCGAGAAGATCACACATTTGCCTCGGCCTTTGGCCTCGAGCATGAACTCGCGAACCTCTTTCGAAGCGAGCACATCTAGATTGGATGTGGGCTCGTCGAACATCAATACCTCGGGGTCGTGGACGATGGCGCGGGCGATCGCGACCTTTTGCTTCTGCCCCGACGACAGGCTCTCCGCGCGCTGTTTCGCGAACGAGCCCATGTCCAGGCGTTCGATGACACCATCAACCCTGCGATTCAACTCGCCACCGACAAGGTCGCACAGCCGGGCGAAGTACTCGATGTTCTCGCGTGCCGAAAGCCGCGGGTAGACGCCGATGTCGGCCGTGACCACGCCAATCCGGCGTCTCACCTCCTCAGGTGCGCTGCGCGTGCCGAAGCCCAGCACGTCGACAGTTCCCGCGTCCGGGGACAGCAGCGTGCAAATGATTCGCAGTGTGGTGGTCTTACCCGCACCGTTCGGGCCCAGCAGGCCGAAGATCTCGCCGGACTGCGCCTCGAACGAGATGCCCCGAAGCACATTGTTGGCTCCGAGCGCCTTCTCGAGGCGCTCGACCGCCACCGCGGCGCCGGTCACCTGGTCTTCTTTTCGGTTTGACTCTTCGAAGCGGCGCCTTTGGCGGCCGTGGCAGGTGCTCCAGGCTTGCGCTGTACGCGTGATTTCACCGCCGGCTTCGCTGCCTGCGTCTCCAGCGGCCCCGCCGCGGGAGCCGGTTCCTGCACAGGCTCTGGGTCGATTGCAGCGTGTTCGTGTGCAGCGGGCTCAATGCTCGCGACGCTCATCGAGCTTGAGAGCGTTCGGTGGCACGTCTCGCAGGTGACGATGGTTCGCACAAGCGCGCCAAGCTGGTGGTGCTCGCTCCGCAGGGTCCGAGGTCGGCCGCAGAACGAGCACATCGCGACCTCTGTCGTGACCACAACGTGACCTTGCCTTTTGTTCATCCGCTCTAAGGTACAATCCGCCGAGCGGCGGACGTGCGCCGGGTTCCTTTAAGTCCGGTCCCAGAGAGGCCGGGAAGGAGGATTCTTTATGGCTGTCGGTGGTTCTCGTCTCACGCACGTGATCGAGAGCCAGCAGTTCTCGCGGTCGATGCTCGAAGAGCTGTTTGCCCGATCGGAAGAAATCAAGCGCGAGCCGATTCGATTCATGGCCCGCCTCAACGGCCAGGTCATGGCTGCGCTGTTTTACGAACCCTCTACCCGCACGCGCCTGTCCTTTGAGGCCGCGATGATGCGGCTCGGCGGGTGGACGATGGGCACTGACAATGCGCGCGAGTTCTCCTCCGCAGCCAAGGGCGAGACTCTCGAAGACACGATCCGCATCGTCAGCGGTTATGCCGACGTGATCGTGCTGCGACACAGCGAGGAGGGAGCGGCCAGGAGGGCCGCCGCCGTCAGCTCCGTGCCGATTATCAATGCGGGTGACGGCCCAGGGCAGCATCCAACCCAAGCGCTGCTCGACCTCTACACAATCAAGGACGAGCTCAACCGGATCGACGGCATCAGGGTGGCCATGGTCGGCGACCTCGCGAACGGACGGACCGTCCGGTCTCTGACTTACCTGCTCAGCAAGTTCAAGGACATCAAAGTCTGGTTTGTCGCACCGCCGACGGTCGGCATGCGAGACGACCTCAAGGCCTACCTCGACGAGCACAACGTTCCGTGGGTCGAAACCGACGATCTGGAGTCTGTGCTGCCCGAGGTCGACGTGATCTACATGACCCGCATCCAGAAAGAGAGGTTCACGGATCGAGCGGCGTACGACGCCGTGAAGGGCATTTACCGTATCGACAAGACCTCGCTGGTCCGAATGCGTAAGTACGCGATAGTCATGCACCCGCTGCCACGCGTCGACGAGATCGCACCCGAGGTGGACGACGACCCTCGAGCTGCCTACTTCCGTCAGGCGCGCAACGGCCTCCACGTCCGCATGGCGCTCCTGGACCGACTTCTCTCATGAGCGTCACCCAAGGCAGGCTCAAAGCCACTGTGATGGACGCCGACCAGATCAGGCGGTCCCTGTCGCGGATCGCCCACGAGATCGCGGAGCGCAATCGCGGGGTTGATGGTCTCGTGCTCGTCGGTGTCTTCTCCAAAGGGGATCACCTCGCTCGCCGGCTGGCAGCCAAGCTGGCGGGCCTGGAAGGCGCGCCGGTGGCATTGGGCGAACTCGACACGAGCAACCACCGCGACGACCGCCACCTGCGTGAGCCGTCCCATCGAGCCACGTCTCACATGCCCGACGTCGACGGAAAGGTGGTGATCCTCGTCGACGACGTCATCCATCACGGCCGCACGGCGCGCGCAGCGATGGACGCGCTGATGGACTTCGGGCGCCCCCGCGCAATTCAACTGGCGGTCCTCATCGATCGCGGTCACAGGGAGCTGCCCATCCGCCCCGACTACGTTGGCAAGAACGTGCCGACCGCAGACTCCGAGCGGATCGAGGTCCTGGTCGAGGAAGAGGACGGCATCGATCAGGCGGTGATCATTGTCAGCTAGCGCTGCCCCGGCGGCGAAGAAGCACGCCGCTCTCGTGCTCGAAGACGGGCGGGCCTTCGTCGGCGGGGCCCTGGGCGCCGACGTCCCCGGTCAAGGCGAAGTGGTCTTCAACACTGCCATGACGGGTTACCAGGAGGTGCTCACCGACCCTTCTTATGCCGGCCAGATGGTGTGCATGACCTACCCGCTGCAGGGCAACTACGGGGTGCGCGATGCCGATGCCGAGTCGGCGCGCCCATGGGCACGGGCGATGATCGTCCGGTGGGCCTGTCCGCGGCCAAGCCACCATTCCAGCGAGGCTTCGCTGGACGAATACCTGCGGCTGTGGCGCGTGCCCGCGATCACTGAGATCGACACCCGCGCCCTGACCCGCCATCTTCGCGTCAACGGCACCCTGCGCGCCGTTCTGACCCACGAGTCGGCGGCGCCGACCCAGGCACGGCTGGCCGAGCTGGCCGTCGCCGCGCGGCGAGTGACACCGCTGTCGGACCAGGATCTGGTCGCGGAGACCTCGCGTGCAGTGCGAGAGGAGTGGTTCGACCCGCTGCCTCCTGAGCTGACGCCTCGTCACGGGATCGACGGCGCAGGCCTCTCGATCGCGGTTGTCGACTACGGCGTCAAGAGCAACATCCTGCGCTCGCTGCGGGAGCGAGGATGCCGCGTCATCGTGCTGCCGCACACAGCTACGTGGCCTGATGTGCAGACGATCGCGGCGGATGGGCTCGTACTCTCCAACGGCCCCGGCGACCCGGCCGTTCTGGAAGGGCCTGTGGAGCTGGCGCGCCAGGCGCTCGGCCGCATTCCGCTTTTCGGGATTTGCCTCGGCCACCAGATCCTTGGTCGCGCTGCAGGCGCCACCACCTCGCGCTTGCGCTTCGGGCATCACGGCGCCAACCACCCGGTGAAGGACCTTGAGACCGGCTTGGTTCACATCACGAGCCAGAACCACGAGTTCCAGGTCGACGCCGCCTCGATCCCCACCGGTGACCTCGTCGTGACGCAGCGCAACCTGAACGACGGCTCCGTCGAGGGTCTCGGCCATCGCACGTTGCCCGCCTTCAGCGTCCAGTACCACCCTGAGGGCTGTCCCGGACCGCAGGACAACCAGCACCTGTACGACCGCTTCCTGGAGATGGTTCGCGAACGCCGACCTGTGCTGCGAGCTGTCGGCGGAGCGGTCCAGCCGGCAAAGCCCAAAAAGGTTTTGATCCTTGGCTCCGGACCAATCGTGATCGGCCAGGCTGCCGAGTTCGACTACGCCGGCACGCAGGCTTGCAAAGCGCTTCGCGAGGAGGGCATCGTCACAGTCCTGGTCAACTCCAACCCGGCCACGATCATGACCGACGAGGAGGTGGCGGACCGCGTTTACCTCGAGCCCCTGACCGTCGAGTCGGTGGAGCGCGTGATTGCGCGCGAACGGCCGGACGCGCTGCTCCCGACGCTCGGCGGTCAGACCGGCCTGAACCTGGCAACTGAGCTCGCCGGCTCCGGCGTGCTGGAGCGGTACCAGGTCCGGCTTCTGGGGGCGGGCATCGACACGATCCGGAAGGCCGAGGACCGCGACGCATTCAAGAAGATGCTGCAGCAGATCGGCGAGCCGGTACCCACGTCGAAGGTCTGCGAGTCCCTCCACGATGTGGACGAGTTCGCCGCCGAAGCAGGCTTGCCCCTGGTCATCCGGCCCGCATACACGCTCGGCGGCACCGGGGGAGGCTTCGTGACGACAACAGCTGAGCTGAAGGCCATCGCGCAGCGAGGGCTGGACGCCTCGCCCATCCACCAGGTGCTCGTCGAGCGCTCGCTTTGGGGTTGGAAGGAAATCGAATACGAGGTCATGAGAGATGCCGCCGACACGTGCATCACCGTCTGCAACATGGAGAACCTGGACCCCATGGGCGTGCATACCGGAGACTCGATCGTCGTCGCGCCGGCACAGACGCTGTCAGACCGCGACCATCAGATGCTGCGGTCCTCGGCGATCCGCATCATCCGAGCACTTGGCATCGAGGGCGGGTGCAACGTGCAGTTCGCGCTGGATCCGAAGAGCTCCGACTACTACGTAATCGAGGTGAATCCGCGGGTCAGCCGCTCGTCAGCCCTCGCCTCAAAGGCCACCGGATACCCCATCGCGCGGGTCGCCGCGAAGGTGGCCGTGGGCGGGCGGCTCGAGGAGATCCGTAACCAGGTCACGGGCCGGACCTTCGCAGCATTCGAGCCGGCCCTCGACTACTGCGTGGTCAAGATTCCGCGCTGGCCGTTCGACAAGTTCCCCGCCGGCGACCGCCGCCTCGGCACGCAGATGGCATCGACTGGCGAGGTGATGGCAGTCGAGCGGACCTTCGAAGCCGCGATGACCAAGGCGATGCGCTCCCTGGAGCAGCCAGCGCCGTCCGCCTCAGACCTCGAGCGGGCCGACCTCGTGGAGCAGCCCAACGACCGGCGGCTGTTTGCGCTGTTTCACGCGCTCAGGCGGGGCGCCGATCCGGCATCGCTCGCCGAACGCAGCGGCATCGATCCGTGGTTCATCGATCGACTAGCGACGATCGTGCGCCTGGAGAAGGAAGGAGATGTGCGCGACCTGCGCCGCGCCGGTTTCTCGGACACCATGATCAGAGCCCTCCGAGGCGAAACAGTCGAGAGGTCCAGGCCGACCTACAAGCTGGTCGACACATGCGCAGCAGAGTTCGAGGCGGCCACGCCCTACTACTACTCATGCTGGGAGGAGGAGTCCGAGAGCTCGCCGGTTGACTCTCGCACGGCGCTCGTTATCGGATCGGGCCCCATCCGCATCGGCCAGGGCATCGAGTTCGACTACTGCTCCGTCCACGCCGCATGGTCGCTTCGCGAGGCCGGCGTCCGGGCGGTGCTGGCCAACTCGAACCCGGAGACCGTGTCGACGGACTTCGACACCTCCGATCGCCTGTACTTCGAACCCCTCGATCTCGACGGGGCTGCGCAGGTCGCGGAGGCGGAACGCGTTGACGGTGCGCTGGTCCAGTTCGGCGGTCAGACGGCCATCAACCTGGCTCTCCAGCTGGAGGAGCGTGGCGTCGCCATCTTCGGCTCTGCGGTCGACGCCATCGACCTGGCGGAGGATCGCAGGGCGTTCGCCGCGGCCCTCGATGCGATCGGCATTCCTCAGCCCGTGGGAGGCACGACCAACTCCGTTGACGAGGCGACAGGAATCGCGGAGCGCGCCGGCTATCCCGTGCTGGTGCGACCTTCGTACGTTCTGGGCGGCCGCGCCATGGAGATCGTGCACGACCGCCGCGAGCTGCAGCGCTACATGGTTTGGGCGGTGGGCGCTATGCCGCGTGGCACTGTCCTGGTCGACAAATATCTACAGGGCGACGAGGTCGAGGTCGATGCCGTCACGGATGGCGAGACAGTCGTCATCCCGGGCGTGATGCAGCACGTCGAAAGAGCCGGGGTGCACTCGGGAGACTCCTACGCGGTTTATCCCGCGCAGGGCCTGGAGCCATCAGAGCTGCACGATGTGATCGATTACACGATCCGCATCTCGCGGCATCTGCGGCTAAGAGGCCTGGTCAACGTGCAGTACGTCGTGCATCGCGGCAAGGTGCACGTGCTCGAAGTCAATCCTCGCGCGTCGCGCACGGTGCCATTTCTGTCCAAGGTCACCGGGGTCCCCATGGTCGACATGGCGACCAAGGTCATGCTCGGCAAAAAGCTGTCCGACATGGGCTGGACGACCGGGCTCGTTCCGCCGCGCGACCTGGTCGCAGTCAAGGCGCCAGTTTTCTCGATGAACAAGCTGCCGGCGGTCGACTCCTACCTTGGCCCGGAGATGAAGTCGACAGGCGAGGCGATCGGCATCGAACGTACGCTTTCCGCAGCTCTCCGTAAGGCGTTCGCCGCGTCGGGCGTTCACGTCAAGCGCGGCGGGGCTGTCCTGCTGACCATCGCGGATGTCGACAAGCCTGAGATCTTTCCGATCGCCTCACGCCTGGTCGAGATGGGCTGCCGGCTGGTCGCCACCGAGGGCACGGCGAAAGCGCTTCAGCGGGCGGGCTTCTCGCCTCGAGTCGTGGCCAAGATCGGGGAAGCGGGCTCGACGGTGCTCGACGTCATCACGAATGGCGAGGTCGACCTGGTCATCAACACCATGTCGAACATCTACACGGACTCTGCCGAGGCGGGCGGCCCCGTCTTCAAAGATGGCTTCGAGATCCGGCGTGCTGCGGTTGAGCGCCGGATCCCCTGTTTGACCTCGCTGGACACCGCCGCCGCGCTGCTCGAGAGCGAGGCCGCAGGGCCGCAGGCGACGGAGGTGCGGACGATCGTTGAGTGGCGACAGGGTGTTCCTGCTTAGCGCACCGATCGCCGCAGTTCGCGAGGTGGCCCGCGGCATGGTGGTCATTTCGATGGAGGCGCCAGCGATTGCAGCCACGGTGCGCGCCGGCCAGTTCGTCAACCTCGGCCTGGCCGGGCCGTTCCTGCGGCGACCCTTCTCCGTGTATCGCGTGGAAGGAAATCGGATCGAGGTCGTGCTCAAAGCTGTCGGCTTCGGAACCGCACAACTGCTCGCCATGCGACCGGGCGAAGTGATCAGCTGTCTTGGTCCGTTGGGACATGGCTTCGGCCTGGGGGCCGGTCCCCGCGATGCGGTGCTGGTCAGCGGAGGGCTTGGCGTCGCGCCAATGCCGCTGGCGGCACAAGAGGCGAAGACGTTTGGGATGCGCGTGACGTGGGTGCACGGCGCGCGCAGCAGCGAGGAGCTGTGCTCCGAGGCGGACGGCGCCGATGTGATCTGGGCTACCGACGACGGCTCGCGCGGGTTTGCTGGCACCGCGGTCGCCGCCGCCCCGGATGGGGACCTGGTCCTCGCCTGCGGGCCAAACCGCATGCTGGCCGCGGTGGCCGAACGCTGGCCCGAGGCCCAGGTCGCTGTCGAGACCTACATGGGTTGCGGCACAGGCGTGTGCCTCGGCTGTGCCGTCCCTTTGATCCGCGGAGGCTACGACCGCGCATGCAAAGAGGGTCCGGTCTATCGAGCCGCGGACGTCGATTGGGCAACCCTTCCCGCGCACCTGCCTTACGCGGCGATCAGTAAGGCCCCTCCTGGACGCGCTGGCGCGCTCACCGCATGACCGTCGACATGGGAGTGACTGTGGGCGCGATGAAGCTGCGCGGGCCGGTGCTCGCCGCCTCGGGAACGTTCGGGTATGGAACCGAGGTGCCCCTGCTGGAGCGGCGGGCGTTGGGAGGCATGGTCTCCAAAGGAATCTTCCTGCGGGCGCGGGCAGGCACCCCCCCGCCGCGCATAGTCGAAACGCCCTCGGGCATGCTGAACGCCATCGGCCTGCAGGGTCCGGGAGCCGATGCTCTCGTCCGCGACTACGCGCCGCAGTGGGCGTCGTGGGATTTTCCTGTGCTGGTGAACATCAATGGCGAGGCGGTCTCCGAGTACGGGGACCTGACCGCGCGGCTCGATGGTGTGCCGGGCGTCGCCGGCTTCGAAATCAACATCTCGTGCCCCAACGTGGAACAGGGAGGTCTGTATTTCGGCAACGACCCGAGGGCGGCGGCTGCGGTCACCGAGGCGGTGCGCAAACGCACCCGCCTGCCGGTGTGGGTGAAGCTCACTCCCATGGTGACCGACATCGGAGTGATCGCGCGCGCCGTTGAGTCAGCCGGAGCCGACGCCCTGTGCGCCGTCAATACGTTCGTCGGCATGTCAGTCGACCTGAATGCCCACAAGCCGCGGCTCAGCTTCCGCACCGGCGGGCTTTCGGGGCCGGCCATCCGTCCGCTTGCTGTGCACCTCGCCCACCAGGCGGCACGGTCGGTGCGGATCCCTGTGGTCGGGATAGGCGGCATCATGCGCGCGGAAGACGCGCTCGAGTTTCTGGTCGCGGGATGCGTTGCAGTCCAGGTCGGCACCGCCACGTTTGTCAACCCGCCGGCCATTGCCGAAATCCATGACGGCATTGCCGCCCACCTGGCGTCGCACGGCTTCACCTCGCTCTCCGAGCTGCCGCGATACCTGCCGCGGGACTGATGGGGCGGCGTCAGGCCGGGCTCGTGGGCATCACCGGCGCGGGGGCGGTCTCCGCGGCCGCAAACACATCAGGTCGCTTAATGCGGATTCCCAACACGACGGCGCCCGCCACTACAGCGCCGATCGCCATCGCCCACGGAGGGCCGAACAAAGTGGCCAGCGCGCCCGCCTGCGTGCTGCCGATGGGCCCAACCCCGATCAGAGCCTGTGCGTACAGAGCCATGACCCTGCCGCGCAAGCTGTCAGGTGTGATTGTCTGAATGCGGTTGTTGGCGGTGGCCACGAAGGTGAGCTGGCTGTAACCGGCGACGAACAATGTCAGCATAGAGATCACGAACACCCGCGAGATCGAGAACGCCAGGAGCGCCGCCACCCAGATCATCGCCATCCAGAACTGGCGCCGCGGATCGCCCACGCCGGGGTTGAAGGCCAGCATCAGCGCCCCGGCCAGCGCGCCAAGCCCCATCGACCCCAACAGGAACCCGAAGCCCTGGGCTCCGACGTGGAGCACCTGGTCGGCGAAGAGAGGAATCAGGGTCAGACGGTTCATGGCGAACAGTGAGAAGACGGCGACCGCGACGAGGAGCAAGCCGACCACTGGCTCATGCCGAGCGTATGACGCTCCTTGCGCGATCCGCGTGAGCAAGGGCTGCTCATGGTGTTCGCGCACCAGCGCCGGCAGATCGCGCATGAGCAGCAGCGCCACGATCGCCGCCAGGTAGCTGATCGAGTTCGCCAGGAAGCAGATCGGCACGCCGACGTTCCCGATGATCAGGCCGGCGATCGCTGGCCCGATGACCGCGGCGGCGTTGAAAACTGACGAGTTGAGCGCGATCGCGTTCATCAGGTCCTGCTTGCCCACCATCTCGATGACGAACGCCTGGCGGGAGGGGACGTCGAACAGGTTGATGGTGCCCGTGGTGATTGCCGCAAGGACGACCATCCAGTATTCGGCGTGCCCTGTGGCGCTGACAGCGAACAGCGCGAAGCTCGGAATTGTGAAGAGCGATTGCGTGACCACCAACACGCTGCGCTTGCGATATCGGTCGGCGACCACCCCACCGAGCTGACTCCCCACCAGCACTGGCATGAACTGAGCCGCCAGGACCAGTCCGACCAGCAGGCCATTGTGTGTGAGCTGCAAGGCGAGCCAGGGCATGGCCACGCTCTGCATCCACGTGCCTATCGTCGAGATGATCTGTCCGGTCAGAAAGAACCGGTAGTTGCGATGCCGCAGCGCTCCGAGCATCCGGCGCGGGGCCGGTTGTCCGGTCATCCCGTGATGCGCTCGCACTAAAGTTGATGATCGCAGGATGGCCCAGCTCCGCGAGACAGTCGACATCGACGCGCCGGTATCACGCGTTTGGGCGGTGGTGCAGGAGGACGTCAAGAACGTGCCGAGCTGGTCGAGCCAGGTCGCCAAGGTGGAGCAGCTCGACAGCAAGCCGCCCGGCAAGGGCACGCGATACCGCTACCACTTGAGCCTGCCGGGTGGGATAAAGGAGACCCTCGAGGTCGAGCAGACCACGTACTTGAAGCCGAAGAGATGTGCCGGCAAGTTCATCCGCGGACCGCTCAAAGGCACATGGTCATACGCCTACTCGGAAACCAAGGCCGGCACCCATGTGGTGTACGAGATGGACTACGAGCTGACCGGTTTGCTGCGCTTTGCGGGTGGCCTGCTTGCGGGGCAGTACGCCGAGGGGATCCGCAGCAACATGGCCGCGCTCAAGAAATACGTTGAGTCGGGCAAGGGCCCGAAAGGGAAGTAGGAGCATACCGATTGCTGGCGTATGTTTTCTCGCACCGTGCGGCGCATGGTGTTGACATCGCCGCCTACGAAGATTCGCTTCGCCGCTTCCATGCCGCGTTGGCGAGTGCGTCACCGAGCGGCTTCATATCCTCGACCACATTCAGGATCGACAGTACGTTCAGCGACTGGTACCTGGTCGAAAGCTCGTCGGCGCTCGACGTGCTGAACGCGGCGGCGGTGAGCGGAGCACGGGCTCCCGTTCACGAGGCCGCCGCTCGAATGGCGACCGGCGGTGCAGGCAAGCTTCTCAGCCTCGCCTCGGGCCAACCCTCGATGCAAACGGGATTCGAGATCCGTTTCGCCAAGCCTGCCGGCATGACGTATGTGGATCTCTACGCCCGCCTCCAGGCGTGGACCGGCGGTCCTGGCGTAAGCCTGTGGCGCCGGATGATGGTCCTGGGGCCGCCTCCGGAGTTCTGTCTGGTCGCCCCCGCGGCGGTGGAGCTTCCGGCTGAGATGGAACCCGAGCTCCTACGTCGAAAGCCGATCTAGCTACAAACCGGCGGCCGGCTCCCACAGCTCAAAACGATTGCCTTCGGGATCGGTCGCCCAGCCGAAGCGACCGAAGCTGGAATCCTCGATGTGGTCATCGACGACAGCTCCGGCACCGCGGAGCTGTTCGAGCATCCGGTTGAGGTTGGCGACGCGGTAGTTGACCATCGAGGGCAGGGTCGAGCGGCCGAAGTATCGAGTGTCGTCCGGAAATGCTGACCATGTCGTCGTGCCGGGCTCGGCCCAGCGGAAGACCGCCACGGCGTCGCTTCCAGCCTCCACCTCGAAGCCCAGGTGGTCTCGATACCAGGCCGCCAGCGCAGCAGGATCCCTCGCCTTGATGAACACGCCGCCCACCCCGGTCACGCGCTCCATCTCAGAGCTGAGCTCGGCGGGTCTCTACGGTTTTCGGAAAGGGAGGAGCTCCAGCTGCTCGAAGCGGTCCTGGACCGCTTTCATAAGCTCGTTCGTGAGCGCCTTCAGGCGTTCTTCCACGATCCGCTCGTCGAATGTCAACGAGCGAACTTTGCGGAGCACCGTCTGCATCGCGTAGAGGCCGGCGGCTTCGTTGCTGTTGATCCGCACGGCGGCATGTCGCACCTCGCGGTAAAGATCGCTGTGCCCGTGCGCTCGCAGCCAGTTGCCGAGCCGAGCCGCGGCTTCCAGGACGCGCTGCGTCTTGGGATTGATGCCGGTCGGCCCCACCTCGCGCGGCATCGCGGCTTGGAACACGGACGGGACACGCGCGCCGCGGATGTTTCGTGCTCGCCTGATCAGCACCCCGGTCGTCGGACCCAACATGACGAGGATGCCGGCCACCATCAGGAGAACAACGACGACCCCGACCACGACCTCCAGCATCATCCCGCCCTAGCGTACGCTTTGAAGCCGCCGCGGTAGGTGTTTACGGGGGGGACATGGTGACCAATCGATCGAGGCCGGTCGCTGTCGTCACGGGCGCTTCTTCCGGCATCGGAGCTGCCACCGCCGTAGCCCTCGGTCGGCGTGGTTACCAGATCGTGGCGGGAGCACGCCGGCTGACGCGCGTGCGGCGCGTCGTGGGTGATCTAGGGATGGCGCTGCCTCTCGATGTGACAGACCTGGAGAGCATCGACTCGTTCGTGAGCAAGGTATCCGAAGCATTCGGACGCATTGACGTGTTGGTCAACAACGCGGGCCTGGCGCTTGGGCTCACTCCGATTGCCCAGGCTCGTGACGAGGACTGGATCGAAATGTGGCAGGTCAACGTTTTGGGGTTAATGCGCGTGACGCGGGCATGCATGCCGCTGCTGCGCAAGGCCAAGCACGGGCACGTGGTCAACATGGGATCTATCGCCGGCTTCGAGACGTACAAGGGGGGCGCAGGTTACACGGCGAGCAAGCATGCCGTGCGCGCAATGTCGCGCACCCTGCGCCTGGAGTTGAACGGTGAGCCGATCCGCGTGACAGAGATCGCGCCCGGCATGGTCGAGACCGAATTCAGCACCGTGCGATTTCGTGGGGACCGCAAGGCGGCCAAGGCGGTGTACCAGGGGGTAAAGCCGCTTGTGGCCGAGGATATCGCGGACTGCATCGTCTTCGCCGTCACGCGCCCAGTGCACGTGGACATCGACGAGATAGTGATCCGGCCAGTCGCGCAGGCGGCCAGCTGGCTGGTGGCGAGGAAGACATAGAGCCGCGTCGCCAGTAGGCCGGATTGACTCCGGCCGTCACCGAGCGTGCAACTAACACGCGGATCGCGGCGTGGAGTGGCGGGGGTTTGCGGGGGAGGCTCGCCTCCTCCGCGCTATAGCTGGTGGGGAACCTTTGGGGTCCCCGCGACCTAGTCGCGGGAGGGCCTCCTCACCCGTGCCTTTTCGGATCATCGGGGTTGATAAGACCGGCCGCACGGGCCTCTGCCACGGTCATTCAACAGCCCGGGTCGCCATAGTGGCCGCAGCACGTCGCTCTGCGCGGGCCACCCCGCCGGGCAATGTTCCCGACGACCGCCCGCATGCGTTCCACCGGTCCCATCTGACCCCCGGACAGGTTGCGAAATGCCGAGACCATGGCCCCCGCCCACGATCGGCGGGGCATCTTTCTCGGGGCCACCCACCAATTCTTGCTTAATAAGTCATTCGGGTCGCCGGAAGGCCGGATTTACTCCGGCCGTCACCCAGCGTCCAACATCCAAACTCCTGCCAATCACCGCCGGGAGGGGTGGGGGTTCCACGGGGGAGGCCTGACTCCCCCGTGCCGTTTGGAGGGTGGGGGTTCCACGGGGGAGGCGAGACTCCCCCGTGCGTTTCGTACGGGTGGCCAGCAGGCCGGATTTATTCCGGCCGTCATCCGGCGTTCAACATCCAAACGCCTGCCAATCACGGCTGGGAGGGTGGGGGCTCCACGGTGGAGGCCTGCCTCCCCCGTGCTCTTATTCGTAGTAATTGTTGTTGAACTCGATCCAGCCCGGGTTTGGGCATCCGCTCGAGGTTTGCGCATGGGTGCAGTGCACACCGATCCTGGGCCCCGGGTCGATGTAGAGCTGCCCGTGGATGATCAGCTGGTCGCCCGAGTGGATGGGAATGTATGGAGCCAGGTCGGTGTTGTGATCGACCTCCAGCATCTCACCGGTCGTGGCCTTGACCTCGAATCGCTCGTGGCCGCCCGACTCCATCGGGTTGACGAGCACTGTGGCATCGAAAGTAACCTCGGCGCCGTTGCTCGCGCTCACCACGTCCCGATGAAGTGCCTGGTCGTCAGGTGTGTCGCGCTGACCGCAGGCCGTGAGCGCCAGCAGCAGCGCCACCAGCAGGGCGAAGCGCTTCACAGCGCGAGGGCGTCATTCAAGTTGACACGGCCTTCGTAGAGCGCCTTGCCGAGGATGACTCCTACGGCTCCCGCCTGGGCGACGGCGCGAATCTCATCGATTGAGGAGACACCGCCCGAGTAGTGGATCGGCAGGCTGGTCATCGCGCGCACCCGCGCCAGAGTCTTCAGGTCCGGCCCTTCGAGTGTTCCGTCCCGATCGATGCTGGTGAAGATGACGCCGCCCAGCTGCAGAACATCCCATCGGGCGAGCAGGATTCCAATCCTGAGCGGCTCGTTCTCGGTCCAGCCGTGGACAGACGGCTGGTCGCCGCGCACATCGAGCGCGGTCAGAACGCGTCGGGGGTGATTGCGCGAGCATCGTTCGAGGAGCCTCGGTTCGCGGACCGCTGCGGTGCCCATCACTACCGCGTGCGCTCCCGCCGCGAGCAATCTGTCGACCTGCTCCTCGGTACGAATCCCGCCCGCGACCTGAACTTTGATGTCGTCGCGCTGCACGATGGCCTGGATCAGCGCGTGGTTGTCACCCGAGCCACGCGCTGCATCAAGGTCGACGACGTGGATCCGCTCGGCGCCGGCGTCGGCGAATCCGGCCGCCACGTCCAGGGGATCGTCCGAGTAAACGGTCGGGTGGGCATAGTCTCCGCGCTGGAGCCGCACGCACTGACCAGCAAGAATGTCGATCGCGGGGATGACGAGCATGTCCCTATCGTGCCCCTCAAGGGGGGCTTTCTACCGATAGTTGGTGAACTGCAGTGGGACCGGGATGTCCTCCGCCTCGCGCAGCGCCTTGATCACCAGCTGCAGGGTGTCCTTGTCCTTGCCAACGACGCGCAGCTGGTCGCCCTGGATCCGCACCTGGACCTTGGGCGTGGCGTTCTGGATCTTTTTTCGCAGATCGCGCGCGATGTCGTCGGTGATGCCCGCGTTCAAAAGGACCTCGATCTGGCCGCGACCCTTGCCCACCGTCTTCGGCTGCCCGGCCTTCAACAGCTTTGGGGAAAGCTGGCGGCGAGCCGCCTTCTCGCGGAGAACCTGCAGCGCGGCCTTGGCGCGCTCCTCGCTCGCCGACTCGATCAGGATCGTCTGGCCGGTCTGGTCGTAGGCGGTCTGCGTGTCCTTGAAGTCGAAGCGGGTGCCGACTTCGCGGCGCGCCTGGTCGAGGGCGTTGGTCAGCTCCGCAGAGTCGAACTCCGACACGACATCAAAGGAGAACTCAGGCACTGCGGACCTTTAAGTCGCGTGGAGGATCGCGTTTACGCCCATGACCACCGCCGCAGCCGCCAGGCCGATGCCGATCAGCGAGCTCAACACAAGCAGGGCGCCGATCCCCGCCGTGCCCTCGTCAAGCGGTTCGATCGGAGGCTTGTCGTAGGGGTCCGTGCCATAGTCGACATCGTAGATGTCGGCCTGACGGGCCCGTTCGACCAGCTCGTCCAGCACCGGCTTGCCTCCGGGCGGAAGCGACATGGTGCTGAGCGCCGTCACCGCCTCCTTGAGGTTGTCGCGTGTGCGTCCGAGCTCCGTCACCACCATGTCGAGCGTCTGCGTGGCGGCCGGGGTGGGGTGTTCACGGCGAAGGTCGGCGATGATGCCGTACAACGTCATGTCGCGATTCATAACAGAAATGGGATGACGCCATGGGCCCGTCCTGGTCGGGATGCTCCATATCAACGCTGGGCCGGCCGGTCGCGACTTACACTAGGGCCGAGATGAGCGTGGAGACGAGATCGAAGGCGGCGCCAAGGAAACCTGCTGCCCATCCCAACACATGGGTCTATTTCGACGGCGAGTTTGGCCGCTACAACGACATCAAGCTCGGGCTGATGACCCACGCTCTCCACTACGGCACAGGCGTGTTCGAGGGCATCCGCGCGTACTGGAACGCCAAGCTGGGGCAGCTCTATCTACTACAAGCGCCGGCGCACTATGACCGTCTCCGCCGTTCCGCGAATGTCATGCGCTTCCACCTGCCTCACTCGACTGAGGAGCTGGTGAACCTCACCATCGAATTGCTCCGGCGCAATGAATTCAAGTCGGACGTGTACGTCCGCCCGCTTCTCTTCACCGCCAGCGAGGAGATCGGCGTCCGCCTTCACAACATCGGGCACAGCTTCCTCATCTACGCGATCCCGTTCGGCAACTACGTCGAGATCGAGGCGGGCCTTCGCTGCATGGTCAGCACCTGGCGGCGCGTGCCCGACCAATCACTCCCGGCGCGAGCCAAGGTCACCGGCTCCTATGCGCAGTCGGCGCTGGCCAAGTCCGAGGCCAATGAGGCGGGGTATGACGAGGCGATTGTCCTGACCGTTGACGGCCACGTCTCTGAGGGTTCGGCTGAGAACCTCTTCATGATCAAAGACGGCACATTTGTGACGCCCCCCGTCACCGACGACATTCTCGAGGGCATCACCCGGACCCTGTTGATTGGGTTGATCAAAGACGAGCTCGGCCTGCCGGTGATCGAGCGAAGCATCGACAGGACGGAGCTTTACACGTGTGACGAGCTCCTCCTGTGCGGCACCGGCGCACAGGTCGCACCGGTGATCGAGGTCGACCGCCGGATGGTGGGCGACGGGAAGGTCGGGGAGTTCACGCAGGAGCTTCAGAACATTTACTTCGGCGCGGTCCGCGGCGAGTCTCCAAAGTACAAGGACTGGACGATCGCCGTCTACTGACAAACCCGTACGCCGGTGTCCGGAGCCGGACACTGGCGTAGGCTGGCGCCGCGATGAAAATCGTGGTCGCGCCGAACGCGTTCAAGGGCAGCCTTACAGCGCCACAAGCTGCTGCCGCCATCGCACGAGGCGTGCGGGAGGTCCTGCCAGATGCGGAGATCGTGGAGATCCCGGTTGCCGACGGAGGCGATGGCACCGTGGAAGCGCTCGTCTCGGCTCACCACGGAACATTCCACGCCGCCGAGGTCGAGGGTCCTCTGGGGCATCCGGTCACGGCAGTCTACGGCCTCATCGACGGCAGCCTCACCGGTGTCGTCGAGCTGGCGTCGGCGAGCGGCCTGATCTTGGTACCGCCCGAGAAGCGCGACCCGCGCAGGGCGTCCACGTATGGTTTTGGACAGTTGCTGAAAGCGGTGCGCGGAGCCAGAGTCGCGACCATCCTCGCCGGGATCGGAGGTTCTGCTACGAACGACGGCGGCGCTGGCATGGCGCAGGCGCTGGGTTACAGACTCCTTGACGCCTCGGGCCGGGATCTCCCGCGAGGCGGAGCCGCCCTGGCGCGACTCGAGCGGATCGACCCGAGTGGCCTAGACGAGGGCTGGACTTCGGTGAAGGTGATGGTCGCTTGCGACGTCGTCAATCCCCTGACCGGTCCCCAGGGCGCGAGCTACGTCTATGGACCCCAGAAGGGCGCGGACAAGGCGGTCGTAAAGGAGCTCGACAGTGCATTGGCGCATCTGGCCGAGGTCATCAAACGCGATCTCGGCCTCGACGTCGCTGGGGTCCCTGGTGCAGGTGCCGCGGGTGGCGCGGGCGCAGGCCTCCTGGCCTTTCTCCACGCCACCCTGGTTCCGGGCGCGCCCCTGGTCGTCGAGGCCAGCGGCTTCGACCACGCGCTGCGCGGGGCGGAACTGGTCATCACCGGTGAAGGTCGCGTGGACGGCCAGACGGCGGACGGCAAGGCGCCCGGCGAGGTCGCGACCAGGGCGCAGAAAGCGGGCGTACCGACGCTGCTGCTCGCCGGAAGCAAGGGCCCGGGCTGGGAAAAGTTGAACACCAGAGGTGTGACCGCGGTGGTCACGCTCGCCCGAGGAGGCGATGCGGAGGGTCACAATCTGCAGGATCTCATGCAAGATGCTGGTCCCGAACTGACCCGAACCGCGGCCCGCGCCGTTAGAGATGTGTTGGGGGCAAAGTGACTGACGATCCTGAAAACACGTCGAAGGTGGGCTTGGACCCCTCCGACGTCGACCTCGTCAAGGCCTACCGCAACGGTGACATCCACGCTTTCGAGGAGCTTCACCGCCGGTACGTCGCCTCGATCTACCGCCTCGTCCGCCGAAAGCTGGGGGACGCGCTCCTGGCCGAGGATATCGCCCAGGAGACTTTCATGAAGGCGCTGCGGATGATGGACCGCGTCGACGACTCGTTCAATTTCGGCGGGTGGGTGCACACCGTCGCCCGAAACCTTTGCTTCGATGAGCTGCGGCGCCGCCAGCGCGACCTGAGGGCGGACAGCGGCGACGACGAGGACATCGACCTGCTCGCAGGCCTGCCCTCTACCTCTCGCGGCTTCGACCCCGTCCAGGTCCAGGAGTCCAACGAGCTTCGGCGCCAGGTCTGGGCAGTCTCTCAGCGGCTGCCGGAGAAGTACCGGCTGGTCCTGACTTTGCGCGAGCTCCAGGATCTCAGCTACCGCCAGATCGCCCGGTCCCTCAAGATGTCGGAGAGCGCGGTCGAGACGCTGCTCTACCGAGCACGTTTGCGATTCAAGGAGGAGTTCATATCGTCCGAGGGAGAGGGTGAGCTCAGCCACGATGAGGCCGTTCCGCTCTTGGCCCCGTACCTCGCCGGCAAGCTGCGGCGGCCACAGGCCGAGGCCGTACGCATGCATTTGGCGGTGTGTTCGAAGTGCGCTCGCCGCGTCGGCCGCCGAGGCGTGCGCAGGAGTGCGGTCAAATGAGGGTTAGTAAAGTAGTAAAAGAGATGGCAAAGGTAGTCGTCCGGTTCTTCGACGATGAGACTCTCGAAGGGGTCGCGCGCGACCTCGATTTCGACGAGCCTGACTTCCTGGTGGAGGTCGACGATGCCGGTGGCCTGGACAACAACGAAACCGCCTGGATCCCGCTCACGGCTGTGAAGTGGGTCGAGCTCCCTCGCGACCCGGAGCTGGCGTCGGAGACCCCGACACGAAAGGTGGCGATCAGGTTCCTCGACGGGGAGGTCCTGCGGGGCCACCTGGATGGCACGCTCGAGCGCCATCGGTACGGCGTGGTTCTCCACCTCCACGCCGAGCAGACCAACAGCCCAGTCAGGAAACTTGGGATCCCGTTCTCTGCCGTGAAGGCACTCTTCTTCATCAGGGAGTTCGACGCCCGCGGCGAGGAGGCCGGCACCGCCTCCGAGGCGTACCTTGCGCGGCGCACGATGGCCCCGCTCCTGGATGTGCTCGAGGAGATGGACATGCTCACTCGCTTGCACCGCGATGGGCTTCTGACCGACGACGAGTACGCCTCCAAGCGCACGCTGGTCCTGGAAAGGCTCTAGCGCCGCGAGCGAGCGCCCGTTTGGCTGGTTGGCCGTGGCTCGTGCAGCAGCCGCGCACGCAGTAATGCCGGCTACCGCCCCCCCACCCCAACCCTCCCCTCGAACGGGGGGAGGGGAGATCGGGGCGTAGAATTCGATCGATGGCCGAACGCAACGTTTCCAAGAATGGGCATGGCGCGGTGAAGGGCTCCTTCAAAGTCAAGGCTGGGCTTGCCCAGATGCTCAAGGGCGGCGTGATCATGGACGTGGTCACCGCGGAGCACGCAAAGATCGCCCAGGAATCCGGCGCCTGCGCGGTCATGGCGCTGGAGCGCGTGCCTGCAGACATCCGAAAAGAGGGTGGCGTGGCCCGAATGTCAGATCCAACGCTGATCCGCTCGATCATGGAGGCGGTCACGATCCCGGTCATGGCCAAGTGTCGTATCGGTCATTTCGTGGAGGCGCAGGTTCTCGAAGCGCTTGGGATCGACTACATCGACGAGTCTGAGGTGCTCACCCCGGCCGACGAGGAGTACCACATCGACAAGCACCCATTCAAGGTGCCCTTCGTCTGCGGCTGTCGTGATCTCGGAGAGGCGCTGCGCCGCATTGCCGAGGGCGCGGCCATGATCCGGACGAAGGGTGAGGCGGGCACGGGCAACGTGGTCGAGGCTGTTCGTCACGCACGGGCGGTCAACGCAGGCATTCGCAAGCTGCAGGGTATGAACCGCGCCGAGCTCGTCCACGAGGCCAAGGCGATCGGCGCCCCGGTCGAGCTGCTCGCCGAGTGCCAGCGGCTGGGCCGCCTCCCCGTCGTCAACTTCGCCGCCGGCGGGATAGCCACCCCGGCCGACGCCGCGCTCATGATGCAGCTGGGGGTCGATGGCGTCTTCGTCGGCTCAGGCATCTTCAAGTCCGAGGACCCCTTGAAGCGTGCCAAGGCGATCGTTGCCGCCACGACGTATTTCGACAAGCCGGACATCCTGGCTGAGGTCTCCGCCGGGCTGGGGAAGGCGATGCATGGGCTCGAGATCCCGGCCATCCCCAAGGACGAGCTGCTCGCTGCCCGAGGCTGGTAGGCCAAAGGAGGTCCGGCCTCCCAGGCGCGACGGTTCGGCCCTCATCGGGGTCCTCGCGATGCAGGGTGCGTTTGCCGAACACATTCGCGCCCTCGAAGCGTGCGGTGCGAAGACGAGAGCTGTACGGTCCGCCGACGACCTCGTCGGACTCGACGGCATCGTTCTCCCCGGGGGTGAGAGCACGACCATGACCATGCTGATGGAGCGCGTCGGTCTTTTGGGACCCGTGCGCGCAGCAATCGCCGGCGGCCTGCCGACGCTGGCGACCTGTGCAGGCATGATCGTGCTGGCACGCGAGGTCTCAGACGGGATGCCCGAACAGCGCGGCCTTGGTTTGCTGGACATCGCCGTGCGGCGCAATGGCTACGGGCGCCAGGTGGACAGCTTCGAGGCCGCGCTCGAGATCGCGGGCCTTGGGGGCAAGGCCTTCCCCGGGGTGTTCATCCGCTCGCCGCTGGTCGAGTCAACGGGCGCCGTTGAGGTCATCGCAACCCACGACGGACACGCCGTAGCGGTGCGCCAGGGCCGCATCGTGGCGCTGTGCTTTCATCCGGAGCTGACCAGCGATCTCCGCCTGCACCGCGAGTTCGTCCGCCTGGCAGTTGCCTCGTGAAGGTTCGCGCGGCCGGCCTGCTGGATCTCGCTCGAATCGAGGAGATGCACCGCTCCTCCGATACACGCCTTGGGGAGGCTGCGCCGCCCGCAGCTAGGTTGTGGACTGTCCTGAGCTCCACGCTGTCCGCGCTGCTGCCGTTGTCGCAGGAGACGCTGATCTACGTCGCAGAAAAGGGCGGCAAGATGGTCGGATTCATACAGGCTTCGGGGCAGCCGCTCGGTCTCGACCTGCCCCGAGCCACCGCTTTGCAGGTGCTCAACCTGCAGGTGGTGGAGGGACCGGATTCCGACGAGGTGGCTGCCGCGCTGGTCGAGCACCTGTGCAACCAGGCGCTCGAGCGCAGCGCCCACAGGCTCTTCGTCCGCCTTCCCGAGCGCGATCCGCGCCTCCCGGTGTTCAGGCTGCGCGGATTCCGCCAGTACGCCACCGAGGTGGTCGTGTACGCGGACAAGCCGGTGATGCGCTCAAATCAATTCCCGGAGGGTGCAAGGCCGGTCCGCCGCAGCGACAACCGGCTGCTCTATCAGCTGTACAGGAAGGTGACGCCTCAAGGGGTGTCGCAGCTCGAGGCGCCGACATATCGCGAGTGGAGGGCGCTGCACGGGGAGTGGACGGGGCGGCTGGCCGCGCGCGGCTCGGACAAGCAGGAGCTTGTCGTCGACCAGGTCGAGCTCGTCGGATGGGTCAAGGCCGAGCGTAGCTCGGGCCCTCGGCCGAACACCGTCAGCTTCATGGTCCTTCCAGATTCAGCCTTGGCGGGCGACCTCGCCGACCTGGGGCTGTCGCTGTTGGGCGACTCGGGGATGCCGGCCTGGTCGAGCCTCCGCCACTATGATTCGCACATGATCGACGCCCTCCGAGGGCGTGGGTTCAGCGTGTTATTGACGCAGCTTCTCTTGGTCAAAGAACTGGCGGTGCGGGTGCCCGTCCGGGAGAAAGGGCTGGTGCCCTCTTTCGGATGAGCAAGGCCCCCGACTTTTCGCCGCGAGCCGCCAACTGGGACGAGGAGGTCGAGCTTCTTGCACGCGCGCTGCCCACGGACCTCGCACGTGCCCTACACGAGCGCACTGACCCGACAGAGCTTCTGGAGATAGTGCTCGACCTGGGTCGGGAGCCTGAAGCACGCGTGCCGGGCCGCGAGGTCCTGCTTGCGGACCGCACGGTCGCAGCCGCGGACCTCGAGCACGTGGCCAACAACGTAGGACAGTTCGGGGACGACAACCGAGCCGGCATCGAGCGCACGCTGCACCGAGTCTCAGCGATCCGCAATCGATCCGGACGCATCACCGGACTTACGATGCGGGTCGGGCGGGCGGTGACCGGGACGGGCGAGATCATCCGCGACATCGTCGTCAGCGGCCAGAGCATCCTCCTACTCGGCAGGCCCGGCATAGGCAAGACGACGATGCTTCGCGAATGTGCGCGGCTGCTTGCCGACGAGCTGCGCAAGCGGGTCGTGATCGTGGATACATCAAACGAGATCGGCGGCGACGGCGACATCCCGCACCCGGGAATTGGGCGCGCGCGGCGCATGCAGGTCAAGACTCCTCTGCTCCAGCACGCAGTGATGATCGAAGCGGTCGAAAACCACATGCCCGAGGTGATCGTCATCGATGAGATCGGCACCGAGCTCGAAGCGGCCGCAGCTCGCACCATCGCCGAGCGGGGGGTGCAGCTGATCGCGACGGCGCACGGCCAGACCCTGGAGAACCTTCTCGTCAACCCGACGTTGAACGACCTGCTCGGGGGCATACAGAGCGTGACCCTTTCCGACGAGGAAGCCCGGCGCCGCGGAACGCAGAAATCCGTGCTCGAGCGCAAGGCGCCACCGACGTTCGACGTCCTGGTCGAGATCCAGGATCGCGATCGCGTTGCCATCCACATGCCTCTCGCTGAGGTTGTCGACACCGCTTTGCGGGGGCCGCTGCTCACGCCGAAGATCCGGCTGCGCACACGCGAGGGCAGGGTCATATCAAACGTGGACGTGCCAACTGTTGTCGCAGCCGAGGCGCCTGCCGCGCCGTCTGGCGCCAAGCCGCTCGGGATCTTTCCGTACGGAGTGAGCCGCCACCACGTCGAACAGTCAATTCGCGACCTGGAGCTGCCAGTTCGTGTGCTCGGCAACCTCGACGGCGCGGGCGCGGTGCTCACGCTGAAAAACCACTATCGACGGCGGCCGGACAGCCTGCGGCAGGCGGAAAGTCGGGGCTTGCCGATCCACATCCTCAAGAGCAACTCCGCCACGCAGGTTCGCGACGCGCTTTCGCGCATCTACGGCGTGGACAAGCGGGACGAGGCCACCACGCGTGCCCTCGCCGAGGCAGCGGCTGCGATCAAAGCGGTGAAGACGACACTACGAGCGGTCGAGATCTCGCCCCAAAACGCTTACCTGCGCAGGCTGCAGCACCAGCTCGTCTCGGAGAACGAGCTCTCCGCGCGCAGCACTGGCAAGGAACCGCAGCGCCGTCTCCGCATCACGCCGGCGCCCGAAGAGACCGCGAACCCGCTCTGAGATGACACGAGGTCTGTTCATAACGTTTGAGGGCACGGAGGGTTCAGGGAAGACAACCCAGGTCGAGCTCCTGGGCGAGAAGCTTTCGCACCGCCAGCCGGTTGTCGTTCGCGAACCTGGCGGAACCGAGCTGGGCGAGCGCATGCGAGAGCTGCTCCTCACCAGCGGCATGCAGCTCGACGGGGAGGCGGAGATGTACCTCTTCATGGCCGCTCGCCGGCAGCTGCTGCAGGAGGTGATCACGCCTGCGCTTGCCCTCGGCCGGATCGTGATCGCCGACCGCTACCACGACTCGACGCTCGCGTACCAGGGCGGAGGTCGCGGCGTGCCCGTGATGTGGCCGTCGACATTTCCACGCCCGGACATGACTTTTCTTCTGGCCCTTCCCGTACAGAACGGACGCGAGCGGCAGCTGAGTGCGGGCAAGAGCGCAGACCGCGTCGAAAGCGAGTCGATCGAGTTTCACATGCGCGTGGCGGCCGAGTACGACCGCCTGGCCGCCGCCGAGCCGGCTCGCTTCACCCGGCTGGATGCAAGTGAGTCCAGGGAAGCAGTGCACCACAAGGTGATGAATCGGGTGCAACCGGCCGTGGAAGCGCTGACCTGAAGCGAAGTTCTGAGCTGCAAACCGGCTGCATCCGGACGCCTTACTAGTATCCGAACGTGATTCGGGTCGAGGGCCTTCGCAAGAGCTTCGGGGACGTGCGCGCCGTCGATGGCGTCGACCTGCAGGTCGAACAAGGTGAGCTTCTCGTGCTGCTCGGCCAGAACGGAGCGGGCAAGTCGACGACCCTGCGCTGCCTCGGCGGAATCCTGCGGCCCGACGCAGGCTCGATCGAGCTCGACGGCCTCCGCCTGCCCGAGAAGCTGGACCAGGTTCGTGCGCGACTTGGCGTGGTGCCCGACCAGGCGCGGCTGTACGGGCGAAACACAGCTCCCGAATACCTGGACCACTTTGGCTACCTCTACGGAGTTCCAGAGCACGAACGCCGCACCAGGATCGCGCAGCTCCTCGAGCGTTTCGACCTCGCCGACCGCACCGACACAGTGCTCGCCGCCTACTCGCGCGGAATGGCGCAGAAGGTCGCGCTGATCAGGGCCACGCTGCACCATCCTGACTGGATCTTCTGCGACGAGCCCACGGCCGGCCTTGATCCGGTTGCGGCGGCAGACATGCGTCACTACCTCGGCGAGCAGCGAAGTCGAGGAGCCGCGCTGATCGTCACCACGCACGTGCTGAGCGAAGCCGAGCTGATGGCCGACCGGATCGCGATCATGCGCAAGGGCGTCGTCGTCACCCATGGCAACCTCGAGGACCTGCGCCAGGAAGCGGCGAAGGGAAGGCGCCTGTCGGCGCATCTGAGCCGGCCGCCCGCCGACGCTGAGCCCCTGCGGCGGTGGCTTGCCGAGCACGCCGTGGAGTACCACCTCACCGAAGACCACCTGACCTATACGCTGCCGTGGCAGGCGACCGTCGCCGATCGGGCAGCCTTTGCCGCTGAGCTGCAGCGGCGCCTCGCCGCCCAGGACGCACCCTTTCACGAGCTCGAGGAGGAGCAGACGAGCCTCGAGTCGGTTTACCTCAAGGCGATGGCGGAGCCGGTGCCCTCGACCTTTTCGGCGCCCGCGCCGCCACCGCAGGCGATCTCGGGGATCGGCGCTCCTCGAATGTTCGCCTCCCTTCGCACCCAGGGCGGCCTGCTGCGCCACTCGCTTCCGTTCTATGTCAGCTCCTGGTGGCGACGTGGCGACCTGAGCTGGGTCATGTACCTCAATGCCTTCGTGCTGCTGCTTGTCGCCGGGACGTCACTCTTCGGTCAGCTGCCGGGCGTTGCGGGACAGCTCGCGACGCGTTTTGCCGGCGGCGCAGCACTGCAGGCCGGGCTCTTGCTGCCGCTGTTCTTCATGTCGTTCGCCCTCCTCGAATCGATCAAGAGCTCCATCGGGATCTGGTGGGAGAAGGCGCAGCAGTCGCTGGAGGTCCTGCTGTATACGCCGATCGACGATCCGTCGCTCATCTGGCTGGAGGTGCTTCCCGGCGCGGTGGTCAGCACCGTGTGGGTCACGTTCTGGATGGGCGCCGGCATGACGCTGCTCACGCTCTTCGGACAGGCGGCTCCGTGGGACCTGCTTCCGATCTTCGCGTTTGTGGCTGCCGTCACCGCGTACTGGGCCGCAATGGGCCGGATGCTCGGGTTCATGCTCTTCCCGCGTGAGGGTGCGGCCGGCGGCGCGTGGTCGTTTCTCCTCTCGCCAGTGTCGGCGGCGGTGGCCGACCTGCCCCTGGCGCTTTTCGTCTTTCGGTCTCCGCTGGCGCCGGCTTCACTGCTGCTGCCGATCACGGCATGCTTTGCATTGACAGTCCTCTGCGGCACGACCTTCGACCGGGAACGCCTCATGGAAACAGGCCTTGGGCGGACTCGCCCGCGCCGCGTGTGGCTACCGCTCGCTCTGCTGCGCCGCAACGCGGCGGCCATCGCGGCCGGCCTTATGCTCGCGTTGGCCCCGGCCGCGGTTGCGGCGACAGTCTCATCGAGCGCGCACTGGCACTCGTGGTCCGACGTGCGCGTCGCCGGCATTGCCGCGCCGGCAGACCCAGCGCCTCTCGACGCGACGCCGGTGTCGAGCAGACCCTCGGCCGCAAGCGGCGTGACCGTCGCAGCAGCCGCGCTGGCCGGCATCGTCGCCATGCTGGCATTGATGCTCGCCCTGGTCGTCGTCAGCTTCGCGGCCTTCTTCCTGCTCGGCGTGCCCGCGCTGCTCGGGCTCATCGGCGCATCTGCGGTTTGGGGCGTTCAGCTGGGATTTGGCGGCGCCACGCCCTTGCAGCCGTGGCTGGTCGGCGCCGGTGGCATCGCGCTCTTGGCGCTTGCGTTGAACACAGGCGCAGCGCTGCCGATCTACTGGTCGCTGGTCTTCGGCTCGGGCCGCAGGCTGGATAGGCTGCGGGAAGCATGGTCCGGCTACTGGTCGCTGTTCCGAGGCCTGGTCCTGCCTGCATGCGGGGTGTTCGGTATCGTCGTCTTTAGGCTTCTCGCCGCCGGCTGAGCGTCACAGATCCAGGGCTTGGGCGACAAGCTCTCGGTGGTAGGTGGCATCCCCAAGGGTCACCTCTGAAGCCTTCGCCCGCTTGAAGTAGAGATGCATGTCGTGCTCCCACGTGAAGCCGATTCCGCCGTGCACCTGGATCCCGTCACCAGCTACTTTGCGATATGCGTCCGAGACATAGGCCTTGGCCATCGATGATGCGAGCGACCGATCCGGTGCGTCGGCCTCCACCGCCCACGCCGCGTAGTAAGTTGCGGAACGCCCGCTTTCGGAGAGCACGAGCATGTCGGCGAGCTTGTGCGAGACCGCCTGGTAGATGCCGATCGGCTTGCCGAACTGGTGACGCGTCTTCGCGTACTCGGTCGAAGACTCCAACACCTTTTGAGCTCCACCGATCATCTCCGCGCACAGTGCCGCAGTCGCCCACTCGAGCGTTCGTTTGAGCGGCGCCCAGCCCTGGTGCGGCGTGCCCATCAGCGCATCCGCCCCGAGCTCGACGCCGTCAAAACGCACTTCGTTCCAACGCCTGGTCATGTCGAGGGTCTGCAGCTGCGCGGCGCTCATGCCCTTGGGCCGTCCCTTGACGAGAAACAACGAGATGCCCTCTTCGCCTTCGCCCCGGGTTCGCGCCGCGACCACTGTGTAGTCGGCAACCGCTGCGTCCGGCACGAAACTCTTGACCCCGTCAAGACGCCAGCCGCCGACGGCGGGTTTGGCGGTAAGCGTTACCCCGGCGGCGTCCCACCGCCCCGATGGCTCTGTGAGCGCCACGGTGCCGCGGGCCGTGCCGTCGGCGATCGCTCCAAGCGCTTCCTTTTTTTGAGCCTCGGTGCCGGCCTCGATGAGAGCTGGGACCGCCATCGCCATGGTGGCAAAGAAGGGGCCGGGCAGCAGCGCGCGCCCGCACTCCTCGAGCACGACGATCAGGTCGAGAAAGGTGCCGGCCCCGCCATACCGTTCTGGGATGCCGAGGGCGGTCCATCCGAGGCCCGCCATCTTCTTCCAGAGGAGCAGGTCGTAAGCGTCAGCCCCGTCCATCAGCTTACGTACGACCATGGGGCCGCATTCCTTCGCCAGGAAATCGCGGCTGGAGCTGCGGAGCATCTCCTGCTCCTCGGAAAATGCGAAATCCATGCGCCCGGGTTCAGCTCGACGTAGGCGCGTCCGAGGGCGGCTCATCCGGCGACGAGGAGGGCGGCAGCTCGAGCGGCTCTTTGGGAGCCGGCAGCTCGGCCTGGGGCTGGGGTGCCTTGACTCTCGGCTTGCGCGCCGGCTTGGGCGGCGGAGCGAGGGTCGGCGTAACGGGGTCCGGCGGAGGTGCGGAGGACGCGGGATGGGTTTGGGGCGGCGTTGGCGCCTCGGGCGCAGTCTCGACTAGAGCCCCTGGCACCGCCGCCACAGCCGCGGGAGGCGTTGACTCGGTTGCCTCTCTGCGTGCGGGGGGAGGCGTCGGCGAAAACTTCGGGCGCGCTCGGAACATCGTCCACAGACCGAAGAAGGCGACCAGGATCGCGAGCGCACCCATCAGCATGGCGATCGTGAGTCCATTGCTTTCACCGCTCGAGAGAGGGCGCTCTGACCCCAACGGGCACGGAGCCGGGGGCTGAGGACAGGTGCCGAGCACCGCAAGCTGAAGCGGTACAGCGATCATCGACAGCATTCCGTAGACGAGCGCGATACCGGCAATGAAGTAGAGCAAGGTGGCGAGTGGTCGGCCTCGCCGATAGATGAGCGCGTCAAGGGCCAGGGCCACGGCAGCGATGCCGAATGGATAGGCGACACGGGCAATTCGGTTGGGGCCGCCGGCCGCCAGCAGGAGGGGCGCGATACCACCGGTTGCGGCAATGCCGCATGCCAACCAGAACGACCAGAGCACCCGTGGTTGCCTCGACGAAAACGCATCCATTGAGCGGAATCATGCACAGATTGACCCGAGACCGCTGAGCTTCAATCGGTCGCAGCCGGTGTTCGTCTGAATCTCGTACGACCGAGGTCGCGGAGGTGCTGTCAGTCTACAGGCGTTCCTCGCGACTCTCGAGTTTCTTCCGCGACACCGAACCGAAAAGCGGGCAGGCTGAGCTTGGTCAGCCGCTCCTCGTGGTAGGGATCGCGCTTACCAAACAGCTCCTGACTTGTGGTCAAGCGAATGCGAAGCAGGACGAAGACAGCTTTGACGCCATCCAGCCATGTCAGCTTCTTGCCTTGGGCGCGTGTGCGGGCGGCGTACTCGATAGGCACCTCGTAGATCCGATAGCCAAGGCGCAGGATGCGGCCCGTGATCTCTGGCTCAACGTCGAAGCGGTTACCGCGCAGTCCCAGGCGTCGCATCAAGGAGGTGCGCATGACCTTGAAGCCGGTCTCCATGTCCTGGATGTAGCAGTTGAAGAGGATGTTGGTCGCGGTGGTGACAAGTCGGTTTCCGACCACGAACCAGTACGAGTACGCGCTCTGTCCAGCGAATCCCCGGATGCCGTACACGACGTCTGCGCGTCCACGCACGATCGGGGAGATCAGCTTGTCGTAATCGGCAGGATCGTATTCCAGGTCAGCGTCCTGGATCACGACGAGGGGTGCTGCGATCGCTTCCAACCCGGTGCGGATGGCGGCTCCCTTGCCCAGGTTGGTCTCGTGGTGTTTCACAGTTACGCGCGGATCGCCTGTGCAGCGATTTGCGGCGGCGAGGGTGCCATCGCTCGAGCAGTCGTCCACCACGACGACCTGTTCGACGGACGGCTCACGAAGCACCTGGCGTATCACGTGCTCGACGAACGGCTCTTCGTTGTAGGCCGGGATGATCACGCCGAGCAGGCGTTGCTGCTGCGGGGGGGAGAACGGAGAACCTGCCACGTTGCGAGTGCTAACGACTCCTCGGAAGGCCCAGCACGCGCTCGGCAAGGATGTTGCGCAGCACCTCTGACGTGCCGGCCTCGATGGTGTTCGCCCGCGAGCGCAGGAACTGGTATTTCCAGCCCGTGCCCTCGCCCACCTGGCCCGCGGGGCCGGCGACGTCCACAGCCGTCTCGGCCATGCGCTGGTTCAACTCCGACCACATGAGCTTGAGGATTGAGCCTTCTGGCCCGGGGATGCCGTTCCGCTTCATGGCGGTCACCGCGCGATAGCCGTTGAGTTGGAGCGCTCGCGCCTCGATCGTGTGCTGGGCGACCTTCTGCCGCACCAGGGGGTCGGAGCCGCGCCCCAGCTTGCGTGTGTGCTCAGCGAGCTCGGCCGCAGTGATCTGTGCCCGTGTGGCCAACGCCATGCCAAGCGTGCCGCGCTCATGGAGGAGCGTGGTCATGGCGACAGCCCAGCCGTTGCCGGCCTCGCCCAGGATTTGCGACTTCGGCACCTTGACGTCTTTGAAGAAGATCTCGTTGAACTCGGCGTCGCCGGTGATCTGCACCAGGGGCCGCACGTCGACGCCGGGGCTCTCCATGTCGACAAGCAGATACGTGAGCCCGTGGCGTGGGTTTTCCTCCTTGCGCTCGCGAGTCAGCAACATGCACCACTTGGCGACGTGGGCGAGAGTGGTCCAAACCTTCTGACCGTTGACGAGGTAGTGGTCGCCCTTGTCTTCCGCTCGGGTCTGCAGGCCAGATAGATCGCTGCCTGCGTCCGGCTCGCTGAAGCCCTGGCACCAGATCTCTTCGGCAGAAAGAAGCGGAGGAAGATATCGCTTCTTCTGCTCCTCAGTGCCGTGAGCGATCACGACAGGGCCGCCCATGCCGAGGCCGATGACATTGATCGGCTCAGGCGTCTGAGCGACGATCATCTCGTCGTTGAAGATCAGCTGTTCCATGAAGCCGGCGCCCCGGCCGCCGTACTCCTTCGGCCATGTGATGCCGACGTAGCCGGCCTCGTAGAGCTTCTTCTGCCAGGACCGGCGGTGATCGATCAGCTTCTCCTGGTCGCTTTCCTTCGAGTCGTCCTTGGGGGCATTGGCCTTCAGCCAGGTCCGAACCTCGTCGCGAAACGCCTTCTCCGCCTCGTCGAGCTCGAAGTTCATGGGCTTACCTTAGGCCACCGCCGGGATGACGTCCGAGGCCAGGAGCTTCAGTGCGTCCCGGTCGTCGAGCAGGAAATGCTGGAACAGGAAGAGGTCGACGCCCAGGGCGGAGTGTTTCCTGATTTGCTCCGTGATCTCCTCGGTCGTACCGACCAGCCCGGACTTGCCGACTGCGGCCAGTACGTCGTCAGTGTCGAGGCCCTTCAAGCTCGGGATGATGTCGCGCATCCGTAACGCCCTTTCACGCACTTCGGCGCGATTACGCCCGATGAGGATGTTCACCATCACCGAGTGACGGATGGATGACGGGTCGCGCCCGATCGCCTGGCACGCCGCATCGAGAACCTTGCGCTTCTGCAGGTACTCGTCGGCGTCGAGGTGGGACAGGTTCCACTCCACGGCTTCCCGCGCGACCATGGGCAGCGCGCGCTTCTCGCCCCTTCCGCCCATGAGAAGCGGAATCGTGCCGCGCGTGGGCTTGGGGTTGGCCTTTTGCCAGGTGGCGCGGATGGTTTTGATCCCCTCCTCCAGCAAATCCATCCGCCCGCCGAGCGTGAGGAACGGGATGCCGTTTTCGACGTGCTCCCGCTCGTACCAGCCGCCACCGACGCCCAGGATGAGACGTCCTCCTGAGAGAAGATCGACGGCAGCGGCCATTCTCGCCAGGAGCGCAGGCGGGCGAAAAGTCATCGGGCTGACCATCGGTCCGAACTCGATCTCCTTCGTCCACTCCGCGGCGAGCGCGAGCGAGGACCAGCACTCGATGCAGTCCCGCTCGACAACACCCATCACCGAGAAGAGGTGATCGCTGCGGCGTAGCGAGTTGAACCCCAGCGTCTCGGCGTCGTGGCAGATGAGTCGCCAGCGGTCCCACGTCAGACCCTCCTGGCCTTCGATCATGATCCCGATCTTCGCCACTTAATCTCTCCAAGATCTCAAAGCGGAGCTGAAGGCGGATTCAGTCCGGCCGTCCCATATGCCCCATCCAATCGCCTCCATGCAATGTGCCACACGGAGGGGGTTCCACGGGGGAGGCCTGCCTCACCCGTGCCTTTCGCCACTGCCTGAATCGTAGTGTTCCGATCGATGGAGCCGCTTTGGAAATGTCCCAAGTGCGGGCGAGGCTTTGCGAATCGAAATCAATTCCACTTGCGCAGCGACGTTCGCCTCGAGGACCATTTCGCTGGCCGCGAGCCTCAGGTGGTCGCCACCTTCCGACGCCTGATTGAGGTGGCTGAGATGTCAGGGCCGGCCAAGGTCCTGCCCGAGAAGACACGTGTTGCCTTCCAGGTCCGGATGAGCCTTGCCGCGTTCAGCCTCCGCCGCCGCTGGATCGACGGTCACGTCGTGCTGGCCCGCAGGCTGGAGAGCCCGCGGTTCCGGCGCATCGATGTCATCCTCGCCGCGCAACCAGGTCCACGTCTTGAGGCTGCAGGAGCCCGCGGAGGTCGACGGCGAAGTCGAGCAATGGCTGGCTGAGGCCTACTCGGTCGGGGCTCAGGGTCACCTCAGCGGAGTGCAGCGGTCAGCTCGTCAAGGTCAAGGAAGTTGAGGATCCGGTCCTGCGGGATGCCGGCGCGGCGTGCCATCCAGGCGGCCATCGGCACGTAAGCCAGCTCCGCGGGCGCGTGCGCGTCTGCATCCAGCGTGAAGCTGCACCCGGACTCCAGCGCGAGGCGAGCCATCTCGGGTGAGAGGTCCATTCGCGCCGGGTCGCAATCGATCTCGAGCGCCACCTTGTGACGGGCCGCCTCTTTGAACACCGCTTCGAAGTCGTAGGTCGCGCCCTCTCGCGAGCCGGGGCGCCGTCCCGTCGGGTGGCCGATGACGTCGACGTGTGGGTTGGATACGGCGCGGAGCATCCGCTCGGTCATCGCGGCCGGTTCCTGGCGCAGCTTCACGTGGGGCGAGGCGATGACGACGTCGAGCAGCTCGAGGACCGGGTCCGGAAGATCGAGTGCGCCATCCTCGAGGATGTCGACCTCGATTCCGTGGAGCAGGGTCAGGTCATCCATCTGCGCCTGTACTTCAGCCATCTCGCGCGATTGCGCAAGCAGGCGCTCGGCGCCCAGCCCGTTCACGACTTTGATGCGGGGTGAATGGTCGGTCACCCCGAGGTACCGGTATCCCAGCGCCTGAGCGCCTCGCGCCATGTCGAGCATCGTCGCCTTGCCGTCGCTCCAGTTCGTGTGCGAATGGACGTCGCCCTGATATCGGCTCAGATCGAGGTCCGACTCATCATCTCGGGTTGGTTGACCCATCTCGGTTCGGAGCCGCTGGAGGTATGAGCTCTGGCCGGTCTCTATGAGCCCCGCCAGGACCTTGGCGATTCCCGCGCCGACGCCCTCGATCGTTGTCAGCGCGTTCGCCTGGTAGAGGGCCTCGAGGTCTGGCCGGGAGATCGCGATCGTCCAGGCAGCGCCAGAGAAGGCTTGGGCGCGGAACTTCTGCTCGGGATCCTGCCGCAGCAAGTATCCGATCTCCGAGAGCACCTGCGCCGCCGCGACCGCGTCCACACGTCAATTGTGTGAGGATGCGGTCATGGCCAAGGTCAAGCCGGTCGACAGGATGCCCCAGCTGGTCGAGCAGCTGCTGGCGGAGCTGGGCGAAGATCCCGGGCGCCAGGGGCTGCGAGCCACGCCTGACCGGGTTGCGCGTGCCTTGCGCGAGCTGACCGACGGATACGGAGTGCGCCCCGCGGACATCGTCGCGGACGCTGTCTTCGACCAGGACTACGACGAGATGGTGCTGGTCAAGGACATCCCTTTCTACAGCCTGTGCGAGCACCACATGCTCCCGTTTTTCGGCAGCTGCCACGTGGGCTACCTGCCGAGGGGCAAGGTGGTTGGTCTCAGCAAGATCCCCCGCCTGGTCGGGATGTTCGCCCACCGTCTGCAGCTGCAGGAGCGCATGACCAAGGAGATCGCCGAGGCGCTGAACGACGCGCTGGCGCCCCGCGGTGTTGGCGTCGTCGTGGAGGCGCGGCACCTGTGTATGGAGATGAGGGGGGTCCAGAAGCCGGGCGGTCAGCTGATCACGTCATGCATGCTTGGCACCTTCCGCAAGGACGCCCGCACCCGCGCGGAGTTCCTGAACCTGGTCCGCCGCCCCTAGCGCGGCGCGATCAGTGCGCCGCCGATCCCAAGCCTGGCGCGTCGCCGAATGGGAACACGCCGCCATCGGCCGCGAACAGCCAGTAGCCGCTACCATCCGGACTCGCTTCCATGCCAACGATCGGGCTTTTCAGGCCCTGGGAGCCGGTGCTGCCATAACCAACAGCGTCTCCAAAAGGAAAGATGGCGCCATCCGACGCGACCAGCCAGTAGCCCGCGCCATCGAGCGTCGCTTCCATGCCAACGATCGGTTTGTTGAGGCGGATGCTGCCTGTGCTGCCATATCCACTCGCGTTGCCGAATGTAAAGATGCCCCCATCGGAGGCGACCAGCCAGTAGCCGGCCCCATCCGGCGTGGCTTCCATGTCCACGATCGGCTTGTTGATGTGGATCCCGCCCGTGCTGCCATAAGCGACCGCATCACCAAACGGGAAGATGCCACCGTCTGACGCGACCAGCCAGTAGCCGCCACCGTCGGGGGTGTTCTCCATGGCGACGACCGGCTTGTTGAGGCGGATGCTGCCAGTGCTCCCAAAGCCGGCCGCGTCGCCGAACGGAAAGATGCCTCCGTCGGAGGCGACGAGCCAGTAGCCGCCGCCATCGGGCGTCGCTTCCATGTCGACGATCGGCTTGACCAGGTGGACCCCGCCGATGCTCCCAAAGCCGCCGGCGTGGCCGAGCGGGAACATGCCGCCATCGGCGGCGACCTCCCAGTAGCCACGGCAGTCCGGGGTCGATTCGAAGCCGACGATCGCCGGGCCTGAACCCGTCGGCGTCGGCGATACGGCTGGTGACTTTCCGGTTTGTGGAGTGCAGGATGTCGTGACCACGAGCAAGAGCAGCGCCGACGCCTTGCTGAGCCGGCGGTTCTTCAGCCCCGGCCTGAAAACGAGCATGGCCCCGAGCGGCGCCAACATGAAAGCGAGCACCAGCGGCGGTACGCCACCGGCCGTCCCGCTTGGTGGCAGAGCTGCGGTCGGAGACGTGCAGCTCGGCGTTCTGGGAGCTGGGCACGCTGGGGTGTGGCCCTCGACGTAGCACGGCGCCGGCGTCGGGCTGGCCGACGGTCGATGCGTCGGGGTCGTGGATGCCCGTGGAGGGGGTGAGCGCGCTGGTGGCGGGGACGGCGGGCCGGTGATCGTGTATACGGCGGTTCCCGACCCGACCAAAGCGCCGCTTTGTGTGTTCCAGACGTTCACGAGCACGGGGTGCGGACCAATTGCGTTGAGAGGAGTCGGCGGCGCGAATTTAGGGCTCACCCCAGTGTCAAATCCACCAACCAATCGGTCACAACCGACTGTCGTGGTCCAGATGGGGTAATTAGGGGTTTGCCAGTAGAAGTTGAACCTATAAAGCGGTGGCAAATTGGCGCAGGAATCCGGAACGATCGCCCGCGCGGTTAGAGACGCTGTTGCCGTGCCCGATTTAGGCGAAGTGGTGACTGTTACAGAGGCCACCTGAGCCGCCACCGGGCCTGAGGCGAGGCCGGCTGCCAGGAGGCCGAGTCCCAGCTTGAGAACCCACCGGCCGCCTTTCATCGCCGTGCATTGTGATGGCTCGCGGGCGCGTCCATACATAACGGACCCTTTATGCGTTAGACTTCTATAAAGCAAGCTTTATGTTTATGCCCAGCCAGCGTCACGAGCTTCCCGACCATTTCCTGGCCTTCGCCAACCCCACGCGCCTGCGGATCCTTCAGCGCCTGGGGGAGGTCGGGGAGGAGAACGTCAACGACCTGGCCGCCCACCTCCGCATGAGCCAACCGCGCATCTCATGGCACCTGCGGATGCTGCGGGTCGGCGGCGTGATCCGGACGCGGCGCGACGGGCGCCAGGTCTACTGCTCGCTTGACGTTGAGAACATCGCGCGTGAGCGCGCGCAGCTCGAAGAATTGATTGGAATCAAAGACGGAATGAAAGTACGCAGGGAGGTCGGGGCATGAAAAACGGCCGCAAGAATGGCCAACGTAACGGCAAGGTCCGGGTCGCGATAGTAGGGGTCGGCAACTGCGCCTCCTCCTTCGTCCAGGGCGTCCATTACTACCGCGACGCCTCGCGCACGGACTTCGTGCCCGGTCTCATGCATGTCGACCTGGGCGGCTATCACATCAGCGACATCGAGTTCGTGGCGGCGTTCGACATCGACAAGAAGAAAGTGGGGCTCGACCTCTCGAAGGCCATCTTCGCCCGCCCCAACAACACGGTTAAGTTCTCGGACGTTCCTGGTCTCGGCGTCAAGGTCAATCGCGGCATGACGCACGACGGCATCGGCAAGTACCTCGCCGACATCGTCCAGAAGGCACCCGGCGAAACCTCCGACGTCGTCGGAATCCTCAAGAAGACGAAGGCCGATGTGCTCGTGAGCTACCTTCCCGTCGGATCCGAAGAGGCGACGAAGTGGTACGTCGAGCAGGCGCTGCAGGCCGGAGTTGGTGTCGTCAACTGCATCCCGGTCTTCATCGCGCGCGAGCCCTACTGGCAGAAGCGCTTCGAAGACAAAGGGCTCCCGATCATTGGCGACGACATCAAATCGCAGGTTGGAGCCACGATCATCCATCGCGTCCTCACGCGCCTCTTCCGCGACCGCGGCGTCAAGCTCGAGCGCACCTACCAGCTCAACTTCGGCGGCAACACCGACTTCCTGAACATGCTGGAGCGCGAGCGCCTGATGTCGAAGAAGATCTCGAAGACGCGCTCGGTCACCTCCCAGCTGGACTACGACGTCGGCGCCGACAATGTTCACATCGGCCCCTCCGACTACGTGCCCTGGCTGCACGATCGCAAGTGGGCGTACATCAGGCTGGAGGGTCGAAGCTTCGGCGATGTGCCGCTGAACGTCGAGCTGAAGCTCGAGGTGCACGACTCGCCCAACTCCGCCGGCATCGTCATCGACGCCGTTCGCTGCTGCAAACTTGCCCTCGATCGGGGGATTGGAGGGGCGCTGGAGGGTCCCAGCTCTTACTTCATGAAGTCGCCGCCGGTGCAGTACAGCGACACCGAAGCCAAGCGCCTAGTGGAGGAGTTCATCGATGGTGGTAAGGCCGCGCCGAACGGCGGCGTCCGCCGCGTCAAACGGGCGAAGCCGGCGACCACCTCTGCTCGCCGCTAGCTACAGAGCGGGTGCGCGGGTCGTGCGAGCGTTTCCGCAGGGATTCCGGCACGCCGTCGTGGCGCCGGGCGGAAGCGCGTGGTTCTGGCTCAACGTCCCGCAGCGCCGTGCAGCTCTGGACAACTACGCGGCTGCTCTCGGCCTGGATCGATCCGATCCAGAGGTTGCACGCGTTGCGCGGCGAGCATTTCAAAACTACGGACGAATGGTCCTCGACTTCCTGCTCATGGGCAGCCTCACGAACAAGGAGCTCATCGAGCGCACCGGCATCGACGGGCTGGAGCATGTCGACGCCGCGCTCGCGCGCGGTCGAGGCGTGCTCCTGGCACTCCCCCATATGGGCTCGTGGGACAACACCGGTTCGTATGGCGGCGCCCTCGGCTATCCCATCACCGCCGTGACCGGACGCTTCCCCGGATCGCTTAACGACGCAGTCGTGGAGACGCGCCGGCGTTATGGCCTCGAGGTTCTCCTGGTGGGCAGGCCGGCGGTACGGGAGATCATCCAGGCCCTGAATGCCAACCGCATGGTGGGGCTGGTGTGCGACCAAGAGGAGGGTCCGGGCGTGGAGGTCCGCTTCTTCGGGCGTCGTGCGCTGGTGCCCGCCGGTGCGGCCGCGCTGGCGCTGAAAACCGGCGCAGCGCTGCTGGCCGGATACCAGTACATGACGCCGTCGGGCCGGCACCACATCCATCTCGAGGCCTCGCTCTCGTGGCCGGACGGCGAGACCAAAGAGAATCTGATGCAGCGGATCGTGCATCGCTTCGAGGTCTTCATTCGCGAACGCCCAGACCAGTGGTACGCATTCCGGCCGATGTTCAAAGCGGAGCGAGGGTGAGCCTGTGGCTCCAAAGGTGCTTCTCCTGAGTGTGGCGTTACCGCGCGTTCAAGGCCGTGCAAGCGGTGGTGGAGCGAATGCCCCGATCGTGGGGGTACCGGCTGGCGGTGCTGGCAGCTCGCTTCGCCTTCTGGTTCTCGCCGCTGGCCAGGCCGCGCCTCGAGTTCAATCTCCGGGTTGCGTGTCCGGAGCTCGACGAGCGAGAGCTGCGGCGAACCACCTGGCTCAATTTCCGCAATCACGCCAAGGCATACGCCGACCTGATGATGCTGCCACGCACGCAGGTGTCGGCTATGAGTCGCCTACTGAAGGTGCAGGGCTGGGAGAACCTCGAGGCAGCTCGCGCACTGGGCAAGGGCGTGATGGCGGTCTCCTGCCATATGGGTTCGTACGAAGTCGTGTCCGCGATTTGGGCGGCAACCCTGACACCGGTCAGCTTCTTCGCCGAGGAGCTGGAGCCCAGGGCCCTTTTCGAGTGGTACCGGGAAACTCGTGCCCGCCTCGGGATCAGCGTGCTCACGCTCACGGTGTCCGGCATACGCAAGGTCACGCAAGCCCTGCACGAGCAGGAGATGGTGATCACCGCTATCGACCGCGACATCATCGGCACGGGTCATTTGATGCCGTTCTTCGGCAGGCCGGCGCCGATTCCCCTGGGTACCGCGTCCATCGCCTTGCGACTGGGAACCCCGCTGCTCCCGGTGTGCGTCTGGCGGCTGCCGGACGACAGCTATATGGCGGAGGCGGCTCCGCATGTGCTCGCCGTGAGCACGGGCGACAGAAGGGCAGACGAGATTCGAGTGACACAGGAGCTCATCCGCCATATCGAGGGCTTCATTCGGAGTCACCCGGAGCAATGGCATGTCCCGCACCGCATCTGGCCAGGATCGCCATGAAAAGCGCGGGGGGATCAGGATCCCCCCACGTACCCCCCCCGCCTGGCCGCGATTGGGAGGCGCTTGGTGGTGCACGCTTGGGTGACGGCCGGAGTGAATCCGGCCTGGCCGCCATGTGGAGTGAGATCGCCATGACAAGCGCGGGGGGATCAGGATCCCCCCACGTGCCCCCCCCGCCTGGCCGCAATTGGGAGGCGCTTGGTGGTGCACGCCTGGGTGACGGCCGGAGTGAATCCGGCCTGGCCGCCACGTGGAGTGAGAGATGAGGGTTGGGCTTGTTTCTCCTTATGACTTTGCGTCGCCGGGAGGCGTGAACGACCACGTTCGCCACCTCGCTCGCCAGCTGCGGCGCCTCGGGCACGAAGCACGCATCTTTGCGCCCTCTAGCCGCGCCGATGTGGATTTCGACACAGCGCGCTTCTACCG
>JALYYG010000071.1 GCA_030946685.1 Candidatus Dormiibacterota bacterium | reverse complement strand
CCAGGGCCTTGGGCGATTGCCACATCATGCCCATGAGTAGCTCGCCCTGCGCGAAATCCATTTCGCAGGGACTGATTCGCGGGGAGCCGTCGCGCCGTAGCGTGCCGAGCATGCAGAGTTGATAGCGATTTAAGCGTTCACGGCCCAGGCGCGCGAGGTCCGCTGCAGCCACCTCGAACTCCTCCCAGCGCATGCGCTCCGGACCTCAGTTCAGCTCTGCCGAAAGGCGGCAGCGACCCGCTGCACAAAATCACGCAGGATGGTTCCGTCCGGGTCATGATCCGGATTGATCTCAGTCATGACAACCCTCGCGAGCGCGGGTGTGAATCGCGGCATCGATCGCATCGTATCGCGCCTGAAGTTGGGTCAAATCAGGGCGGCACCCGGGCCGCCCTGTTTCATTGGCGTCCTACCCTTGGCCGCCGCCTTGATCGCCGCCCTGGTTATCTCCGGAGAGCCGGACCTGCAGCACCGCCGTTCCCCAGTTTCGGAAGCCGGTGGTCGTTTGGCTCCCGCGCGGTGGAATGTACTCGGTCGCCATCCAGACCGAGCGTCCGTCCGGATCCAGCTGAGCCCACGAGTAGTCACCCCAGCGGTTTGATTGAAACCCTGTCGGCCTCCTGAAGTAGTTCCCGGTGCCCGCCAGACCGACCTGCGGCCGACCGAAGGCAGCCTCACCAGGATCGAGTGTGGCGTATGAGGCGCTCGGATACAGGTCAGCGCCGGTCATGGTGAACACCATTGCCGCGCTGCCGGAGGCATTGGCCTGGAGCGCCGGGTAGATGATGTCGCGATGGGCCCGAGTCACATAGCCCTGCTGAACCATGGTCGCGGCGGTCAGGACGCCATGAGCCACCTGTGGACGAACCTTGAACCACGCGGCACCAGCCCGCGCCGCGGAATCGGACGGCAGCGTCACGGCCGTTGTCAGCTCGCCCCACAAGCTGTTGCCGATGAATTGCGTTTGCTGCATCCGGTCGTCGCCGGAATCGAGCGGCAGCACCCCATTCGGCTGGATGGCCTGGGGCGGGATCGCGTAAGCCTCCGACTGGATGATCAGGCTCGAGAGCGTCGGCGTGCCTCCCGATTGCACCGCGCCCTGGTTCGTCAGGGCCCAGACCACGAGGCGGTTGTCACCGGTGTTGTTGGGATCCATTTGTCCGAGGAGGTACTCGGCATCGACCCGTCCGGTCGTGATCGCCGGCTGAGGCGCCGTCACCAGGGACCCGTCGGAGGTGATTCCCTGGAAGTGCACGAAGTGAACTTCATCGGAGCCTCGCACCAGATCCCGCTTGGCAAAGGCGTAGAGCTGCGTCCCGTTGAACTCTGGACCGTTGATCGAGAACTCGTCCGTGGTGACGTACAGATTGAACCGGTCGATCCCCAGGCGAGGCTGATCACCAAAGCATGGGCAGCCGGGGCCGCCGGCGTTGGTCGTATCGATGTGGTACAGCTTCCAATTGGCGTTGGTGGGATCGCCGGACGGGTTCACGGCGATGTCGAGTGTTGACGTGTCGCTGTTGTCGCCGATGAAGAGGATGATCGCGAACCACGTATTGGTCGTCTTGTCGTAGTAGCAGCGCGGATCACTGGTGAACTGCAGGCCGCCGCGCCCGTAGAGGTCATTGACGTTGAACGGACCGGCGATCGGTCGTCCATCCTGGTGATAGATCGTGTACGCGGAGTTGACGGCCTCCAGCACGAAGCCGTTTCCAGCGCAGAGACCCTGGTCCGGCGGCTCGAACTTCGCTCCGAAGTTGGTGACTTCGCTGTCACGGCTGCTAACGCCGTTGAATGCGCGGACCAACGGGCCGCTGGAATGGCGCGTGGATGAATCGGCTGCTGATGGTGTCTTGCCGGCGGCCCTGGTCCCCGCCGAGCGAGCTGGTTTTTGCGTCTGCCTCGCCCCCTTGAGGTCCTGTCGCACCGTTGAACCCGAGCTCGCCAGGCGCGCACCAGCGCTCGCCACTCCGACTTCGACCCTGCTGTAGTTGTTGCCCGGCGCTGCCCCGGCGGAGGCCGCTAGCGGCATTCCTCCGGCCACCAGGGCTGTCATGAGCGAAACCAGCACCGCCGGGCGCACGAAAGCATTTGTTCCTAAGACGCGCATACGATCCCTCCCTCTCTGTCTTCGGCCCCTCGCCTCGAATTATATTCGCGGCCGGGTTACAGAACGTGGTGGCGGAGCGGGCGAGATTCGAACTCGCGAACCGAGTTACCCCGGTTACGGCATTTCCAGTGCGGACCCCCTCAGCGGCCTCATTTGAGGGTTGTCGGTCCCTCAACTTCAATTCGACTTGAACTCGACTTCGCCTCTTCCTCAGCTCCTCTTTAACGGAACGCTGTTTTTGGAAATGCCGTAGCCACCGGCCAGGAAATGCCGCGAACCACCTTCCCGGCCTACAGGGCCTTCGTGTTCGCCTTCATCTGGATGATCGCGCGACTGGACGAATTTCGAGACAACTGTACTGACAGAGGAGGAGCCTACTTTTCCAAGGCCCAAAGACCTCGTACGAAGAGCCGGGCTGCCCGGCCGAGCTCCGCTGGATCGACGCCGACGTGGTCGAATAGCCGGCGCTTGCCTGGGGCTTCGAGGCGCGCGGGTCAGTCGATTCGCTGGGCCAGGGCTACGGCCCGGGTTACAGATAGACCGGAAAACTCCACGC
>JALYYG010000241.1 GCA_030946685.1 Candidatus Dormiibacterota bacterium | reverse complement strand
TGAGTAACTACTTCCTCAGCCACCGGGCCAGCGTCGATGAATCGGTCGTCGACCTCGCGGTCCGGCATCCGAGCGGCTGCGAGTTGCTGTGCGTCGGTCCAGACACGCTGAATGGTCAGCGCCTGCGCCTTCTGATCCCGGTGCTTCGGCGCGCCTACGACCTGGTTGTACTTGAGGTGCCATCGGGAGATCGATGGTTCATCGACGTCGCGGTTGAAACCAGCGACGTGTCGCTTTTGATCGCGATGCAGACCTTGAAGTCGGCCTCAGCCACCGCCGCGTGGGCCGACCGGGCGTGGGAGCGGGGCCTTGAGGGCAAACTGGCGCTCATCGTCGGCCAAGCGTCCGCGACGAAGCCGTTGCGGACCTCTCTGATGTCGGGCCTCCTGCACCTGGCCGTGATTCCAGACGATCGGGTCGTTGCGACCAGTGACCTGAAAGGCTTTCCGTGGGTGCTTCGGTTCGAATCGCGTGCCCGCGATGCGCTCGCTCGGTTCGCGCGACAGCTCTTGCCTGATCTGATGAACCAGGAGGCCGATCGTGCCGCCTGAACTCGCTCATGGTCTAGAGGTTGCCGCCCTCTGGCTCCTCGTCCTTCTATTAGTGCCCAAGCGCCGTCTTGGCGATCTGCGTCTGCGCCTACATGAGCTGAGGGTTGGTCGACGCCGGTGGCTCTTCGAGCCGCCTCGAGGGTTTGGTAGCGGGCGTCGGACGGGCGTTCAGCGGGCGTTCGCTGAGGCGGCTCGGATATTCGATCTGGGAGTCCCCCTGTACGTCGCTGGTCGGCTTGCCGAGGAGCGGTCCGCCCATGTCCGGCTGGAGGCTCGAAGCCAATGGCCGGACAGCGTGCCGGCCCTCATCGCCGCCCAGGTTTTGGAGAGCGGTGGGGACGCAGTGCTGGCCGGCCAGCTCCGAGCTCGTGGCCTGCTACTGCCAGCGGAGAAGGCAGTCGGCCGCCGTGTCGAGCAGCGGCAGGCGCTCGGGATCAAATGGTGGTTGGAGCGCGGAGTCGGCCAAGCGCTGAGCAACCTCTCTCCACACGAGGGGGACGGAGTACACCCCCAGGAGGACGCCATCGAGGAACTCTCCGAGGAGGAGCCAGAAGCACCTCTCGCCGTGAAGCCGAAATTGCCGGCGCTGCCTCCGACATATCTGGGAATCGAGACTCTCGGCGGGCTCGGGCTCCGCCACGACGGCCACGATTTCGGACCCGAGCTGATGGGCCGCCCGGTGATCGCCTTCATCTGGCTGTACTTATTGCTCAGATCCTTGACCAACCCGAAGGACCGGGTGATGCGAGCCGACCTCGCCGACGAGCTGACCCCGGGAATGTCGCCCGACAAGCAGCGCACCCGGCTCCGGAACCGGCTCAGCAATATGCTGAACGGCTGGCTGCCGGCGCCGCTAGCCGCGCGGATGGTAGTGGATCACGACGAGTCGGTGCGGCTCGACCTGACCCAGTGCAGCATCGACCTCTTCCGCCTCGAGGAGATGGCGGCGGAGTGCGTCGCCAAGGAGGGCATCCTGTCGCCGAACTTAGTCGAGGATGCGACGCTTCTTCTGGACGGGTCGGCGGGCGAATTCCTACCGGGATGGGAGCAGTTAGAGAAGGAGGTGAACGGCGCCCGCGGCGCAGCAGGAGATCTCGTGCGCCAGCTCCGGCAGCGCGCCGAGACGGCTCGGATCGACCTCATGGGCGCCCTTGCGGCGAACCACATCGCGCGCCAGGAGCCCGGCCGAGCGATCCCCCTCCTCGAACAGGCCCTGGAGCGGCAGCCTGACCGCGAGGACCTAGCGCGAAGGCTCCGTGCCGCTTATCTCGCGACTGGCCAGCATCTCAGAGCAATTGAAATTCAAAAGGACCACGCCCTGGACGCCTGACCTCTCATCGCTTTCCGCTGTCGATGCGGCACGTTTACAACCGAATATGCCGGGCCCGCCAGCTTGCTCATGAGCGTTTGCCCGCCGGGGGGTCGCTCGGCGTAAGAGCATGGACCGGTGCATGGATGGCCGTGGCGTACTCCTGACCGTCGATGCTCGATGTCTTCCAAGCGCAGCGACAAATGCGGCAAAAACTCCAGCATCCGCGACTACGGGCGGGGTCGGTCAGTTCTCCGGAGCAGCCTGGGCACGCGCATCTGCCCACGGCGACGCGAGCCAGTGCGGCGGCGCGGTCGAACATGCGTTTGGGAATCGTACCGCAAGGACTG
>JALYYG010000041.1 GCA_030946685.1 Candidatus Dormiibacterota bacterium | reverse complement strand
AGGAACTCACCTCCCTTGCGGGAGATAAGCCCTCGCTCGACTTGCATGTGTTATGCGCGCCGCCAGCGTTAACCCTGAGCCAGGATCAAACTCTCCGTCTAAACGGAGGACCCAAGGCCTTCGCCCTGAGTCATAAGACTCTCAGAGTCTTTCCCACTCTTCAGTTGTCAAGGTGCTGGTCCCCCCGACGCCCCGACGCCCCGACGCCTTTTTAGGGCGCGCGAAGCCTTCCGTCAGAGGAACCTGCGAATTCTACCGGTATTCGGGTTCGTATTGCAACGCGACTTAACAGAGAACCCCGAGAAGCGAAATGCGCCCAGCCCTAACCTCGTGCCTAACCCCCGGCTCTGATCCCCAGCTCGTCAAGGTGAGCCAGCAGGTCCGCCGGGTCGTCGTAAATGCGGTAGCCGCCCGCCGTCTCGAGCTCATCGCGGCCATAACCACCAGAGAGCAGCCCTATCCCGAGCGCGCCGGCGCGTTGGGCGGCGAGGAGGTCCCAGATGCTGTCGCCGACCACAAAGCAATCGCCTGGCGGGACCCCGAGCCGCTCGGCCGCGGCGAGGAACAGGTCCGGGTTGGGCTTCGCGTACGCGACCAGGTCGCGAGTGATGATCGGCGTCCCTTCGGGGATGCCCAGAAGGCCGAGCGGTCCCTTTGCGGTCTGCTGGCTGCCGCTGGTTGCGATCGCCCAAGGCACACGCATTGAGGTCAGCGTTTCCAGCAGCTCCCGCGCGCCCGGCAATGGGCGTACCTGGTCCCACAACTTGAGGTAGCTCGCTGCGTGGCTTTGGCGCAGCCGTTCAGCAACCCCCTCGCCAAGGCTGCGGCCCAGCTCCCGATCGAGCGCTTTGAGGAACAGGCCACCGCTCATGCCGATGCGCCGGTGGAGCCGCCACACCGACAGCTCGATGCCCTCGGTCTCGAGAGCCTCGCGCCAGGCCAGCACGTGCTGATAAACGCTGTCCACCAGCGTGCCGTCGAGGTCGAAGAGCAGCGCCGGCCGCGCAGACAGATTCGGCGTCGACACTAGAAGCTGTGCCGTCCGGCCAGGGCACGAGCCAGCGTGAGCTCGTCGGCGTACTCGAGGTCGCCCCCCACCGGGAGGCCGTGCGCCGGCCGCGTCACCTTCGCTCCCAACGGCATCAGGGCCCGCTGCAGGTAGACGGCGGTCGCCTCCCCCTCGATGTCGGCGTCGGTGGCGACGATGACCTCGGTCACACGCTCGTCCCGGACGCGATCCAGGAGCTGAGACATGTGGAGCTGCTCGGGGCCGATCCCGTCGATGGGAGAGATGACGCCATGAAGCACAAAGTACAGCCCGTTGAACTCAGACGTCCGCTCGACGGCGAGGACATCGAGGGCGGACTCGACGACGCAGAGCACCGACGCGTCGCGACGCGTTGATGAGCAAATCGAGCAAAGGCTCCCTTCGGCGATGTTGTAGCAGCGCTCGCAGTAGCCGATCCGTGCCTTCACGTCGCCGATCGCCTGCGCCAGGGATTCGGCCCGCTGGCGGTCGGCGCGCAGAAGGTGAAAGGCCAGGCGCTGCGCGGTCTTCGGCCCGACGCCGGGCAGTCGCGACAGCTCCTGGATGAGCCTTTCGAGTGGCTCCGGCAGCTGCGGCACGCGTGGCTACAAGAGACCGGGCGGAAGGCCCAGCCCGGACGCGACAGCCTGCATCTTCGAAGCTGCCAGCTGCTTGGACATCTCCATAACTTCGTTGACTGCGGCCACCACCATGTCCTGAAGCATCTCCACTTCCCCAGCCGCGGCGGAATCGATGGTCACCGAGACAAGCTTCTGCGTGCCCGTCGCCACGACCCGCACCGCTCCGCCGCCGGCGCTCGCCTCGACAGTCTCCGTTTCCAGCTCGGCCTGAACTTTCGACATACGGTCCTGCATCTGTTGGACCTGCCGGAGCATCTTCAGCGGGTCCTTCATTCGGACACCTCCTTGACTCGGGTGACTCGCCCGTCGAACCTCCGCACAACCTCGCGAACGAAAGGATCATCCTCCGGACTCGCGGTCGACTTGGAGGCGACGGGCCCGGCCGCGGCGCCAGCTTCCCTCAACCGAAAGTCGATCCTCACCCCGTCTCCCAACCAGGCGCGCACCAACGGCATCAGCTGCGCCGATTGTTCCTGTGCCTTCTTGTGATGGAACCCGTAGCGGAACCACAACACCAGCGTCGCGCCGTCGACCTCGGGTTGCGCGTCGAGGTAGGCCGCGCGCACAGTTCGGTTCATCTTTTCGAGGACGTCGGCCCACGCGCCCATGTCGCCGCTCGCGGGAGAAGTTTCACGAACGGTAGGTTGGGGCGTGCTCGTGACGGTTTGCCCTGGCTCCACATCCCCGTCCCCCGGCTTCGCCGGGGACTTCCCCGCGGGCGAAGAAGACGCTTTTTCAATGCTGCCTTGGGCGGGGACCGGTTCACTCGTAGTCCCAAGCTCGACCGCCAGGCGCGCCAGCGTGGCCTCCACCAGGAACCGCGGCTCGGCGTGGCGCCGCACCTCACCGTCCAGGTGAAGAAGCGCATCCAGCACGCTGGACAGTCTCCGCGCCGCCGCGTGGTCGCGACGCGACAGGGACGCCACGAGCCGATCGCGACAACCCTCCATCAACCCACGCACCACCTGCCGCAGCTCGGCGCCCGCCGAGTACACGCGGTTCAGCTCCTCCAGGGCTTCGGCTGCCCGGCCGCTCAAGACATCGTCGAGGAGGGAGTCCAGCAGTCGTGGATCGGCGATTCCGAGCAGCGACCGCGCCGACTCCAGGCTGATCGGACCCACGGCCAAAGGCACCAGCTGGTCGAGAAGGCCGACGGCGTCGCGCATCGATCCCTGCGCCGTCCTCGCGATGAGCTGCATCGCGTCACCATCCACCTGCACCTGTTCCGCCATGGCGATGTGTGTGAGACGGCCGACGATCTGCTCCTCGCTGTGACGCCGAAAGACGAACTGCTGGCAGCGGCCGACCACAGTGAGTGGAATCTTCTGCGCGTCTGTCGTGCAGAGCACGAAGACCACATGCGCGGGAGGTTCCTCCAGCGTCTTGAGAAGCGCGTTGAAAGCAGGCTCGGTGAGCATGTGAGCCTCATCGATGATGTAGACCTTGAACGGCCCCAGCGCTGGGGCGAGGTTCACCTTCTCGCGCAGGTCGCGAATCTCGTCGATGCCGCGGTTCGAAGCGGCGTCGATCTCGATGAGGTCGAGAGCCGAGCCGGACGTCATCTCGACGCACGACTGGCATTGATTGCACGGTTCGGCGGAGTCGCGCGAGCGCCCTGAGCAGTCGAGGGCTTTCGCCAGCAGTCGAGCTGCGGACGTCTTTCCCGTCCCTCGGCTGCCGCTGAACAGGTACGCGTGCGCAACGCGCGCGCTGATGATCGCGCCCTGCAGCGCCCGCGACGCCGCCTCCTGGCCGACCAGGTCGGCGAAGGTCTGCGATCGGTACTTGCGATATAAGCTCTGGTACTCAGGCATCCTTCATCAAGCCCCTCACCCCTGGCCCTCCCCCCTGAAGGTGGGAGGGAGATTGGGTTTGGTCATTATTTGTCTGGTGGCCGCGCACCCCCGCCTCGATCGAAGTCTCCCAGCTCGCACCGCGGTTCACAGCTCCGGCCCGAATGACTGCGGCACCCCCAGGTTCTCTCCTTACCGCTGCTTCCTTCCGGACCTGACGGGGTTCGGAGACCCGAGCTGCGCAGGTCCCGACCTTCAACGCCGTTAGCCGCGGCCAGGCGTGAGAGCCCTGACCTCAGCGCGGGAATTCGGTCCGGCTAAGGCGGATTGCCGGTGCAGGGTACCGCCAGCACCCCACTTAGCGCGACCGCATTCAATGTTACCCGGGCTTGGCAACCGCCGACCGTCGCGCTAACCAGCCAAGGTGCACGAACGCGGCCGCAGCCGTGATGGGGATGACGACCTCCGCGCCGGCGACCACGTTGCCCGCGTCCTGGCTCATGAAGCGAAACAGGCAGATGCCTCCAACCAGAACGATGATCAGCGCCGTCGACAGCTGCCCGCTCACCGTATGACGGAGCTCAACCCCGCGATGCAAAGAGATCAGCACCAGCCCAACGGCTGCGGGCACAAGGTAGCGGGCGACGATGACAACGGCGAGCCAGGATGGGATTGTCCCGCCAAGCGCGAGACCGATCGCGACAGCGCCGAGCAGAACGCCATCGACGACAGGATCCAGCCCACCGCCCAGCGTTGACGGCCTGTCGAAGCGGCGAGCGATGGTGCCATCGACGAGGTCACTCAAGCCCGCGACCGCCAGCACCACGGCCAGCAGCCCAAGGCGGCCGGGCACGAGCGCAAACACCAGCGCGGGCGCGGCCAGGTGCGCGCGCGCCAGCGACACCTGGTTGGCCACCCCCGGGATGAAGCTGCCCACCACGGCGACCACAAAGAACCAGCCGGCCGGCAACCACGGAAGCCCCGGATTCGTACCGGCCACCCAGGCAAGGCCGAGTACCAGGTACGCAGTGCCGAAGATGATTCCCGCCCGGTTGAGACGCAAGGAGACTCAGCCTACGGAGATGGACTTGGGCGTGGCGGCTTCGCCGACGGGCTCGGGCTTGCCGACGGGCTCGGTGACGGGCTCGGTGACGGCGGCGCGTAGGGAGGCGCACCCGGCGGAGGGTTGGCGCCGCACGGATAGCTCGGCTCGCCTATCCCTTTCAGAAATATCTCGTTGTAGCCGCCCGTGGATATGTGTCCGCCGTCATACGCGCAGACCATCCTCGTCAAGACTCCAGCCGGCTGCTTCCACGGCGCAGGCCATGGATGCGTCGAGTAGTACTCCTCAAGGAACGGCTTCCAAACGGAGCTCCCGACGTTCTCTCCAAACAGGATCGACGTGGGGCACTGCCAGCCCGACGGAGGAAAATTGGTGGCGAGGTACGCATAGCCCGACTTGCAGGTGAGCCCGGCGTCGATGTGCATGAGCGACGCGGCGATGGCGAGGCCTGGCGTGTAGCCGACGAAGATCGAGCCGGTGTATGCCTCGGTCGTCCCGGACTTGCCGGCCACCGGCCTGCTGCCGAGGTCACCGAGGTAGAGCTTCACGGGGCCTCGCAGAAGGTCGGTCATCACGTATCCGAGCTCGGGGCTGATCACCTGGACGCGGCCCGCCGAAGGATTGAACGCCTCGAGGATGTGGCCGCCCGAGTCCGTGACCTTGAGAACAGGCTGCGCAGTAATCCGGTAGCCGCCGTTGTCGAACGCGGAGTACGCGGCGAGGTGCTGCGCCATTGAAATCGCATCGTGGCCGAGCGTCGTCGCCACGCCCTGTGGATTCTCGATCGTCGCCGTGATCCCGAGGTCGTGCATGAACGAGACGACCCGATCGCCGCCCTCCTGTCTGTAGGTCCATAGCGCGGGCAGGTTGCGCGACTCCGCCAGGGCTTTCCGCAGCGTGATCCATCCTTCGTGCTTGGTGTCCCAATCGTTGAAGGTATGGCCGCCGATGACACCAGTGGCGTCGTTCAGCAGGGTCGCCGGAGTCACCAAACCGGCGTTGAGCGCAGAGCCGTACGTGTAGACCTTGAACGACGATCCGACTCCGCGCCAACCGAGTGGGTCGACGCCGGTCAGGTTGATCTGGCCGCGAATGGCGGCGTTGTTGTAGTTGGCGCTGCCCACCATGGCCAGGATCTCGCCGTCGTTCGGGTTCATCACCAGCATCGCGCCAGTGTTCACGCCGCGCGGCGCGTAAGCGCGCACGCCTGACTTGACCCACTTGTCGGCCAGCGCCTGAGTGCCAAGGTCGAGGGTGGTCATGATCCGAAGACCTCCCTCATAGAGGGTCCGTTCGCCGTAGCGTCTGGTTATGTACGCCTCGACGTAATCGACGAAATGGGCGGTGAGTGGGTTGTGCTGGACCGGGACGCGTTTGCGCGCCGCGATCATCTTCGCGACCAGGTCGCTGCTGTACGCGGCGTCCGCGACAGAGGCGCTCAGGTCGCCCACGGTGACCATCCCGTCGAGCACCTGGCGCCACCGGTACCTGGCCGCTGCCAGCTGGTCGGGCGTGCCGAAGAGGTCGTAGTCGGACGGCGCCTGCGGCAGCCCGGCGAGAAAGCTTGCCTGCGCCCAGTTGAGGTCGCCGGCGTGGACCTGGAAATACGTCTCGGCCGCGGCCTCCGCCCCATACGCGCCGTTGCCGTAGTTGATCGTGTTGAGGTAGAGCTCGAGGATCTGCTGCTTCGAATACCGCCGCTCCATCTCCTCTGCGAGCAGCAGCTCGCGGAACTTGCGGCTGATGGTCTTGCTCTGCGCCTCCTGGGTGTCGAGGACGTTGTTCTTCACCACCTGTTGGGTGATGGTCGACCCACCCAGCGTCGCGGTGCGGTGCGTGAGGTCGTAGAAGACTGCGATCGCAAGCCTGCGGTAATCGACGCCCGAGTTGGCGTAGAACGAACGGTCCTCGGTGTCGATGGTGGCCCTCTGCAGCTTGAGGCTGATCTTGCCCAGGGGAACCACTGTCCGATTCTGGTGATATAGCGCCTCGACCAGGTTGCCGTTGCGGTCGAAGATCCGGCTTGTCTGGGTGAGCTTGTCCGATTGCAGCGCATCGATGGAGGGCAGGTCGCCCGCAAAGTAGTCCACGATCCCGATCGTTCCGCCCGTCCCCAGGAGGCCGGCCGCCGCCACCGCGATGAGGGCGACGAGCACCAGGCGTGCCGGCCACCGGCTTGGCGCATGGCTGCGTGAGGGGCGGGTGTGGTTGCGCGCGCGAAGGCCCCCCTTCGCAGGCGGGGCTGCTGCCAGGCGGCGAGTCGAGCGGCGGCTGCGGCGAGTCGCCACGGTCAGGCGGGACCTCCAGGACGATTTCTAGGACGTGTGCTGCGACGCTTGGCGGCAGTTTACCGAAGGCCCAGCGCCTCTGCTCCCTGGTAGGCGAGACCCAGGATCGGATTCCCAAAAACTCCGTAGGCCACGATCACGGCGCACAGTGCGACAGCGCCGGCCGTCGAGAGGCCCGTCAAGGGGGGAAGCGCGAAGCCGGCGGCTCGGCGTCCTTCCTCGGGCGGGCTCTGGATGTAAATGACGCGAAGCGTCCCCAACGCGGCAGCCAGGCTCAGCACCGACCCGAGCAGCCCTAAGGCCAAAAGCCCAAGGTGATCGCTCGCGGCGAGAGATGATGCGACGGCGAATTCCCCAAAGAAGCCCGCCAGCGGCGGCGCTCCGGCTAGAGAAAGGAAAGTCATCGCGATCCCGGCCGCGCGCGCGGGCCGCTGGGCGCCCATGCCGGCAAGCGACGCCTCGCCTCCCTGCACCCCGCCCATGACGGCGGGCCCGCACGTGGCGGCGAGCGCAAAGGCGCCGAGAAGGAACAGGGACGTGCCAAGGCCGGCGCGATAGTGCGTCGCAAGGCCTGCTGCGACCCACCCGACCTGTCCGACGGCCAGGTAGGCGAGTCTCGCCCGTGGCGCCCGGACCGCGAGAGCTGCCGCGCCGCCACCCACCATCGCCACGGCCGCGACCACTCCGAGGTATGGCGAGAGCACCTCGGGCACGGGGCTCATAACGGCCGCAAGCTTGATGGCGGCGACGAGCCCTGCCGCGCCGACGAGGCCGAGAAGCAGGCCGGCACCGAGAGGCGTGGCGCCGAAGCTGACCGGCACGTTCGCCAGGTGGAATGGCGCGACGCCGGCGCGCACCGCCAGGCCGCCGAACAGCAGGAGGACGGGGACGGCCAGAGGAACGGTGGGCGCAGCGCTCAACAGGGCGTGGCGAGCGGCCAGCAGGTCGGCAGTACCCGCCGTGGCGTAGACGAAGGCGAAGCCGACGACGAGAAGCGCTGTCGCGACCCCCCCCGCGACCAGGAGCCGAAGGCCGAGGTCCGGCCTATGGAGACCCACCAGCACGACGCCCGCCAGCGCGGCCAGCTCGAGCCCGGCCCAGAGGCCGACAAAATCGCCCGCCGATGCGGCCACCATGACCCCGAACGCAGCCAGCAGCGGCATCGCCAGGCCGATCGACACCGAATCCTCGGCCCCCCAGTCAGCAGCCACGATGGCGGTCCCGACGGCAAGGAGCACCGCCGCCTTGGCGAAGAGAGCGAAACGGTCCTGCACGAAGCCGCCGCCGAACAGGCTGGTCAGCGTCGCGCCAACCCAGAGCTCCAGGACGAAAGCCACGAAGACGACCACGGCGATGATCGCAGGCAAACGCGGCCGCCACGACGCTGTTCGTGAACCGAGTCGACCAACCATCAAGAGGATGACGGCGGCGCCGACTACCAGAGTCTCGGGAACCAGCACCAGCGATCTCACCGGCCCGTACCCGCGTATGGGGCTGCGATGTTCGTGACGCCCGCTGCCATGGTGTTGACCACGCCGGGGTCGAAGACGGGAACGTCGGTTCCGGGGAGCTTCGGTCCGCCTGGGAAAACTCCTACCCACAGGAGCGCACCCGCCATGAGGGCCAGGAACCACGTCTCGCCGAGCGATGCATCCGACACGCCGGGCGCGTCGGGATTGGGCGATCCAAAAAGGAGGCGATGCACGATGACAGCAAGGCCGGCGGCCACAATCGCGAGTCCCGCCGCGACGGCGAACGCCCCCACAGGCTGGTTTTTGAACGAGCCGAAGAATGTCATCGCTTCGGCCGGATACGAGGCCATGAGCGGCACGCCGAGCAGGCCGAGGACTCCGAGGACCATGAGCCACGAGAGGTTCGGCATTCGCGGCGCGAGGCCGCTCAAGACGTTGAGGCTGCGGGACTGCGCCCGATCCGTCAACGTCGCGCTCACGCCAACTATCAGGCCGGCCGCCAGCCCGCCCGAGAGCAGCGACAGCACGCTCCCGGCAATCGCCAGGGGGGACAGTGCGGCCAGGCCGAGCGTGGTGATTCCGCCTGGGACCATCGCCAGGTGCGCCGCCGCGTGGCGCAGGTCGGTCATGCGCAGCACGGCGAGGCCGGCGTATACGACGGTGATTGCCGCAAGCCCGGCGAGGAGCGGAGACAGCAGCTGGGCTCCTATCGGCTCCCCGGTGACAAGGACGCGCAGCAGGATGAACGCGCCGAGGCGCGTCGCGCTGCCGGCGACCACGACCGAGACCCCGACCGGAGCCTCTGAATAAACGTCACGCACCCACCCATGGAGCGGGAATAACGGGAGGCGAGTGGCCGCCGCGACTATCAGTGCCCCGCCCACGGCGAGCTGGAGGCGCGGGCTCAAAGTTGGCTTCAGGAGCACATCCAGGTCAAAGCTGCTGCCGCCCGTGGCGCCATAGAGCGCCATGGTGGCGAGCAGCAAAGCAATGGTGCCGAGGCCCCAATAGCCCACCAGCCTCCAGGCCGCAGCCTCGCGGCGCGGACCGCCCCAACCAAGGATCAGGATCGCGAGTGGTATCGTGGCCGCCCCCCAGAAGAGCAAGAGCACGAACATGTCGTGGGCCACGATCGCGCCGTTGATGCACGCCTCGGAGAGCAGCAGCAGGCAGAAATACGACCGCACGCGTTCCCGAATGCCGAAGGAAGCCAGGACCGAGGCGAGCCCAACGAGGCCCGAGACGATGAGCATGATCAGGCCCGGCCCATCCACCCCGATGTGGTAGATCGCGCCGATGGCCGGAAGCCACGGAACTTTTTCTTCGAACTGCAGTGTGGGCACGTAGTTCGCAAACTGGTTGTAGGCGACCCAGAGGATGAACAGAAGGCCCAGGTTGGTGAAGAACGCGATCTGCTTCATGAGCGTGTCGTAGCGGCCACGTGGGTTGGGCAGGATGGCGATGACAGTTGCGACTGCAACGGGTGACCAGATCAGGATGCTCAGGAGCAGCGAAGAGTTGAAAATCCCCGAACCTGGCGTAGGTATGGGTGTCGGACTGGCGGCCGGGATCAGCGCGGCAACGCTGTTGTAGGCGATCACCTGTAGACGCCCGGCGAGACGAATGCCAATACCGCCGCCAGCAGCACGGCCAGCAGGAACACAACCGGGACGACCGGCAAGCGCGTGGCAACCGCTGCTAGGCGCCCCGTGGCAACGACCGAACGTCCCAGCACGTCATCACGCTGAGGAATCCAGTCGCCGGTCCCCGCGGCAATGCTCACTGAAGGCCGGACCAGGAAACGGCTTGCCGCCCGGAGTGCTACGGCCACGAGACGATCCGCCCAGGCGCCGAGACCGGCCGACGCGCGCGCTGCGCCTTCCTTGTTCGCCGAGTAAGCGATCGCCGCCGCGATGAACCCCACCAGCGCCACCGCGGCCCAGAGCACATACGTTGCCGCATTCGGAGTTGGATGCTTATGCCCGTCGAGGAAGTCGAGCCAGTTGTGTACGAGAGAGGCCACCAGCAGGATCCCACCACCGACCGCAAGCCCGTACGGACCGGCAAGCGCGCTGGCGGCGACCTCGCGGACTCGATCCGGTTCGAATGCTCGCCGCCGTCGAAGAGGCCCGGTCGCAATCGCGAGGAAGATCCGCAATGAGCCGAGCGAGGCCAGCAGCACCGCCTCACCGAGAACCAGCCCAAGCCAGGAGCTCGAGGCGACCGCGAATGCCAGCGCACCCCACGCGCTGAGGCCGAGGACCAGGCCGGCCGTCAAGAGGACCACGGCGCTGGCGCGCATTCGGCGCCATGCATCGCCCATCTCCGCCAGGTCATCGGTCCTCATGGCGGCTGACACCGCCGACACGGTCAGCGCCCCGGCAACGCGGGCGAGTGCCGCAGCGAAAACACAGGCGATGCCGGCCACGGCAAAAGTGAATCCGGCGTTCTGGAAACCGTGAATCACGACAGCGGCACCCAGCGCGGCCACTCCCGAGCCGATGAGGGCGATGGCTCGGCGGGGCTCATTGGTGATGATCGCCACCAGGGGAGCGATGACGGCCGCCGCGCCGCACGCGTAAAGGCAGGCATTCAGGGTCTGCGGGTTGGCCGCCACAAAGATGGGCATAACGCGGTAGAGCACGGCAATCGCCAGCACCGACCACACGGCCTGGGTCACCGCTGACGCTGCGGCGGGGGCGTCAACAGTCGTCCTGGTCGCCCACGAGTTGAGGGGCCATAGGGCAAGCCGGCCGGACACACCAACGAACAGGAGCACTGACGCCACGACAAGAGACCTAACACTCCACCCGGAGGCGCTGTGAAGGATCGGGACTAGCGCGGTGAGGTCCTGCACGCCGTAACGGGAGTAGAGAACCGCGATGCCGCAGAGGAGGAACAGATCGGTGAGAAACGGCAGCGCCAGGGCGATGCGGGTGTTGCGTGCCGGCCCGTCAGCGCCCCAGCGGTGCGCGAGCAGCAGATAGGTCGCAGCTCCGGTCAGGCCCCAGAACGCGAACAGCTCGGCAAGGTCGTAGCTCACCAGCGTGCCGATGCATCCGAAGAGGAACAGGCTGACCAGCGCGTGGAAGCGCGCGGCCCCCGCCTCGACCCGACCCATTACCCGGTGCCAGCCGATAGCGCCGATCACGCAAATCTCGACGACGAGGAGCGCGACCACAGTGAGGTGATCGACCCGAAGAATGATGTTGATCACAAAGCCCTGGAAGTTGACAGGGCCGCTGAAGGCGACAGATGCGTTCAGGTACTGATACATGGAGACGAAAGGCGCGCTCTTCTTCGCCAAACCCCATGCGACGAGAAGGGTGGCGAGAAGCGACACAACAGCACCGAACATCGACAGGTTGGACGCCGATCGGCGCGTCCGCACCCCTGAGGCCGCCATGACGAACGCGGCCAGTGGAGCGATCACAAGCAGAGGCACCGCCCATCCGAGGGTGGTGAACGGGTCGAACGTGAAACCGCGCGGGCCGGTGGCAGCACCCGATGCCGCGGCGGCGATGTCGAAAACGGCTGCGAGCAGTCTCAGCGAGAGCCCTCCCGGCCGGCCAGCCCGACTCCCAGCGCCACCGCTGCCAGGGCGGCGACCGACAGCAGAGCCGCGACCTCCTGGCCGAGCAGCTGCGAGCCGCCCCCCGGCAAAGCCGCAAAGCGGGAGACGCCCGCGAACGCCGTTCCTGCGCCCGCGAACATAAGGGGTATCCCGGCCAGTGCGTGCGTCAAGTCACGCCTCCAGGCAGCCACAAATGCGCCGGTCGCCACCAGGGCTGCGGCGACAAAAAAGACCCCGGTCAAGCCGACGCTCATCGGGTGCGATCCCTGGCGCGCCAGGCGAGCGTCGCTCCCACCAGCGCGACGAGCACCAAAGCGGCGACGGCCTCCACGGCGAGCGCGTCATGGGCGAACAACCGTCTGCCGATAGAAGCGCCGTTTATAGCGTCGTGCTGAGTAGTGGGCGGGATGAAATGACCGCTGTAAGCGGCGTAAGCGAGGACAGCCAGCAAAGCAGCGGCCCCGACCGCTCCCAGCTGGCGCCATCGCCCGGCGATCGTCTGATCGATGAGGCGATAAGCCGCTCCGGCCAGGATCAGCGCACAGGCCCCGTAGCAGACGAGCGCAACGACGGCCGCGAGGCCGGATGACAGCGCCAGATACATACCTGCCACGCCGATGGCGACAGCTCCCAGCGAGAGGCCGCGGCGGGAGCGGCCGTCCAGCAACGCTACAGATAGCCCGCCGCCAACAGACAGTGCCGCGGACACGTAGAAGCCGATCGCGTGGATGGAGTCCATCGGCATCCTCAGTGGTTGGTGAGAGGGTCTCTTACCGGCTAATCGACGAGGCCGCCGGCTCCAAGCCGCCAAGCATACAGGAGGCCCGAGCCGGCAATGATGACGGCCGCGGCCGCCGCCGTGACGCCGCCGAGGGTCACACCCGACTCAATCGCGCCGAACGCGTATGCGGCGACCATCAGCAGAAATGCCAGGCCCAAGGCTGCCGCTGCAACACGAGGCATATCCCGGCGCCGGAAAGACTTCCAAAGTTGAGCCATGGCGCGCAGTATCGCAGACGTCCCCGGGGAATACCCGCTCAGGCCAGTGACTGCACCCAGGCTCGGTGCAGGGAGCCGTAGCGGCCGCTCTTCTCGCGAAGGTCGGACGGCGCCCCGTCCTCGACCACACGACCGGCGTCGATCACGAGGACCCGGTCCGCGATGTCGACGGTGGACAGCCGGTGGGCGATGATCACCGCCGTACGACCGCGCAGCAAAGTGCGCAGCGCATGCTGCACGAGCCGCTCCGATGGCAGGTCGAGCGACGACGTCGCCTCGTCGAGGATCAGAACCCGGGGGTCGGCAAGGAATGCGCGGGCAAAGGCGACCAGCTGGCGCTGACCTGAAGAGAGGCGCACGCCGCGGCGCCTCACGTCGGTGTCATATCCGTTGGGCAGTGCGGCGATGAAATCGTGTGCGCCGATGGCGCGCGCGGCCGCGATCATCTCATCGTGCGTGGCGTCGGGCCGTCCGAACAGCAGGTTGTCGCCGACCGTGCCGGAGAACAGAAAGCTCTCTTGCGTAACCATCACGATCGCCCGACGCAGCTGGGTGACTGTTATCGACCGGAGGTCGACGCCGTCGAGCATCAGCTGTCCGGCCGTGGGGTCATAGAAGCGCGCGATCAGTCGCGCCATGGTGGTCTTGCCCGCGCCGGTCTCCCCCACCAACGCGAGGATCTGGCCGGCTGGGATCTTCAGGTCAATGTCGTGGAGAACGGGTTTGTCGCGGTAGGCGAAGGTAACTCTGTCGAACGTGACCGCGCCGTTTATCTCGCCAAGCTGGACCGGCATTGAGGGCTCGGGCACCGTGGGCGACTCCTCGATGACCCCGGCGAGCTTCTCCAGCGCGGCGCCCGCGGCCTGGAACGTGTTGTAGAACTGCGAGAGATCCTGCATCGGCTCGAAGAACTGCCGCAGATAAAGGATGAAAGCGGTCAGCACGCCGAGGGTCAGCTGGCCCTGCACGACGAGGTAGCCGCCGAATACGAGGACGGAGGTCGTCGTCAAGCGCCCGAGTAGGATGATCCCCGGGCCGAAGGTCGACGCCAGCCGGTTGGACCAGATGTTGGCGTCGCGGTAGCGCCCGTTGACGTCCTCGAAGATCTCCTGGTTGCGCGGTTCGCGCCGGTAGGCGTGCACAGCACGGATGCCTCCGAGCGACTCGACATAGTGCACGATCACCAGGACTATCGCTCGGCGCACCGCGCGGTAGGAGCGAGCTGAGTTGTTCCGGAACCAGGCCGTCAGCCCGAGCACAAGCGGCATCGCGACCAGCGTCACGACGCCGAGGCGGGTGTCGAGATGCAGAAGGATCACAGTGATCGCAGCCACCGACAGCACCGAGGTGATCGCCGAGGTCAGGCCGGTTGCCAGCAGCTCGTTGAGCGCCTCGATGTCGGAGGTGAGCCGGGAGATGATGCGACCCGACGTGTAGCGCTCATAGAACGAGAGGGAGAGCTCCTGAACGTGGGCGAACACCATCTTCCTCAGGTCGAGCAGCGCGTCCTGGCCGATGCGCCCGGACAGGCGCAGGAACGCGAAGTTTGCCACCGCGTTGATGACAATGACGGCGACGAGCGCGGCGACCACCTCGCCGAGGGCAGCCAGGTTGCCGCTCCTCCCGGGCCGGACTCCGCGGTCGATGCCAAGACCGATGAGGTAGGGGATCGACAGGTAGGCCGCCGAACGGATGAAGATGAGCGCCCCCGCCAGCACGAGCTGCCACCGATATGGGCGTGCGAGATCGGCCAGCAGGCGCCGGCTGCGCTTGCGCAGGAGGCCGGCCGCGCTGGCCGAGAACTCATCAACGTCCTCCGACGCCACACCTCGCCATCGATCGGCTGGGGCAGCAGCGCTCACGCCGTCGTCGTCAGAGGGGGGACGTCCCCCCTTGAGGCGCCGGGCCTGGCAAAGCCAGCTCCCGCCGCACCCCCCTGTTCTGATAAGTCGTATTCCTGCGACAGCAGGGCCCGGTAGAGATCGTTGGATTTCATCAGGTCGGTGTGCCTTCCTGTCGCAACGATCGCGCCGCCGTCGATCAGCGCGACCCGGTCGGCGAGCGCGAGAGTGGAGGGGCGGTGGACGACTAGAAGGGCGGTGACTCCTTCCAGGACGGTCGCCAGTGACTCCTCGATCACGGCCTCCGTGTGCACATCGACGGATGACAGCGGGTCGTCGAGGATCAGGACCTGCGGGCGCCCAAGCACCGCGCGCGCAAGTGCCAGCCGCTGCCGCTGGCCGCCGGAGAGCGTGTAACCCTGCTCGCCCACCCGGGTCTCGAGGCCCCAAGGAAGGGCCCAGACGAATCCGGCCTGGGCCACCTCGATCGCCCTTTTGAGCTCCGCGTCCTCGACCACTGGACGGCCCATGACCAGGTTTTCGTGAACCGAGGCCGAAAACAGGATCGGATCCTCGAAGGCAACGCCGATGTGCGAGCGGAGAGAACGCAGGTGCAGGTCACGCACATCGACCCCATCGAGCAGCACCTGACCTTCCGCGACGTCGTACAGACGCGGCAGCAGGTACGCGAGCGTCGTCTTGCCACCGCCCGTGCGACCGACCAGCCCAACAGTCTCGCCCGGCTCGATGGACAGGTTGACGCCACGAAGTATCCACTCGTTGGAGCTCGGATACTTGAAGCCAACGTCTCGAAACTCGACGTGCCCGCGACACCGCTCCATAGAGCGTGCGCCCGGTCGGTCCGAGATCTCTGGACGCGAGTCGAGCACCTCGTTCAGGCGTTCGGATGCCGTCCGGCACTCTTCGCTCATCGACAGCACCCAGCCGATGGCGTCCATCGGCCACGCGAGCATGAAGACGTAGCTCATGAAAGCGACCAGGCCGCCGATGGTCAGAGTGCCCTGGATCACATTGAGGCCTCCAAGCAACAGCACGACCACGAGCGATAGGTTGGGAAGGAACGTTAGTAGGGACCAGACCTGCGCTCGTGCTGTGACGCCTTCGAGATTGGTGGCCCGCAGCAGTCGCGCCTGCGTCTCGTAGCGGTCTTGAATCAGCTGCATCCGGCCGAACGCCTTGATGATTCGGACGCCGGTCGCCATCTCCTCGATGATCGTTGTGAGGTCGCCCTGCTGATCCTGCTGCCGGCGCGCGATGAGCTTGTATTTGTCCGTGAAGACCTTGCTGATGTAGGCGATCGGCAGCATGCAGATGACCACGGCGAGGGCAAGCCGCCGGTCCAGGGTCCACATCAGTACGAACACGACAGCGAACGTGACGAACGTCTGCAGGAACCAGATCAAGCCGAAGCTGACGAAGCGGCGCACTGTGGCGATGTCGGAGATGGCCCGGGACAGCAGCTGTCCTGACTGCCAGTTGTCGTGGAACGCCACGTGGAGGTTCTGCAGGTGCGCATAGAAATCGTTGCGTAAGTCGGTCTCCATTCGCAGCGACGCGACACCTGAATAGTTGCGGCGCAGGAAGATGAAGACGAACTCGAGCAGCCCGATGGTGATGAGCAGGGTCGCCAGCGGAAGCATCTGGCCCAGCTGGTGATGCGTGATCGGTCCGTCGATCATGTACTGGATCATCTTCGGTATCGCCGCGGAAGCCGCCAGGCTTCCGAGCTGCGCTATACCGAAGATCGCCACCAGGCCGATGTAAGGGCGCAGATACGGCAGATATCGCCGTAGCACCAACAGACCCAAGTCGAAAGGACTCCTTGCGCGGGGTTTTGGGGGAGCACGCTCCCGCGACGAGGTCGCGGGGACCCCAGCGGACGGGAATCGCCCAGTTTACAGTGGCGCTGGGATCGGAAGCGGCGTTACCGGGTTGGCGTCGCTAGCTGGCCCATTGGTTCGGGCGGCGGGGCTGCTGTCGCGACACCAGCCGGCGAACCTGCGCCGTCAGGCTCTTGTGCCTGCCGGTCCCCAGCGTGAATTCGAGCACGAGTCCAAGAAGCGTGTCCCGATCGACCAGGACGAGCTCGTGTCCGTGCGCCAGCGACCAGGCATCGGACGCAAAGTCACCATCCGAAATGATGAAGACGCCATCCGCCCCGCTACGGAGCGCCACCTGCGCCATCTCGCGGAGAGGCTCGACGCCGATGTCGTTCAGGCCGCGCAGCTGGCAGTTGACCAGCATTCGCCGGGCGCCGCGAACGACCTCCATGTCGATGACATCCGCGTCTGGACCTTCGCCATCGAACACCTCGAACCCGTCATGCCTGAACATGTCGGCGATCAGCGAGCGGTAACCCTCCCACGACAGATCACGTAGCGCGGCCATGATCTCGTCGTGCTCGGGGAGCCACTTTCGCGATGTCCTGACGGCCACGACCGGGTCCGGATCAGGGGGCTGAGGCGCCGGCGCCGGTGCATCGACTGGAGCCGGCTGCACGTCAACGGCCAGCTGCGCTTCGACGGCCCAGGGCGGCACCTCGAGCGTTATCTCGACCTGCGGGGACGCCGGCCCCGTCGGAACGTGTACGAACGTGACGCCGACGAGCTCCCAGTCCAGCTCGCTGGGGCTGAACATGGAACCGAGTGCCTCGAGCACCTCTTGCGTCGAAACGCCACGCAATGGAGACGGGGCGTGCGGCGAGCGGGGTTGCAGGCGCTGCCACTGCGTTTGATCGGCCAGCCAGGGAGGCATGTCATAACGGAGCAAAGCCGCCTTCGGTGCGATCAGATCCCGCGCTGGTTCGGCCCCTTTCACAGCCAACCAGAACGGCTGCTCGTCCACCCCTGGCGAACTCAGCTCCATCTGGGCCTCGTGGCGGCGCCCACGACGGAACATCTTCCGCACAACGACCCAAAGCAGCGATCCTTGCACTATCCGGCGCACTCATTTGGCGAGGGCCGGAAGGAGGTTCTAGCCCGCCAAATCCCGGATCGAGACGATGCCGATTACATCTGCGCCTTCGACCACCGGGAGGTGGCGAAATCCACGGTCCAGCATCGTGTTGAGAGCCGTCTCGGTGTCATCGTCCGGTCCCGCCGTCATCGGGTCACGGGTCATCCAGGATGAGACCTCGTGAGCGGGCGCGTCGTGGGACTGGGAAATGGCCCTCACGGTGTCGCGCTCGGTGAATATGCCGACCAATCGGCCCTCATCCATGACCAGGGTGGCGCCGATTCGGTGCTGGGCCATGATGGCCACCGCCTCCCCGACGGTGGTCGATGGGCTCACCGTATGCAGCATCGTGCTCATGACCTCGCGGACCGTGGGCACCCCGCGATTCTATGCGCCCTTCACGGATTTGGCCGGCGTACACCTTACGTCGAGTAGCCAGGCGGGAGGACGTAAGCAGGCGGTGGATCGAGGATCGGCGGCGTGACCTCGAGCTGGATGACCCCGCGTGAAACCAGCGGGATGCCCCTCGGATCCCCCTCGTAGCGCCGCCCGTCGACGAACACGACCAGGGTCTGACCCGCGCCCAGCGTGGTCGTCCCGACATGCCGGCTGTCGAGTCGGATGGCCTGGTTCGAAGTCTTCGCCCAGACATCGAAGAAGTCGCCCAGGGTGAAGGTGCGCTGCTCAGGCGACTCGACGTGGATGATGCCGGGACTGTCGGCGTGCATGTGGATCCAGTAGAAACAGAGGCCCGGACGGCCGACGTCAGTCGGGATGGGCACCACGGTGCCCGCATCGATGATCTGCACGGCGACGTGGTAGTGGTAGACCGTGCGCTGGAGCAGGTCGCAGGGTATTGCTGACCGCGTTGTGCCCGAGTGCCCCGCAAGCCCATAGACGAACATACCTCCAAAGACGTAGACGATCGTCCAGACGATTGAACCGGCGACGCCCAGGACCACCCCGGCGGTAGCCAATCCACCACCGCCCAGCATCCCGGAACTCTGAGCGATCCGGTTGCGGGAGACGAGGCCCATGACGGTGGCCGGAACACCCAACCATGGCCCGCAGCACAGGACCGAGGTGATCCCAGTCACAAGGGACGCCGTGGCCAGGCCATCGCCCCGCTTGTTGACGGCTCCGCCGCCTGGCTCGATCACCGGCTACCTCCCTCTCCATTTGAGGGGGGAGGGTTGGGGAGAGGGCCGAAGACCAGGACACCCGCGAGCGCACCCACCACTTCGACGGTCGTGCCGTCTCCGGCGACCCTTGCCGGCGGAAGGGGATATGCAGCCAACGCTGCGGTGGCGGCGAGCACGAGCAGGGCAATCGCGGCCTCGGCACGGACGGGCCCAAATCCTCGGCTCCATGCCACAGCCGACAGGATGAGCATCACAAACACGCCGGCCGACTTCGTACTCAAGACCAAGCCGTACGACGTCGTCCACAGATCGGACGGTTCGCGAAGCTCGGCGGTCGCCCCCAGAACGCCGGTCATGGCCGTGATCGCAAAAGCGACGAGCGCGACGCGCCCAAACCGCAGGAGCAGCGCGCGTCCCTCCTCCCCGCTCCACCCGCCCGGTGGTCGCAGGGTCGCCAGCGCAATGATGCCGCCCGCCCAGACGCCCGCCGAGAGGACGTGGAGAACGTCGCCGAAGATCGCGCCCCCCGGCGCCTGGACCCCTGCAGCATGGCCGGCGAAGGCCACCGCGGCCGCAGCGAAGATGGCAGGCGGCGCGACGAACCGCCGTCCGAGCAGGCAGGCCGCGAGCGCGGCGCCCTCGGCGCCGACGCGCGCTACGCGCACCCAACCCGGCGGACCCCCGACCAGGTATGCGGCAGCTCCAGAGAGAGAGCCGCCGCCGCCAAACGCCTCCGCGACAATCACACCAAGCCCTCCCACGAACGCGATGCCAAGCGCGAGCTGCATCGGAGGCCGAGCCCAGCCGATGCGCGGAGAGTTCGCCCCCAAACGTCTGACCACCATCGTCCCGATGGCGCCGATCAGGCCTAGGTACTCGAGCCAATGCAGCGCGCCGAGGGCAACATCGGCGGGCGATGGCACCGTCAACGCTTGGGGACGTTAAAGGCGGGATTGGTGATTGCCGTGAGCACATGGTCCTCCCACCGGCCGTTGATCAGAAGGTAGGCGCTCGCATGACCCTCGACGCGGAATCCGCAGCGCCGCAGCACTGCCGCGCTGCGAGTGTTGTGCGGCATGTAGTTGGCGGCCACCCTGTGCAGCTTCCATGTCTCGAACACGAGTGCGACAGCGCCTGCTACAGCCTCGGTCATGTAGCCCTTGCCCTGCTCGTCGCGCGAGAGGTTGTATCCGAGCACACACGATTGGAAGGCGCCGCGATGCACCTGGGTCAGGTTGAGGTTGCCCACGATGGTCTGCGGGGCCGACCGCGTGGATATGAACCCGCGGAACGATTCGCCCAGGGCGAACTCGCGCGAGCGCGTACGCACCTGTTCGATCCACGTGCCCTCGTCAAGGAAATCGGGTGCAAACGTTGGCGAGAAGGGCTGGAGGTGGGTGCGGTTCTCTCCGTAGTAGCGGATGATCTCGGGGACATCCGCCATCTCCGGAAGGCGGATGGTCAACCGCTGGGTTTCGATCAAGCGGGCTACGCCCTGGCCGCGGCGATGATCCCTCCGCCCAACACCCGACTCCCCGAATAGAGCACGGCAGCCTGTCCCGGCGCGGCACCAAGGAACGGCTCCGCGAGTGACAGCCGGCCGGTTCGGTAGACGGCCGCGATCGGGGCTGCGTGGTATCGCAGCCGCGCGTCGCATTCGATCGGCTCCACGACCGAGCCATCGATGAAAGTCACGTCGCGCAGCTCGACCTCCCTCGCCCCGAGCTCCTCTCGGCGCCCGACGACCAATCTGTTCGCGGGTGCATCGATCTTGAGCACGTACCATGGCCCGGCCTCGCGCAAGTTCCCGAAACCGCTCCGCTGGCCGACCGTGTACACGGCCGTGCCACGATGGGTTCCGAGCTCGCGGCCCGCGGAGTCGACGACTGCTCCGGCGCGCATCGGCAGCCGCTCCGCAAGGTAGCGAGCCGTCTCCCCGCGCGGAACGAAGCAGATCTCCTGGCTCTCCGCCTTGTCTGCGACGGGCAGGCCAAATTCCCGAGCGTGCTCCCGCACCTCGCGCTTGGTCATCCCGCCGAGCGGGAAGACGACGCTCGCGAGACGCTCCCGGTCGAGGTGATAGAGCATGTAGGACTGGTCCTTGGCAGTGTCCGCCGCCGAGTGGAGCTCCGGGCCGCCGGGCCCGTTGACGATCCGCGCATAGTGCCCCGTCGCAAGCTTGTCGAAGCCCAGCGCGAGCACGCGGCCGAGCATGAGGTCGAAGCGCACGAAGGCGTTGCAGCGAACGCACGGGTTGGGCGTTCTGCCCTCCAGGTAGTCGCGGTGGAACGGCTCGATGACCCTCTCGCCGAACTCCTTCTCTAGGTTCCAGCAGTAATAAGGAATGCCGAGCATCGAGGCGACCCGCCGTGCGTCCTCGACGGCATTCAGGGAGCAGCAGCCGGCGTTGCGCGCATTTTGCGCAGCGTCGTCGCGGGGCCACTGCTGCAGGGTGATGCCGACAACGTCGTGGCCCTGCGCCTGAAGCAAAGCGGCAGCCACCGAGGAATCGACCCCTCCGGACATCGCAACTGCGATCCTCATGCCGGCCAAGTTACCAAATCGATGAAGGCCGAATCGATTAAGTCCCAACCCAATCTCCCTCTCCACTTGAAGGAGAGGGCTAGGGGTGAGGGGCTGTTACGCAGCATGATTCAGTCATGGACGTCGGCCCGCGCTTGTTGGAGATCATCGACGCGTTGCCCGCCGCAACCGCGCCACTGCCTGGGGCCCGGCTCTTGATTAGAAGACGCTGACCGCGATCCTCACATGCGGCTCTGCACGATCTGCTGAGCGACAACCCCCGCATCCTCTCCGACTCCGTAGAGGATTGCGGACTTGTTCTTCCTCAACCAGTGCACACCGACGAAGTAGAGCCCTGGCACTGATGAACGCCCGTCGATCTGCACGGGAAACCCCATGTCGTCGAACACCGGGAACCTCACCCAGCCGTACTCGGGTCGGTAACCGGACGTCCAGATGACTGAGCCGATGCCGTCGCGCACTATGTCGAGCTGGGTGCGTGTCTGGATCCTGAGCGGCGCCGGAATCTCATATTCGGGTGTGCGGATGCCGGTCCCGGCGCAGTGAGCGTCGACCAAGCCACGAAACTCTTTCCAGCGCCCGTCGCCGAAGTCGACGCTCGCGGCGAGGTCGTCGGCGAAACGCACAGTGGAACCGTCCACGCCCTGGAATCGACCCAGCAGCTCGACTCCTGACGCCAGCAGCGTCCTGAAGTTCAAGTCGTGCCCCCCGCCGTGGCCGCTCAGCTGAGGGTTGCCGACGAGACGAGCCGCCGGCGATGGAAGCTTGTCGGGCGTGCGATCCATGAAGCCCGATTCGATGGCCCACCAGACGAAGTCGTGGTTCCCGAAGCGGCGCTGAGCCCAAGGGCAGCGTCCACAGGCCAGGAAGACGCCTCGCCCTGCCTCATGCAGCTCCTCGGCCAGTTGACATCCGGTCTGGCCGCTGCCGACGATCAGGACGTTTCCCCCAGGCAGCTCCCGCGGATTGCGATAGTCCTCAGCCAACACTTGATGGAGCGACTTCGGCAGCAATTCCGCGCCGGCCGGTCGATGGGCCTTCTGGTATGAGCCGGACGCGACCACCACCGTCCGCGCATTCAGCTGTCCGTCGCCGGCAGTCAAGAAGAACCGCCCATTGGAGCCGGTCTCGAGGCTGGTGACCTGGACGTTCTCCTTGACCGGTGCATTGAACGACCCGGCCCACGACTCGAAAAAGGCGATCAGCTCGGCGTTAGGCATGAAGCCGTCGGGGTCGTCCCCGGCGTATCCGGCGCCCGGGAGCCGCACCGCCCAGTTCGGCGTGACCAGGCAGAAAGAATCCCAGCGGCGGCTGCGCCAGGTTTCAGCCACCCTCCCACTCTCGAGCACCACGTGATCAACCCCGGCCTGGCTCAGGTGCCAGCTCGTCGCGAGTCCCGCCTGCCCGCCGCCGATGATGGCTACATCAACATTCTCGGTCATGCCGACCGCGATCTTAGCTACTCGACGAGGTCGCCTTCGGCCGGCTCAACCTTGACTCCGCGCGACTCGAGGTAAACGACCCCGCGATCGAGCTCTTCGGGCTCTCCGGTGATCTCGAGAAGAACCCAACCCTGGTCGCGGGTGACATCCGCGCGCCGGATGTTGGTCACGATGTCGAACTGCTTGCCGAGCTGGTATATGACCGGCTCCTTGACCATCGCCGGCCCGAAGATAAGCCTCAAGCGCCGTCTCCCCATGAGCCGAGTCTAAGCCCCCTCAGGAGAGTTAGATAGTCGGTCCTCCCCACTTCCCCTGGAGGCCCCCGCGCGGCACGCGCGGGAGGTGGTCAAGCGCCGGAGGGGGCGCCCGAGTTGGCAACTACCGCCGCGACTAAGCCGTTACGAAACGGTCAGCCCCCAGCTACAGCAGGAACTATCGAGATCTCGTCCTTTTCCGTGACTCCGGCCTTCAGCCCAGGCCCGAGACGGACGTCCTCGTCGTTCAGATAGACGTTGACGAACTGCCTCAGTTCGCCGTTGTCGTCCAGGAGGCGGTCCTTGAAGCCCGGGTAGCGGGCGTCTAACGCTTCGATGGCCGAGCCGAGATCGGTCGCATCAACCTCGACGGTCATCTGACCGCCCGACAGGCGCCGAAGCGGGCCGGGAATGCGGAATTGCGGCATTGCTAGATGTTCACCTTCTCGCGAAACGATTTTAGAGTCGGTTCTATTTCCACCCGCCTCGCGTGCCCGTCCACCGAGGCCAGGACGTCGGCGGTCTTCAAACCATGCCCGGTCACATATGCGACCACCACCTCGTCACCCTTCCAGCGCCCGGATCGCGCCAGCTTCGCAAGCACGCCGATGGTCACCCCCCCGGCGGTCTCGGTGAAGATCCCTTCTGTGCGAGCAAGAAGCCGCATCGCCGCGACGATCTCCTCCTCCGAAACGGCCTCCACGACCCCACCCGTCGCCAGGGCAATCCGGTTGACGTACATGCCATCGGACGGATTCCCAATCGCGATCGAGCGCGCGATGGTGTCCGGCCTGACGGGAAGCACCCGCTCAGGGGTGTCCGAGTTAAAGGCGTTGTAGACGGGCGAGCACCCGAGCGCCTGGGCGCCGGTGAACGCCGGCACCCGGTCACCGTGCACGAGCCCGAGCTCCATGAGCTCGTGGACGGCCTGGCGGTGGCGGACAAACTGGCAGCCGCTTGCGATCGGGATGATGATCTCGTCCGGCAGCTTCCAGCCAAGTTGCTCGACGGTCTCGAAGGTAAGAGTCTTCGAGCCCTCGGCGTAGAAGGGGCGGATGTTGATGTTGCAGAAAGCCCAGGGTGTCGACTCCACGAGCTGGCTGCAGAGCCGATTGACCTCGTCGTAGTTGCCGCGAACGGCGACCACGTTGGGGTCGAACACGCTGATGCTGACGACCTTGGCCGGCTCGAGGTCGACTGGGATGAAGACGAAACACTCGAGCCCGGCGCGGGCGGCGTAGGCCGCGACCGAGTTGGCAAGGTTTCCGGTGGAGGCGCAGGCGATGGTCTCGAATCCGTGGGCGCGGGCCCAGCTGATCGCGACGGACACCACGCGGTCCTTGAACGAGTTGGTGGGGTTCATACTGTCGTTCTTCAAGTAGAGGTTGCGTAGGCCGAGCTCGTCGCCAAGCCGATCTGCCTTGACCAAGGGCGTGAAGCCCTCGCCGAGGCTGACCACAGCGGTCGAATCCTCGATCGGCAGCAGGTCCCTGTAGCGCCACATCGATGCGGGACCCTGCTCGATCCGTTGCCGCGTCACCACCTTCTTCAGCGCCGCGTAATCGAACACCACGTCCAGCGGCCCAAAGCACATCTCGCAGACATGGGTGGCCTGGAGCTCATACTCCGCACCGCATTCGCGGCAGCGCAACCCAAGCAGCTTGGCCATGGTGTAGTCAGTTTAGATTGCGAGCTGAGTGTGGCAGGTTGGCCGGATCTCCTCGCGCGTCGCCCGTCTTTATCGATAGGGCTGCCTGCGGATCTCCATCCACCACCGGAGCTCCTCGCCTGGCGGAAGCAGCGGCGGCGGCGCCGCTGGATCGGGATGGTCGTTTCCGCCAGTCGCGGGCTCGATCGCGATGTGCCGGTAGCCGCCGAGATCCCCGTTGCAAGCCCACACCCCTACGTATGGCGTAACCGATGCGTCCCAGGCGATCTCGACAACCGAGCCCGACGTCCAGGTGAGAAAGGCGCTGGATGAGGACCCTGGCGGCAGGTGCACCTTCGAGCTGCTGCCTTCCCGCGGTGGCGCGAACCTCGCGACTCCCTGGACCACCATGCCCGGCTCGTAACGAAACAACACGTGAGAGCACCAGTACGCGTACAGGGGGTGCTTGCCGGAGTTTCGATAAACGTATTCGACACGCACTGCGAGATCACCCAGCTCGATTCGCCGCACCAGCCGCCATGGCAGCCGCACCCCCGAGCATGCCATCGTCGCCGACGAAGCCGTCTGTTCGAGCACAGACCACGGAAGGCGCCACGCTTCGCCGTGATCCTGCAGCGCAATCCCGGCCCACGCGCTCGGGGCGGGATAAGGATGCGGATCGACTGTGGGCACCATCTCGTCCCAGCCCCGAGCACCCGCCGCCACGAAGCCGTCGGCGTCCGGGTCATCGACGCCGATCCCCTGGTCGAGGAGCTCCTCTCCGCCCAATCGAAGCGATGTGACCCGGCCTCCCCGCTCCGGAATCACCTCAAGCCGCCATGGGCCTCCCAGGAGTCTCAAGTCAATTAAGTCCGAACCTAATCTCCCTCGGCCCTTCAGGGGAGCCATCAGTAAGGCCCATCCTCAACGCCGCTTTGCGCGCAGGGCCAGGGGTGAGGGGCGTTACCCAGCATCCGTTCTTCATGCGGCTGGGAGTGAGGCGGACATGGCTACCCAGTCGCTCGAACGCCCCGATGCTGCGGCCGCACAGTCTCGATGGAGTGCGTAATCTCCGCCAGGAAATCCAGATCGACGTTCACTCCGAGCCCGGGCCCGGCCGGCACCTTGAGCCGCCCTTCTCGCAGCACGAACGGCTCGGTGATGTCGCGGTGGTAGTAGCGGTCCGACGCTGACGTGTCACCGGGGAGGGTGAAGTTGGGCATGGCCGCCATCGCGACGTTGCCGGCGCGCCCAAGGCCCGTCTCGAGCATCCCGCCCATCCAGACCGGGATGCCGTGGGCGGCGCACAGGTCGTGTATGCGCCCCGCCTCCAGGTAACCGCCGACGCGGCCCGGCTTGATGTTGATGATCTTGCATGCGCCAAGCTGGATTGCATCCGCCGCGCCCTGCGCGGATGTGATCGACTCGTCGAGGCAGATTGGCGTGCGCACAACCTTGGCGAGCTCGGCATGCGCGAGCACCTGTTCCTCCGGTAGCGGCTGCTCGATCAGTAGAAGGTCGAAGACGTCGAGCTCCGCAAGATGCTTCGCGTCCGAAACCGAATAGGCGGTGTTGGCGTCGACCTGGAGCGGCACGTCCCCGAACCGTTCGCGTACCGCCCGCACGGGCTCCAGGTCCCAACCTGGCTTGATCTTCAGCTTGATGCGGCGGTAACCAAGGTCGAGGTAGTCGCCGACCGTTTGCAGCAGCTCGGGGATCGTACGGTGTATGCCGACCGAGACGCCGCAGTCGACCTCGGACTTCACGGCTCCCAGGTACTGCCCGAACGATTCGCCTTTCGAGCGGAGCTGCGCGTCGAGGACCGCCATCTCGATCGCCGCCTTGGCCATGTGGTGGCCGTGGACCGGCCGCAGGACAACCGCCACGTCCGCCGCCCCCACGCGCTTGGGTTCGAAGAGCTTCGGCAGCAGATGATGAACGAGCACATGCTGCGCTGCGTCCACGTACTCGGAGGAGTAGGTGGGCTCTTCGGTTGCAACGCATTCGCCCCAACCCTCGCCCTCGCTCGTGATCACCTTAACAAGCAGGATGTCTCGCTCGGTCTGGATTCCGAAGGAAGTCTCGAACGGCGCCACCAGCGGCATCCGGATCCGGCGCAGTTCGACAGCCTCGAGCGCGAGCGCGTTCACCGAATCGATGTTAGGCGCCGAACGCGACAACAGCGAGCGCTGTCAGCCTCGCATCGTCGTCGTCGCTGAGCTCGAGGTCCGCCGCCGCCACGTTCTCTTCCAACTGACGAACGTTCGACGCGCCCGGGATCGCGACCACGTTCGGCTTATGAATTAACCAGGCCAGAGCGACCTGCGCGCTACTTGCTCCTTGCTTGGAGCCGATCTCGCCCAGCGCATTGATGAGGGGTTGCGTGCGCTGCCGCGACTCGTTGCTGAAAGTGTGCCTCGCGCGCCTGAAGTTCCGCGGCGGCGCCTGCTGATACTTGCCCGAGAGCAGTCCCTGCGCCAACGGGCTGTACGCGATGATCACCCTGCCCTGCTGCTGCGCCCAGGGCAGCAGTTGGCGCTCCGGTTCGCGATTGACAAGGCTGAACTCCACCTGGTTCGAGAGAACGGGGCCGCCGAACGCACGCTCCGCGGACTGCCAATCGTCGAGCGAATAGTTGCTGACTCCGACGTGGTCTAGCAATCCGGCATTGACCAATTTCTTCATCCGCGGCATTGTCGATCGTGGTGAAAAGAGCGGGTTCGGCCAGTGGAGCTGATAGAGGTCGATGTGATCGACACCAAGTCTCCGAGCGCTCAGGCGAGCACGCCAGGGGATCATAAGCGGAAGGCCGATCGGAAAGATCTTGGTGGCCAGGAACACCTCGTCGCGGCGTCCGCGAATTGCCTCACCCACGATGCGCTCTGAGCGTCCTAAGCCATAGACCTCGGCGGTGTCGATCAGGTTCACTCCAAGCTCGAGGGCGCGTCGCACTATCGCGCCGGCCTCACCCCGCGCGAATTCGCTGCCGTAGCCCCACTCCGATGAGCCGAACTGCCAGGTCCCAAGCCCGATCGCGGACAATCGAACTTCGCCAACCTCGACAAATTTCATCGCGGGAGCTCTCCACGGGCCAGACGGTCGTAAACCATCTGCGACCACGATTCCATGCCGAGGTAGTAGATGCGCATCTCCTCGAGCGTCAGCAGCTCGCCCGCGAGCTTGTCCGTTTCGCGGATCGCGATGTTCGGCGTGTCACCGTCGACCAGGAATACGACACCCAGGTGGACCTTGGACACCGGTGACGACTCGTCGTTGAGAAGTCCTATCAGCTTCGCCTCGAAGCTGCCGTCGTAGATGACCTCCTCCTCCCATTCTCGTCTCAGGCCGTCCTGTATCGGGTCGCCGGCGTCCAGATCACCCGGGTTGATGTGGCCGCCGACTCCGAGCGAGTACTGCTTGCGCAGACGCCTTTCCGATGAGGCTCGCAGGCGGTGAGTGAGGAAGTAGCGATCGCGGTGACGAAAAACCACGTAAGGGATGATCTGCTGATAGTTGGGATCGTCCTCGACCTCGGCCCGCGCCATGAAGAAGTGGTGTTCGCGAATGACGGCCTGGTGCTGCTCCAGCCGGTCGCTGACAAAACCATGCCATGCGCCGTCGGGAAAGATGTCCTCTCGTTTCACGCACAGCACCTGCTCCGATGCTGTGGTCACAGCTGCGTGGAATCGACTAGGGGTTGAGACCGGAGGGGGCTGAGCGCGCGTATGTCGATTGGGGGCGAGTCGCCATTGATCATCGCTGCGAGGCTGTCGGCCACTGCTGGGGAGTGCATCACCCCGTGGCCGCTGAAGCCGCACGAGGACCACACTCCCGGCCGCGATGTCTCGCCGACGAGCGGATGGTGGTCGAACGTCACCTCGTAGTTGCCGGTGAGATGGCCGTCCGGCTGCGGCACGGCGGCCGGCGGCGCACGCATCGCGAGCCAGTCGCGGATCCGGCCCCAGTCGTGCTGGTCGCCCGGTCCCATCACCCACAGCCGGCCGTCGCGTTCACGGAAATGGAATCCTGAGCCCGCCTCCAGCGTCAGCGGCACCTTGTCACCGAGCCAATCGTATGGGCCGGTGATGAAGACCCTGCGCTCCACAGCCTCGACCTTCAGAGACAGGCCCAGCCGGTCGCCGACCTCTGGCGACCACACGCCGCATGCAATTACGACGTCGTCCACGTCAAGGTCTTTCGCGCTCGCTTCCATCCCGAGCCGGAAATCGACATCGAGCTCGCGGGCCTCTTCGACGTAGCAGTGGAGTATGTCGAGCGGAACGTACACGCCGTCGAGCGCGCAGTAGTTGGCGCCCTCGATCCCCTTCGTGTCGAGCCACGGGACGATTGCGCGCGGATCCGGGTGCTCGATGGGCAGCCCGCATGCCCGCTGCATCTCGGCCCTGCGGCGAAGCTCTTCCGCCACCTGCGCCGTTTCGGCGAGATACAGATAGCCGTTGGGTTGAAAGTGGACGCGTTCGGCGCGCTGGACGAAAAAGCTGCGGGAGGCGAGTGCCAGCGCGATGTTCAGCTCGCTGCCGTGCTGAGTGCGAAAGCCGCCGAGAGCCTTCGAAGTCGAGCCGTCGGGCACTGGCGCAGGGTCGAAGACCACCACATCCTTGCGTCCACGCCTCGCGAGAGCCCACGCAAGGGAGGAGCCGGCGACTCCCGCGCCGAGGATTGTTATCGCCAATCAGGCCATCCGGACCAGGCCGCGCCCAAACACCACTATGAGCTCGGCCGTGCGATCGAGGTCGTCGTCGCTCACGGGCAGGAAGTAGATCCACGCCGCCCGTTCAGTGGCTGTGGTGATCATCGTGCGGGCGGAATCCGAGCTCGGATTTCCGCAGGGTCCCTCGGCGTCTGCGACGCAGATGCGACCTGCGACGTTCACCCGCTCCTTGCCGATCCCGGTGTACTTCTCGCCCTCAGCGCCCAGCCTGACCACGAGCTCGTCGCCCTTCACCTTGTCGAGGTCGTAGAGCCCAACCGGCACCTGCAGCTGCACGGACAGCGCGTTGGCGACATCCACGAGAGAGTTGACCCGCGGCAGCGGCTCCCCCTTTTTGAGCCGGCGCAGGAGCGCCTCCGAGGAAGGCCTGATGCGCGTCGGATCTACGCCGAAGCGCCGATACAGCGCTCTTGCCGGACCGACCGAGCCAACGCCTCCCACTCTGGCGGCCTGGGTTGCACGCGCCACTTCCAGCTCGAAGTCCTCGCGTGGTTCAGTCACCTCGAGCTCATGCAGCTCGAGGCTGACCAGCTCGATCTCGAGCTCGTTTCGGACGGCTAGCAATCAGTGAGTCCCATCCTGGACCCCCCTATGCGCGCAACACGGATTCCAGCTGGTCGAAGAATCCCGGATAGGAAATCGCCACGCACTCCGCATCCTCGATCTCGGTGGCGCCGTCCGCAAGCATGCCTGCGACGGCGAGCGCCATCGCGACGCGATGATCGCCGTGCGAACGCACCCGCCCCCCCCGCAGGTTGGATGGGCCCCTGACCGTCCACCCATCGTCCAGGGCGGTGATGTCCGCGCCCATTGCGGCAAGTCCCTCGGCCATGGCGGCGATGCGGTCTGACTCCTTCAGACGCAGCTCGGCCGCGCCCGAGATCCGGCTCTCACCGGAGAGCTGGGTCGCCGCCACAGCAAGGACGGGCAGCTCGTCGATCATCTCCGCAGCCGTTCCGCCGCCGACGTTGAGCGGGTCGAGACCCGAGGCCTGGTGGACCTCCAGGTCCGCGACGGGTTCGCCGGCGCTGGCCCGTCCACCCGAGGCTTCGATGCCGAAGCCGCTCGCCCGCAAGAGCTCGAGAAACCCGGTCCGTGTCGGATTGACCCCGGCGCCGGGTATGCGCAGCGTAGAACCCGGGACGAGGCCGCCCGCGATCATCCAGAAGCTCGCGGCGCTCAGGTCGCCAGGGACCTCGATGTCGAGCGGCTCGAGCTTGTTCGCCTTGGAGATCTCGACGCGTTCCCCATCCGACCTGATGTCGACGCCCATCGACGTAAGCATCAGCTCGGTGTGATTGCGTGTGCGCACAGGTTCGATCACCGCGGTCGTCCCGTCAGCGAAGAGGCCCGCAAGGAGAAGGGCGGATTTGACCTGAGCGCTCGCCACCGGCAATCGGTATTCGATTCCGTGGAGCGGCAGCCGACCTCCGACGCGAAGAGGTGGCCACTGCGCGTTGGCGCCCATCTCCCTCAGGGGCTTCACCACGCGGTCCATCGGCCTTCGGGTTAATGAGTCGTCGCCTGTGAGCTCGCTGACGAAGCCTTGTGCCGCAAGCACCCCGGCCAGCAGCCTCATCGTCGTGCCGGAGTTGCCGCAGTCCAGGGGGCCGGCGGCTTTCCGCACGCCGTCAAGGCCGAATCCATGCACCGCCGAATCCTCGATCTCCGCGCCGAGCGCTCGCAGGCATGCGGCTGTCGAAAGCACGTCGGCACCGATTGAAAGACCGTGTATCCGGCTCCAGCCATCAGCCAGAGCGCCGAGGATCAGAGCGCGATGCGAGATCGACTTATCGCCTGGGAGGCGGACCTCGCCCTGGAGCCGCCCAGCCTTGCGAACCGTCGCGATCACAAGGATCGTCCATTGACTAGCGCGGCAGGGTTGGCCGGGGTCTTCCCGGCCATGACTTTGTTTCCCTCGGCTCCCAATCGTCGCGAGGAGAAACTAATCGTCATTAAGGCCCATCGATATGCCGGAAAGAGAGCAGGCGCGCGCGAAGCGCCCGCCGATGAGAGGGAACCACCTGGGTTCCCTCTCATACTTTTCCGCCCAGCCTTGCGAACCGTCGCGATCACGCCTGGGGGTTCTCTCGCGCCCAGCGCTCGCGAACTGACCGCGCCTCCTCGAAGAGCTCGATGAGGCGCGGGTCGTCAGCATCGAGATGTCGTCGAAGGCGCGCGAGGGAGGCGCTGATCGCGTTCAGCTGCTCGAGCATTTGGGCACGATTGGTCCGCGCTATCCCCGCGTAGAGGGAGGGATCTGCAGCCGCGAGGCGGCTCATGTCGCGAAAGCCCGAAGCCGCGAGCTTCGATGCGTCAGCCCAGTCCGGCCGGCCGGACAGTGAAAGGACGTAGCCCACCGACAGCAGGAAGGCGGCATGGCTTACACCGGCGACCAGCCTGTCGTGCGTCTCGGCATCCATCACCAGCGGATGCGCACCGACCGACTCCACGAGGTCCGTGACCACAGGGTGAGCACTCGTGAGGACCCAGGGCGCGCCCTTGAAGATCGCAGCGTCGGCGGCGTCGATGCCCGCCTTCTCCTTCCCGCACATGGGATGCCCCCCGACCAGGTCGACTCCCGACGACGACGCCCATTCCATGACGCTGCCCTTAGTGCTGGCCATGTCGGTGACGACCTTGCCCGCCACCAGGCCGCGAAGGCTGGTGAAGACCTCGCGCAGGGCGAGGATCGGGACCGCCAGCACCACGATGTCCGCGATCTCGACGACGGCCAGGTCGGCGCTGGCGCTCTCCACGACGCCACGATCCACGGCTTTGCGCACGGTGATCGGGTCTCGATCGCTGCCGACGACCACCATGTCAGGCCGAGCCTCCTTGAGGGCAAGCGCCAGCGATGAGCCCATCAGGCCAAGGCCCACGACGGCGACAGCAGGCATGAGCGGTGCCGAGCTAGGCGAGCTGCTTGGCCATCGCGCCCAGCAGCCGGCGGAGGTCGTCCATCAGGCGATCGAAGTTCTCGAAGTCCAGCGACTGCGCGCCGTCCGATAGGGCCTGGTTAGGTGTCGGATGGACCTCGATGATCAGCCCGTGCGCACCGGCTGCGACCGCGGCGAGCGCGAGGGGCCGGACCAATGACCAGCGACCTGTTGCCTGCGATGGATCGACGATCACGGGCAGATGCGAGAGCTCCCGCGCGAGCGGCACGGCGTTCAGGTCCAACGTGAATCGCGTCGCCGTTTCGAACGTCCGGATACCACGCTCGCACAGGATCACGTCGCGGTTGCCCTGCGACAGGATGTACTCGGCGGCGAGCAACCACTCCTCGATCGTCGACGACATGCCGCGCTTGAGAAGGACCGGCTTGCCTGCACGTCCCGCCTCCTGCAGCAGGACGTAGTTCTGCATGTTCCGCGTCCCGAGCTGCAGGATGTCGGCGTAGCGGGCCACGAGCTCCACATCGCCCGGCGACACCACCTCTGTCACAACCTTGAGGCCGGTTTCGGACCGCGCGGTAGCCATCATCTTGAGCGCGGACTCCCCGAGGCCCTGGAACGAATACGGTGACGTGCGCGGCTTGAATGCGCCACCGCGCAGCACCTTGGCGCCCTGGGCGGCCACATGCCGGGCCGTCTCGAGGAGCATCTCCTCACCTTCAACGGAGCACGGGCCGGCCATCATCACGACCTCGTCGCCGCCGATCTTGACCCCGCCGACGTCCACCACTGTGTTGAGAGGCCGGAACTCGCGGCTCGCGAGCTTGAAGGGCTTGGTGATCGGGATGATCTCGTGGATGGCGTTCAGGTGCGAGAATGCCTCCTTGTAGGCGTACGCGTTGCCTCCGATTACGCCTACGAGGGTCCGCTCCTCTCCGCGCGAGAGCTCGGTCTTGAGGCCGATTTCGTGGACGCGGTCGACCACCGCCTTGATATCGGCTTCCGAGGCTGTGTGCGCCATGACGATGATCACTGGATGAACGTTCCTTTGAGCGACTCGAGGTCGGCCTTGATCGCACGCGCCCCGCGGAGATAGGCGAAGCGCATCGCCGATTGCGGCTTGGCCGTGTTGTAGAGCAGAAGGATACGTATGCACATCGGCACGCCGCGCGGGTTGGGCAGCCGTACGTCCATGTCGTGGCCACACAGCAGCGGCACCTCGAGCCAGCCCAAGCGACGGGCTGCGTATGCCGGGAACTCGGCAGTCAGGTCATGCGTGGTGGTGAAGTAGGCGAAGCAGACCTCGTCCTTGTCCAGCCCGTTGAGCCGAATGAGCTCCGTCAGCAGCTCTTTGGTCGCCTCGGTTATGGCCTCGGCAGTGTTGTCCTCCGCCGTGGTCGCGCCTCGTATCCCCCTCACCGGCACGCCCGTAGAAGCTCCTTGACCAACTTCACCGGATCGCCGCCTCGGTCGATCTCCGCTACTATCGCGCTGCCCACGACCGCGGCGTCGGCGTTGCCGCGGAGGGCTTTCATGTGCTCGGGGCGCGAGATGCCAAAACCGGCCGCGATCGGCAGCTCAGTGTGGATCCTCACCTTGTGGATCAGCTCTTCCATCCCCGCCGGGAGCTCCATGCGCGCTCCGGTGATCCCGGTGACTGTGACGCAGTAGACGAAACCGCTGGAGTGCTCGCAGATCAATTGCACGCGTTGGGCCGACGTGGTCGGCGAGACCATAAAAACGGTGTCGAGCGACGCGGACCGCAACCATCCGGCCACGGGCTCGGATTCTTCCACCGGGAGATCCGGCACGATGACTCCCGCGACCCCGGCCTGAGCAGCCTCGGCCGCGAACTTTCTTGGGTCATAGGCGAGGATCGGGTTGATGTAGGTCATCAGCACTACTGGAGTGCCCTCGCCGGCGACAGCCGCTGCCAGCTCGAGGCAGCCCTCGACAGTCATGCCGTGCTCGAGCGCGATCTGCCCGGCGCGTTGGATGACAGGACCGTCCGCCAGCGGATCCGAATGCGGTATTCCTATCTCGAGCGCCGCAATGCCCGACGTCGCCAGCCTCTTCCCCACGTCGACCGAGCGCTTGCGGTTCGGATGCCCGCCCATCATGTAGGCGACAAGCTTCAGGTCGTTGTCGGCCCGCAGGGCCGTGTCGAGCCGCGCCTGAGTTGAATGTGCACCCTGCGCGCGCCCGGCGGTCGAATGTGCGCCCTGCGCGCGCCCGGCGGTTGTGTGTGCGCCCTTCGCGCGCCCGCCGTCAGACGCCATCGATCGAGTCCATATCCTTGTCGCCGCGCCCGGACAGGCAGACCAGGATTCTCCCGCCAGGTCCAAACTCACGCGCCATCACTCCGGCGTGGTGCAAGGCGTGAGCGGGCTCGAGCGCCGGCATGATCCCCTCCAGCTGGGTGCAGAGCTTGAAAGCGGCGATTGCATCCTTGTCTGTCACGGCCACGTACTCGACGCGATTGGAGTCGTGCAGGAAAGCGTGCTCAGGACCAACGCCCGGGTAGTCGAGGCCGGCCGACACAGAGTGAGTCGGCAGGATCTGTCCGTCGGCGTCCTGGAGGATGTACGAGTAGCTGCCGTGAAGCACGCCTGGCCGGCCGCCCACGATAGAGGCCGCGTGGATGCCGGTGCGCACGCCCTGGCCGGCCGCCTCGACTCCGACCAGTGCCACGTCCTTGTCGTCGAGGAATGCGGTGAACATCCCTATCGCGTTGGAGCCTCCGCCGACACAGGCGATCACGACGTCGGGGAGCTTTCCATCGACGGAGAGGTACTGTTCACGCGCCTCATCGCCGATCACCCGCTGCAGGTCGCGGACCATCTCGGGGTAGGGGTGCGGGCCGACCACCGAGCCGATGATGTAGTGGGTCGTCCGTACGTTGGTGACCCAGTCGCGGATCGCCTCCGAGGTGGCATCCTTGAGCGTCTTGGTCCCGGCGGTGACCTCTACCACCTCAGCCCCGAGCAGCTTCATTCGCCTGACGTTCATGGACTGCCTGTGCATGTCCTCGGTGCCCATGTAGACAGTGCAGTCGAACCCGAAGCGGGCGCAAACCGTCGCCACGGCGACGCCGTGCTGGCCCGCGCCGGTCTCCGCGATGATGCGTTCCTTGCCCATACGCAGGGCCAGCAGAGCCTGGCCGACGGCGTTGTTGAGCTTGTGGGCGCCGGTGTGGCAAAGATCCTCACGCTTGAAGTGGATGTGCGCGCCGCCGAAGTGCGCGCCCAGGCGAGTGGCGGAGTACAGCGGTGTTGGGCGCCCGACGAAGGCTCGACGGTGGCCGGCGAGCTCGAGCTGGAACTGGGTGTCGGCTTTGGCCTCGTGCCAAACGTCCTCTAGCTCCTCGAGGGCGCCCATCAGCGTCTCGGGCACGTACTGGCCGCCGTAAGCGCCGAAACGCCCACGCTCGGGGTGACTCATCCCAGGACCTCGGCGATGCGAACCGCGTGCACGAACGCCCTCACCTTGTCGGGGTCCTTGACCCGGACTTCGGATTCGACACCGCTCGACACATCGACGCCGTACGGCTTGAAGGCGCTCACGACCTTGCCCACGTTACCCGGTTCAAGACCACCGGCGATGAAGACCTTTCGAGCGGCCAGGAGCTCGCGCGCTCTCTCCCAGTCCCACGTCAGGCCCGTTCCGCCGCGCTGGTCCGCAGACCAGGAATCGAGCATGATCGGGTCCGGCCACGCCGCGGCGTCGGGAACGTTGCCCTCCCTGACCTTGAGCACCTTCATCAGCGGCCGTCCGGCATCGAAGCCGGGCAGCTCCGAACCGTGAAGCTGCAGCAGGTCGAGGCCGACGAAGTCGGCGATCTGCCGCACCTCATCCGGGTCCTGGTCGATGAAGACCCCCACGATTGTTGGACGCAGGGAAAGTCCATCGACGATCGCCTTGGCCTCCTCTGGCGTGACGAACCGGTCGGACCGGCAGAAGTGAAAGCCGATGAGGTCAGCCCCGGCTTCGACGGCGGCATGAGCCGCAGGCGCGTCGCAGATGCCGCAGATCTTCACCTGGATCGTCATGCGGCTGCGAACTCCCGAATGCGCGCGGCGGGGTTCTCGGCACGCATCAGCGACTCGCCGACCAGGATCGCGTCGGCGCCTGCCTCGCGCATGCGGCGTGCGTCGTCGAGAGTTTGAATGCCGCTCTCCGACACGAGCACCAGGTCCGCCGGTATCACTTTTCGCAATCGCTCCGTGAGCCCCAGGTCGACGTTGAACGTGCGGAGGTCCCGATTGTTGACGCCTACCACCTGTGCGCCCGCCTGCACCGCCACTTCAACCTCGCTCTCGTCGTGTACCTCGACCAGCGCGGCTATGCCACGGCTTCGTGTGACCCGCAGCAGCTCTGCAAGGCGCTCCCGTGCGAGGGCGGCGACGATGAGCAGCACTGCGTCCGCGCCGGCGGCGCGCGCCTCCCCCACCTCGTAGGGATCGGTGACGAAGTCCTTGCGGAGGATCGGGAGCTCTGTCGCAAACCGTGCGGCCTGGATGTGCTCCGGCCTGCCGCCGAAGCTCGCCATATGGGTGAGGATCGAGATGGCTGCCGCGCCCCCCTCCGTGTATGCGCGCGCAAGCTCGGCAGGGCGGTAATCCTCCGCCAGCACTCCCATGCTGGGCGTCCGCTGCTTCATCTCGGCGATTACTGCGAGGCCCGGACGTCTCAGCGCGCCCACGAAATCCTTGGGCGCGTGAGCCTGGATCGCCCTCTCGAGATCATCCTGCGTGATGAGTGCACGCCGGCGCTGCATATCCTGCTTGGCCTCCGTGACCAGGCGGGCCAGCAGGTCTTCCTGGGAGCTCACTCCTGGGAGATTTTCGCCCAGCGCTGGAGAACGTCGCCGGCGCGCCCGGAGTCGATCGCCTCTGCGCCTGCTTTGAGACCCTCCTTCCAGTCCTTGGCCAGCCCCGCGGCTCGCAGCGCGGCGGCCGTGTTGAGGAGAACCACGTCGCGGCGAGGCCCGGGCGCTCCATCCAGGATCTCGCGGGCGATGCGAGCGTTCTCCTCGGGGCCACCGCCTCGCATTGCGTCGACCGATGCCGGCGCGAGGCCGAGATCCGAAGGGTGGAGCTCGTACTCCTTGCGGCCCCCGTCGATCTCGATCACGTGGGAAGGTCCGCTCACCGACAGCTCGTCCATGCCGTCGCCGCCGTGAAACACGATCGCGCTCTCGACACCGAGCCGCACGAGGACGTCGGCCATCTTGCCCGCGAGCGTCCCGTCTGCCACGCCGAGTGCCTGGTACCTGGCGCCGGCGGGATTGCACAGGGGGCCGAGAACATTGAACACGGTACGCATGGCCAGCTCGCGACGGGGCACGGCCGCGAAGCGGAACGACGGGTGGAAGATGGGCGCGAACAGGAATCCGATGCCGGCGCCCTCGATACAGCGGGCCACGCCCTCGGGACCAAGGTCGATCTTCACGCCGAGCTGCTCAAGCACGTCGGCCGACCCGCACATGGATGAGGCGGCGCGGTTGCCGTGCTTAGCCACACGTGCGCCGCACGCCGCGGAGACGATGGCCGACAGAGTCGAGATGTTGAAGGTGGAGAGCCCGTCGCCGCCGGTGCCGCATGTATCGAGCAGATCACCTTCGACATTGATCGGAGTCGCCATCGCACGCGCGGTGCGTGCAAAACCGGAGAGCTCTTCAACCGTCTCGCCCTTCATGCGAAGCGCGACCACGAACCCGGCAATCTGAATTGGCGTGGCGTCGCCGCGCATGATCTCCTCAAATGCCGCCGATGCCTCGGCTTCGGTAAGAGACACGCACCTCACGAGCTTGGCTATCGACTCAATCATCGCAAACACACGTTGCCCCCTCCCTGCTTGTGGGGAGGGGTAGGGGTGAGGTCACGAGCTTCGCTATCGCGTCAATCACGCCGCGTTCCTGGCTGATCGGCGTATGAAGTTGCCCAGGATCTTCTTGCCCTCCTTGGTGAGAACAGATTCAGGGTGGAACTGGACCCCGTAGGTCGGGTGACGAACGTGGCGCAGCCCCATGACTGTCTCGTCCGCCGTCCAGGCGGTCACCACGAGCTCATCCGGAACCGACGACCGCTCGACGATCAGCGAATGGTATCGGGTGGCCTCGAATGGATCGCTCACTCCGGCAAGCACGCCTGAGTTGTCATGGCGGATCCATGAGGTCTTGCCGTGCGACGGCTCGTTCCGCACCACTCTGGCGCCGAACGCCTCGCCGAGACACTGGTGGCCGAGACACACGCCGAGGATGGCAACCTTCCCGCTTAGCTCTCGGATGGCCTGCGTCGAGATGCCCGCGTCCTCCGGCGTCCCCGGACCCGGCGAGATGACGATTCCGTCGTAGCCCGCGAGCTCTCCGACGGTCACAGCGTCGTTGCGATAGACCACTGGCTCGACCCCGAGCTCGCCCAGGTACTGGACGAGGTTGTAGGTAAACGAGTCGTAGTTGTCGATGACCGCTAGCCTCGGCGCCGCAGCATTCATCGCCTACATGTCCTCCGCCATCTCGATCGCCTTGAACATGGCGCCCGCCTTCTCGAGGGTCTCGTCGAACTCCCTTTCCGGCCTGGAGTCGGCCACGACGCCCGCGCCCGCCTGCACGTACGCGACGCCGGCCGCGATGACGACCGTGCGCAGCGTGATCGCCATGTCGAGGTTGCCTCCGAAGCTGACGTAGCCGAGGGAGCCCGCGTATACCCCGCGCTGCTCGGGCTCGAGCGCCGCTATCACTTCCATGGCGCGGATCTTTGGAGCTCCCGAGACTGTGCCGGCGGGGAACGCCGCCCTCAGCGCGTCCAGCGATGTGAAGCCCTGCCGAAGCTCGCCGCTCACGCTGGACGAGATGTGCATCACGTGCGAGTAGCGTTCCACCTCCATCAGGCGTTCCACCCTGACCGTGCCCGGGCGTGCGACCCGACCGACATCGTTTCGACCGAGGTCGACCAGCATCACATGCTCAGCCAGCTCCTTCAGGTCGGTGAGCAGCTCTCTCTCGAGTCTTTCGTCCTCGGCAGCATCGGCGCCTCGTCTCCGGGTCCCTGCGAGCGGCCGCGTCTCCACGCGCTTCCCCTCGACCTGCACCAGCTTCTCGGGCGACGTGCCCACGACATGCCGATCCCCGCCGAGCGCGACGAAGAACATGTAGGGCGAGGGGTTGATCGCCCGCAAGCAGCGATACACGTCGAATGGTCTCGCCGCCAAAGGTTTGTGGAAGCGCTGCGAGACAACGATTTGAAATGCGTCGCCGGCGAGGATGTGCTCCTTGGCAGCATCGACCATCGCGTGGAACTGGCCCGGGGTCATGTTCGATTTCCATGGCGCTCCATCCACGCCGGTCGGCGCCACCGACACCTGGTCCGACGCCAGGCGCTTCTCCATTTCGTCGATGCGGCTAACTGCAGACGCGTAGTCCTCGCGGTCTGGCCTGTGGATGGTCAGCAGCTTCATCCGCCGGGTGACGTGGTCGAAGACCACAAGGTCCTCGGCGCGGAGGAAGGCACTCTCGGGCATCGGAGGCGCGGCGCCTTGGGCCAGAGGCATCCGTTCGAAGTGGCGCGCGGTCTCGTAGCCGAGGTAGCCCACCGCGCCGCCGTGGAAGCGGGGCACTCCTCGAACCGGCGCCGTCGCCTCGGCAGCGACAGAGCGCAGCGCCGGAAGCGGGTCCCCGTCGCCGACCTCGAGCGGCTTGGGCTGGAAGCCGATGAATGAGAATCGAGCCAGCCGCTCGCCTCCCTCAACGCTTTCGAGCAGGAAGCCTGGCGAGCCTGGTGGACAGAGCAGCGTGTAGGCACGAACCGGGGTCAGCATGTCAGCCAGCACCTCCCGGTAGACCGGGATGAGCGCATAGTCCTTCGCCAAAACCCGGGACTCCTCCCGGGTGGGTGTGCAGTCTCTCATCTAGAACTCCCTCGTCTCGTCTGATCTGGTCGCCCAGCTCACTGCGGCTGGACCGGCCGGACGGCAAACGTTATCAGATCGCTAAGTGGTCTTGGCCTTGGCTTTGGCCTTCATCTCGCGCTTGACGATGCGGGCCTCCACCATCGACTCCTCGGAGTCGACGTCGGCAACGGTATGCCAGCTCGCCGCGTGCTTCTCCCAACCGTCTGGCTTGACCCCGAACTTCTTGGCCAGGACGGCGACGAGGATCTTCACCTTCATGTCCCCGAACCCCGGGAGCTTCTTGATCCGCACCGCGAGGTCGTCGCCGTCTCGAGCCCCCGTCCAGACCGAGGCGGCATCCCCTCCGTACTCCTTGACCACCACCTGGCACAGAGCCTGGACCCGCTGCGCCATGCTTCCCGGAAAGCGGTGCAAAGCCGGCCGCTCGCGGAACACTTCCGCCAGCTTGTCCGGATCCATAGCTGCGATCTGGCGCGCGTCGAGATGACCGAGCCGCTGCTTCAGCTCGTAGGGGCCGGCGAACGCCTTCTCCATCTTGACCTGCTGATCCAGCACCAGCCCGATGAGCAGCGCCAAGGAATCGGTCTCGAGCAGCCGGTTGGCCTCTGGAAGGTCAGTCCAAACGATGGGCATCTGAGCATTATCCCGCCCACGCCGGCATCCAGAGCGAAGCGGTCGGACAAGGTCCGACTGGATCTATCGTTCCTGGTGTTATGGTCCTAAACCGCAATCAGCTGATCTCGGCTTACGCACTCAGCGCCGTCGCCGTGCTCGTGGCCGTACTTGGAAGCTTCATGTATGCGGAGACGGCCTCGGTAAGGCTGACCGTCCCGCCCCAGAAGCTGGTCGCCAATCTGACGCTCAGAGGCAGCCAGGCAAGCGGTGATCTCAAGACCCAGCACATCGAGGCGACAGTGACCCAGGCTATGGATGGAACCGCCACCACAGTCTTGGTCGCGCCCACTTTTGCCGCTGGTGAGGTCGTCTTCACCTGTACAACCCAGTGCCCGGCCACATTGACTGTTCCATCAGGCACGCTGCTTGCCACTGTCAGGTTGCTCGGATACGCCACGCAATCGGACGCTGTCGTGACGCCGACCCGGCCGGCGAGAGTCTCAGTTCGCGCCACGTCAGCCGGTGTGGCCTGGAACACCGCGCCCAACACCGTCACTGTGATCGACGGCGGTGGCCAGTACCCGAACGGTCTTCACGTCACCAACCCTGCAGCCATTGCGGGCGGTGCGGACGCGCGCTCCGCGCCGGTCATCCAGCAATCCGACTGGGATGCCGCGCGCACGGTGTTGACGGCGAGGGTCACAGCCGCGCTCGACGTTGCATTGAAGGCCAAGGCAGTTCAGATGAGTTACATCCCGAACGGGCCACCGACACTGACCGTTTTCAGCGCTCACAAAGTGGGCGACATGGTCCCATCGTTCACCATGACCATCACCGGCACTATCGCCGCGACCGCGTTCTCCGACACGGATGCGCAGGCCCTGTTGCGCTCCGCCCTCGAGGTCAAGGTCCCGCCAGACCAGCAGCTGACCAGAGACTCGATCCAGATCACGTGGCAGATCCTGCAGACAGGCGCGAACGGCGACATCACGGTGTATGGAACCGCACTCGGCTTCGTCACCCCCAAGCTCTCAACGGACACATTACGGGCTCGAATAAGAGGCCTGAGCCCTTCCGACGCCCGCAAGTCGCTGGAGCGCGCCGTCCCGGGGAGCAGCGTCGAGATTCGAATCTCGCCGGTGGCGGTGCCATGGATGCCCCTGTTCGCGCAGCACATCGCCATGACTGTCGTGGTGCAGCCGGTCGGCCTGTAGAGTCCCGCATCCGCGTAATCGGCTTGGTGATCGCGACGTGTCGCGACACCAGACGACGTACGTTCGACCGTTATAGATGTTGGTGTTGAAGAATCCCGACCCGAGACCCGAGCCTTACCTGCCGGGCTCGGCGGAGGACTTCGATCGTCTTTATCGCACAGCTTATCCGCGGGTATTCAGGACGCTGGTGGCCATCCTCGGCGATTCCGCCGAAGCTGAGGATTGCGCACAGGACGCTTTCGTGCACGCCTTCAGAGCCTGGCCCAGGTGGCGCCCAGACGCTCCCGCCGAAGCGTGGGTCCACCGCATCGCTGTCAACTCGGCGATCTCGTATCGGCGGCGCGCGCGCCTTCGATCCGTCGGCGAGCTGCTGCGTCGCCTTGGACGGCCGGCGCATGGCGCGGACCCGGCGGATGTTGCCACCCAGCCCGACCTACTCGGCGCCCTTCGGGCCATTCCTCCAAAGCTCGCGGCCGCGATCGTCCTCCGGCACTATCACGGCTACAACAACCGCGAGATCGCCGCCGCCCTGGGCGTTTCGGAGCGCACAGTCGGCACTCGCCTGCACCAAGCCGCCGAGCGGCTGCGCGACACGCTCGGCTCAGAAGCGACACTCGGTGCCTTCTCACTTGACGCGCCAGGAGCGTTGTCTTCACGGAAAGAGCGAGAGTCATATGCCGATCCCTGAGCGCCGAACCCTTAGTCCTGGTTTCGAGAGGCAGCTGAGAGCCGCCCTTGACAGAGTCGACCCTCCGTCGCCGCTGCTCTCCAACGCGCGCTTCAAATCGGAGACGGCCGGACGACCCCGCCGCCTGTGGCGGCTGGCGCCGGCGCTCGCAGGCATTGGAGCGGCGGGGATCGCGCTGACAGCTGTCGCGGCGACCGGCAGCCCCGATCCGAGCGTCTGGACGCAGCGAGCCGCGTCAGCCATCGAATCTGTGGGCCACATCCCTGCGGCAAGCCCGAAGGCGGTTCAAAGTCCGAAGGCGGCGCACGGGAAGGCGACCCCGGCCGGACAGGGGGCGGCTGAGGGCCGCCCAACCCAGGGTGGCGGTCGTGAATCGGACCCATCGCAGTCGTCGCAACGGAATCAGGGGTCGGGGTCCACGTCGCATGCCGGTTCTTCACCCAACTCGGGTGAGAGCTCGAAGGCAAGTACAACACCGCATACAGCAGGCGGAGCGGGGTCACCCGCATCGGCAACCACGAACGATCACTAGACCCGCCTCCCTTCCTACTTCGGCGAGGCTGGGCGTTTCTAAGCATCGACCGGCCCAAAGAGCCGGCAATCCAAGGAGGAACCGAATTGCCTAGAACCAGGCTTTTCAAGGTAGGAGCTGCGACAGTCGCGGCCACGGCGGGACTCGTTCTGGCGATTACATCCGTCACGGCTCACTCCACGCAGGCGGCGAAGCTGCACGCAAACAGCAAGTCTGTAGCGACGAGCGCGCTCAAGGCCGAGGAGCAAAAGGAAAGCGCGGCTTCGGCAGCGGCCCTACTGGATGCCCAGCAGCGGAAGGCGGCCAAGCTTGCCGCGAAGGCGCAAGCAGAGGCGGCTGAGGCGGCCACCGATGCCACGGAACCGGCCGACACCACTCAAACCGAGGACAAGACCGGCCTTGACTCACAGCACGACTTCACAGGCGAGGAGACGGGAGACAACTAGCGCTTAAGCGTCTCAATCACGGAGGCCCGGCGCCGCGCGTCGGGCGTCTTTTCATGTTTGAGAGTTGGGCTCGCGGCCTCTGCGCTGGACGAATTGGAATCCGAACCGTCCCTTGACGCAAAGGTGACCGGCGGTGACGCTGTGGTCGAGAGGTGAGGTGACCTTGACAATCGAGTTGTCCTGTACGTGCAGCTCGAGCATGCAGCCCACCCCGCAGTAAGGGCAAACAGTCTCGGTCACCGTCTGCTGCGATTGATCCCAGGTACCCGCCTGCCGCATGTCGTATTCACTCTTGAACATGAGCGCGCCAGTTGGGCACACACCGATGCAGTTGCCGCAGTAGACGCACGCAGATTCTGGCAGCTCGACAGTGTGCTCGGTCGAGATATGAGCGTCGAACCCGCGCCCTGCGACGCCGATTGCAAAAGTGTTCTGAGCGTCGACGCCGCACGCCTCGACGCACTTGTAGCAAAGGATGCACCGCGAGTAGTCGCGCACATAGAGTTCGTTGTCGATCTTCACGGGCTGGGCGACTGTGGCCGACTCTGCGCCGAAGCGCTGCGGCTCTGCGCCGTAGCGCGTGATCCAGCCCCGAACCTCGGGTGCGCACAGGGACATGTCGACCGAGGATGCGAGCAGCTCGAGGACCAGCCGGCGGCTGTGGCGCACGCGCTCAGAGTCGGTGCGGACCTTCATGTCGGCCTCGACCTTGCGCGAGCACGCGGGGACGAGGACTCTCGATCCCTCAACCTCGACGACACAGACACGGCAGACATTGACGGGCGTCAAGGTCTCGAGCTGACACAGGGTCGGCGTGTCGATCTCGAGCTGGCGGCAGGCCTCCAGGATGGTCGTGCCTTCAGGCACCTGCACGTCCTGGCCGTCGATGCTGAACTTGACCAGTCGCTTGGGCAACCCGACGAACACCCCGCTCATGAGGTGCCCACCATCTTCAGCTGGATCACTGCCGACCCGATCGCGTTGGCCGCGGTCTGGCCGAGGCCGCAGATCGAAGCGTCGCGCATGGCCTGGGCGATGTCGGTCAGTAGAGTGATGTCGCTTTCGCGGCGGGATTTGTCCCGCTCGCCGAGGATTCGCGTCAGCGCCTCCTCCTGCCGCACGGTCCCAACGCGGCACGGGACGCATTGGCCGCATGACTCGTCGCGGAAAAAGCGGGCAATGCGAAGCAGCAGCTGCTCGAGCTCGGCCGTGTCGTCGAGGACGATGACCGCGCCGGAGCCAAGGGTCGCCCCGATCGCCCGGGTGCCCTCGAAGCTGAGCGGCACGTCGAGTTGCGCCTCGGTCACGAATGAGCCGGCGGCGCCGCCGAGGAGTACCGCGCGCAGCGTCCTGCCATCACGGAGGCCCCCGGCCAGCTCGACCAGAGCGCGAAGGGTCGTGCCCATCGGGACCTCGTAGAGACCGGGAGCGCGCACGTGCCCGGACAGGCAGAACAGCCGGGTCCCGGTCGAGTCAGACGTCCCGATCTTCGCGAAGGCCGCGCTGCCCTCGTTGAGGATGTCAAGAACGTTGACCAGCGTCTCCACGTTGTTGACCAGGGTGGGCTTACCGAACAGCCCGACCTGGACTGGAAACGGGGGTTTGTTGCGCGGCTCTCCCCTCTTCCCCTCGATCGAATTGAACAGAGCCGTCTCCTCCCCGCAGATGTATGCGCCGGCTCCTCGGCGAACCTCGATGTCGAAGTGCGCGCCCGTTCCCTCGATGTCGTCGCCGAGGACCCCGCGGGTTCGAGCTTCGGCAATCGCGTGCTCGATCCGCCGCCGCGCAAGCGGGTACTCGCCGCGGACGTAGAGGTAACCCTGGTCGCAACCTGTCGCGAGGGCGGCGATGGTCATCGCCTCGACCACGGCGAACGGATCGCCCTCCATCAGGACGCGGTCCTTGAACGTTCCAGGCTCGGACTCGTCGGCGTTGCACACCAGGTAGTGCGGACGGACCGGGACCTTGCTCACGGCGTCCCACTTGCGCCCTGTTGGAAAGGCGGCGCCGCCGCGTCCGAGAAGTTTGGCCTCGGTCAGCTCGCGGATGACGCCTTCGGAACCGATCTCGAGCGCGCGTCGCAGCGCCCGGTATCCACCCACCTGCCTGTAGCTGTCGATGCTGTCGGGATCCACCACCCCGACTCGGCGCAGCAGCCTGACCGCGCCATGTACCGTTTGCGGCGGCGGACCAGGCTCCGCGGCGGGCCGGCCACCGTTGAGCACGGCGTTGACGGCGTCATAGGTTGCTGGGGCGATTCGAGCGTCGGCATGATGACCCGCGGCACCCGCTCGCTCGACCAGCACAGCAGGGGCCCGATCACATAGACCGAGGCACGGGCTCCGATACCAGGCTGCCGAGCCGCCGGCATCTGCCGTGCCTGCGCGGCCAAATCCCTTCTCAAGGGCAGCGCAAAGGTCATCCGCACCGGCGCACTTGCAGGCGATGTCGTCACAGACATGCACGGCCAGGGGCGGCCGCTCCTCGAGCGCGAAACGCGCATAGAAGCTCGCCACGCCGTACGCGTCCGCGGGTGGGATGGCCAGCCGGCGGCAGGCGTATTCGAGGGCCCCGCGGCTGACCCAACCGATGTGGTCCTGCAGCGCATGAAGGACGGGCAGGAGAAGATGGCGGCGCGAGCGGGCCGCCCGGCCGCCGTAGGCGAGGTGATCGTCTTGCGCTGCGCGGGCGCCGCCCTCCCAGAGCGATTCCGGCACGCCCAGGTACCCGTCGACCGCCGCGATCTCCTCCGCGGACGGGGGCCCCCCGGTGGTCCTTATGTCCACTAAGTAACTGGGGCCGCCACTAGCTTGTCGATTCGAATCGCGCTCGCTTTAAACTCGGCAGTGCCCGACTTGGGATCGGTGGCATCAATGGTCAGCACGTTGGTCGCTACCTGGTCAGGAAAGTGCAGGGTCATGAAGGCGAGTCCAGGGCGGAGCGACGCATCGAAGCGCACCGGCACCTCGACCGAGCCTCGCCGCGAGCTCGCGCGTACGCGCTCCCCGTCGTCGATCCCAAGGCGCGCGCCGTCAGCGGGCGAGATGAGGAGAGCCTCGCGCGTGCGCAGGGGCGAGCTGTAACCCCCTGTCTGCACGCCCGTGTTGAACGAGTCGAGCCGCCGCCCGGTCGTCAGCCGGATTGGAAACTCCTCGGTGAGCAGGTCGACAGGTGGGTCGTGCTCGACGGCATGGAAGGGCGCGAGCGGGCCCTCGACAGGGTCCTTCCAAAGGCGCGCATGAAGGAACTCGGTGCCGGGATGATTCTCGTCGACGCAGGGCCACTGGATTCCGCCCAGCTCGTCCAGGCGCCGGTAGGACATTCCGGCGTGCATCGGTGACAGGCTGCGGCACTCGTCCCAGACCGCCTCGGCGGTCGGGTGACCCCAATCGTGTCCGAGCCGCTTGGCGAGCTCGCAGATGAGCTCGATATCGTCGCGTGCGCCCGGCGGCGGCTCGAGCGCCCGGCGCACGCGCTGGACGCGACGCTCGCTGTTGGTCACGGTGCCTTCCGATTCGGCCCAACCGGCAGCCGCGGGCAGCACGACGTGGGCGAGCTCGGCGGTCTGTGTGAGGAGGATGTCCTGGACGACAAGATGGTCGAGTCCGCTGAGCAGGCGTACCGCGCGAGTCTGATCGGCCTCTGATCGAGCTGGATTCTCACCAACGATGTACGCGGACTTGAGCTCGCCGCGCTCCATCGCCTCGAACATCTCGCTGAGGTGGTAGCCCTTCTTGGTGGGAAACTTCGCGCCGCCCCACGCGCTCGAGAACTTGGCGTGGATCTTGGGATCCTGCAAGTCCTGGAAGCCAGGGAACCTCGCTGGAATCGCGCCCATGTCGCCCCCGCCCTGGACGTTGTTCTGCCCGCGAAGCGGATTCAGGCCGCAGCCATAGCGGCCGACCTTGCCCGTAAGGAGGGCCAGGTTGATGAGGGCGAGGACGTTGTCGGTCGCGTTGTGATGCTCCGTGATGCCGAGCGTCCAGCAGATCATTCCTCTGTCGGCGCGGGCGTAAGCGAGCGCGACCTCCTTGATCGCGGCCGCCGGAACCCCCGTCTCCTGTTCGGCGCGCTCCAACGGGTAAGCCTCGACGCAGCGGGCGAAGTCCTCGTACCCCGTCGTAGCGCGGGCAATGAACTCGGTGTTTGCAAGGCCCCCGTGGATGATCTCGCGTGCCATCGCATTAGCCAGCGAGATGTCGCTGCCGACGTCGATGCCAAGCCACATGTCGGCCCACTCGGCTGAGCCAGTGCGACGCGGATCTACTGCCACAAGGCGGGCACCCCTGCGAACTCCCCGCAGCAGGTGATGGAAGAAGATCGGATGGGTCTCACGAGCGTTCGAGCCCCACAGGATGACGAAGTCCGTCTCTTCAACCTCGCGATACGACGAGGTTCCTCCTCCGGCTCCGAACACTGTCGCCAGACCGGCGACGCTGGGAGCATGTCAAGTGCGGTTGCAGCTGTCGACGTTGTTGCTGCCCATGACCACACGCGTGAACTTCTGCGCAACGAAGTTCATCTCGTTCGTCGTCTTGGAACAGCTGAACATGCCGAAGCCGTTCGGTCCGAAAGCCCGTGCAGCCTCGAACCCGGCTGCCGCCTTGTCGAGAGCCTCGTCCCACGACGCGGGCCGGAGGCGACCTCCGTCCCTAACCAGTGGTTGGGTCAGCCGCTGGAGGCCGTCATCCATCGAGAACACAATAAGCGAGCGAGAGCCTCGTGGCTCAAGCTGCCCAGCTTATCCCGGGCCCTCGGGCGCGTCTCATCACCACCCGCTCGGGCGGCAGGAATCGAAACTCTCGGCCGGCTTTGACCACCTGCCATCCGCCCTCATGCACGAGCCGATGGTGGAAGAAGCAGAGCAGGACCAGGTTGGGTAGGTTGTTCGCGCCACCTCGCGCCCAGAACTCGATGTGATGAGGCGTCGACCAGTTGACCGGCCGGTCGCAACCCGGCCACCGGCAACCACCGTCTCGGGTCCGCAGCGCGCGGCGAGTCGGCGCCGAGACCACCCGCGTCGCCCGGCCGACATCGATCACCATCGAGTCGGCAAGCAGCACGCGCGAGATCGTGGAGTCGCAAGCGATGCGCTCGAGCGTTCGAGTGGAGATCGGCAGTGAGAGCTCTAGATCAGCGGGCGGTGCGCCGAGCTCGTTCTTCAGGCCCTCGATCGTGGTTGTGAGCGTGACGTGCGGCTTGACGCCGTTGCGCCTGGGCAACGTGCCCTCGTCCATGGCGTGGTGGACCAGCTCGACCAAGGAGTCGGCCATCCGCTGCTTGTGGTCGCGGTCGTCTTCCGGTCCCTTCCGCTTGGATAGCGTGTCCAGCGCCGTCCGCAGCGCGGCGCCGCCGGCAGGGTCGAGGATGCCATCGATCGCGTGCATGCCGTCCGCCATCAAGCTGAGGTGCAGGCGGCGCCGCGAGTAGTCTTCCTCGTCTTCGTCAAAGAGCTCTGCCTGGTCGCCAAGCTGGTCACGCAGGTGGCAGAGCAAGGCGGTGGACTGATAGCTGATCTGCCCAGTGCGCAGCGCCTCGGCGATCTTGGGCAGCGACTCAAGTTGGGTGCCGACGCAGAGTCGGTCCGCAACCGAGCTGGAGGACATGCCGCAGGTGCGCCCGATCCAGCTGACGACGCCGGCTGCGCCGTTGCTTAGATGACCCCCGACCTTGCGCACATCGCGCGTCCGCGCGGCGAAGTCACCCTCCTGAGAGTCGATGACAACCCGAAAATCCTTTAGCTCGATGCCGGTCTCACCACTGGCCAGGAAGGCCCGAGCCGCGGTCTGGAGATCCGAGAACTTTGTACCCCCCTCCCCCAACATGAGAAAATAGTACCAAACAAGCGTTCGCTTGTCAATCCTGCGTTTACAGAAAGAATCTCTCGCCGTCGCCGACGCAAACTAGTTTGGGGGTCTCCGTGCCTCACTCCAACTCCGTCTTCCCAGTCCCCAACGTCCAAATGACACCACGCGCCCGTCACGCCGTCGCACGTCGCGTCAACTCCCTCATCCCAGACCTTCAGCGGGCGCAACCATCACTCCGACGTGCCTCGGCTCCGCTAAATAATCTGCGAGTACCGATCGAAGATCTCACGTAGGTTTGCCGGCGGCTCCACCCTGTGCTTCTTCATCACCTCGAACAAGCTCAGGATGTGGCGCACGGCCGCGAGCGTGACCCCCTTCTCGCGAGTCAAGTACTGGATCACCTGCACCTTGCTGATGTCACGCTGCGAGTACCGCCGCCTGTTCGTAGGCGTCCGATGCGGCTCGAGCACGGCCGCATCCTCGTAGAGCATCAGCGTCCGCGGATGCGTCTCGAGGATCTCGGCGGCAACGCTGATGGTGTAGAGCGGCTTGTCGAGATCATTGAACGACGGCTGCAGACCCCGTGGGGTCACGCGACTGCTCACGTCTAGCGCAGAGACTTGAGGATCTGGATGATCGCGGGCCCCAGCAACACGATCCAAAGGACCGGAAAGATGCACCCGACCATGGGGAACACCATCCGCGACGAGGCCTGAGCGGCGCGCTCCTGCGCGGTCTGCCGCTGCCGCCGCCGCATCTCGGTCGCCTGCACCCTGAGCAGGCGCGCGATCGGAACCCCCATCTGGTCCGACTGCACAATCGACTCGACCAGGTGGTGAAGGTCCGCTACTCCGCACGTGTCGGCCATGTGCTCCAGCGCCGCCATTCGAGGACGCCCCAGCCGTATCTCGCGCAGCACCTTGCCGATCTCGTCTCCCAGCGCGTTGTGGAATCGCTCGGTGATGCTGAGGAGGCCCTCATCGAGGCTCATGCCGGACTCCACGACCAACGTCAGCAGGTCGGTGGCCTCCGCCAGCGAGCGCTGTATCTGGTGCCGCCGCGTGGAGATCCTCTGGCTCAGCCACAGCAGGGGGAGGAAGTAGCCGAACACCGCCAACGCCCCGCCGGTGACCACGGCAGTTATCAGTGTGGGAAACGGCAGCCGCAGCAGCAGGCCGACCGCCAGGCCGGCGATGGCGAAGAGCGCAGCCAGGCCATAGCGAACCGCCTGGAAGCCGGCAGGGGTCAGGTTGCCGGGGTCGCCCGCGCGGCTGAGCTTCTGACGGAGCTCGCCCGCCGCCAGCGCGGGCAAGCGCGAGGCCAACGGGTATGCCGCCGCTTCGAGGCGCTTCAGAAACGGTGTGCTGACCTGCGGCGCGCTCCACACGCCGTTGGGCGCTGCCGTAGCGGCGAGGTTGCGGTCGAGAGCAAAGAAAAACGCAGCCACGAGAACTCCGCAGATGATTCCTGCCGAAACGGCGACCAGCAGCATTCGAGCTAGGCCTGCAGCGCGGTCATGCGGTTGATGAGGATGTTGCCGATCAGGATGAGCAGGCCGGCAATGCCCAAGAGTACGTAGCCGATCAACGTCGTGGTCATGGGCGCGAAGTAGCCTGGGACAAAAATGTACAGGCCGAGCGCGAGCAGGATCGGCAAGCCCGTGATGATGGTGGCGGAAGCGCGCGACTGAGCGGTGAGGACGCTCATGTCGCGCTTTGTCTGCAGTCGATCCCGAAGCGTGTCGGAGATGGTGTCGAGGACCTCGGCCAGGTTTCCGCCGACGCGGGTGTGGAGCAGGATCGCGGTGACGATGAACTCGAGGTCCGGGCTGTTGATTCGAAGCAACAGCGCGCTGAGCGCGTCCTCGACAGAGGTGCCGAGCGTGATCTCGGTGGTCACGCGTTCGAACTCTGTTGAAACCGGCGGCCGTGACTTGGTGGCCACGGTTTCGAGAGCCCTGTCGATCGCGTAGCCCGTCTTCAGCGAGTTCGACAGCAGCTGCAGCATGGCGGTCAGCTGTTCGTTGAAGAGGTTCTGCCTGCGGCGCTGCAGGTACGCGACCACCAGCGGCGGGACGATGAAAGCCACAACGCCCAGAACGATCGGGCCAGCCGAGATTCCGAACCGAAGCAGACCGATCAGCACTCCCAGGACCACGGCTCCGATCCGGATCAGGAGATATTCAGGAGGCGTGATGTGGAGGCCAGCGCGAGCCAGGTCCTCCGTCAATGTCGGTCTGCCGCGCCCGCTCCGGCGCTGGCTGAGGTTGTCCGCGGCGGGGCGGAGAAGACGCTCGACCAATTCGCGCGGCGTCGCCCTGGGCGCCGGCTCCGATGCCGCCGGGGCGGTGCGCTCCCTGCGTATGCGGTCGAGGCTCCAGAAGAAGACCGCGATCGCCGCCGCCATGGGCACCGCGATGATCAACGTGACTAGGGTTGGGGGCATGTCCACCTAGAAGAGCGTTGGGAAGGTCTTCTGCACCAATTGCAGGGTCACTCCGGTGGCGGCGCTTACGTTCTGACAGTTCGGGTCCTTGGCCTGTGTCCCCTGCAAATAGTCCTGGTACGACTCCAGCGTGTACTTAAGCGACGCGTACGTCAAAAACCAGGTGATGAACTCGGCCTGGCACTCGGTGACCACCACGGTCAGGCTCGTGGCGTTAGCCGCGGCGCCGCCACCGGACGAGGCGTCCATTCCGACCCGGATCACGTGAAGATTGACGAACACTGTCTTGCTCGCCACCTTGGACCCCGACGTCACTGTGGCGATGACGGCGATGTAGTCGTCCGGGTGGATGTTCCCAGCGACACCCTGCTCCTCACTCGTGGGAATGGTGAGCGCGACGTACCCGGATGGGATCGGCAGGAACTCGGACTGGGCGCCAAGCGGCTGGTTCGGCTTGGCGACCAGGTTCGAGCTGATCGCCTGGCCGCTGACGATGGTGACCAGGGGGATCATCCCCTTGACGTCATCAATCTTCGTGAAGAAGACCTTCGGATAATCGGCGGAAACCGGGATGGGCTTGATCACCAGGGATCCCGCGTCGATCGGGATTCGGGGCGGTAGGTCCTTGGTCGCCACCACCAGGTTTTGCGTTTGACCAACTGAGGCCGTACTTGCGTTTAGTGCTACAAGGACGAACGCGGCGATTACGAGCAAGGCGAGGACGATGCCGAGGAGTGTGAACGGCCTTCGGGACGTAAGGCCGGTCATAGTCGTGCGCACGTCCGACCCATCATAGGCAAGATAGTCCGGTGCCGCGCCCCCCTAACTCGACTCGAACTTGCGGTTTGCACTCCCAATTTGGGCAGTCGATGGTCGAGTTCGCGCTCTCGTCGGTGGTCCTGCTGCTGCTGGTCGGCGGCCTCGTTGACATCGGCCGAGCGTCATACATTTCGGAGGCCCTTTCAAGCGCCTCGCGCGAAGGTGCGCGACATGGAGCATGGTTCGATGCCCCCCAGCTTGCGCATCCGTACCTGTACGACGCTCAGATCAAAGCCGCAGTGGACGCCGAGCTGGCCGCGATCTCGCTACCAGCGTCAACGCTGAAGAACCCTGGCGCGACGTGCCCCAACCCGACCGACGGCAACGCCTATCACAATCCGCCATACGCAAGCTCGGCATATCCCCCGTCCGCCAATCAGACGTGGCTCTACATCTGCTACGACAACATATCGGGGGTCGATTTCACGACCCCCGCAACCGGTCAGAGCCTGCAGGACCTCAACGTCATAGTGCTCCACACGTACGGTCCGCTTACACCTCTGGTGACAGCCCAGTTCGGAACCTTTCACCTAGCCTCGAACACGCACATGACGGTGGGTGGTCCGTGAGGTTCAGAAGCCAGGCGTCGCAGTCGTTGATCGAGTTCGCCCTCATCTCCCCGGTCCTCCTGCTCCTGCTATTCGGGATCGTCGATATCGGACGCGCCGTCTTCTACTACGACACGCTGAGCCATGCCGCGCGCGAAGGTGCGAGGGCCGCTGTTCGCGCTTCGACACGGCTGCCGACCAACGCCGACGTGAAGGCCACAGTCACATCTCAGCTGATCGGAATGCCAGTGTCGGAACCCTGCCCCCAAGGACCGATCACCACCGCGACGCCGCCTGCCAATGCTGCCTGGCTCTACGTCACCGAACCGAGCCCGCCAACGACCGTCGAGGCGACGCCGCTCATGAACGCACCCGGTGGGGAGTACCCGTCGGCCGCGGCCGGCCCGTGCAGCGCCATCAACCCCGCATCGAACAACGCGCCATTGCAAGTGACGCTGCGTTACAACCTAATCCTGATCACCCCGGTGATCGCACAGGCCACCGCCAACCACATAGTGATCACAGCCGCGGCCGTCTTCAGGACGGAATATTAATGAACAAGACTAAGGTGAGCTTCAGGCCGGATTCACTCCGGCCGTCACCCCAGCAAACCTACAAAACACCTACTGGCACGCTCAAAACAGGTGGGGGTTCCGCGGGGGGG
>JALYYG010000003.1 GCA_030946685.1 Candidatus Dormiibacterota bacterium | reverse complement strand
AGCTGCTATCCGACTTCCAGGTCTCCATCCCGGAGATCGGAACCATCAAGGCGAAGAATCCGCCTTTGGTGGTCATCACCTCAAACCGGACCCGTGAGGTGCACGACGCGCTCAAGCGCCGATGTCTCTACCACTGGATCGACTATCCCGACCTCGAGAAAGAGGTGGAGATCGTGCGGGCGCGTGCCCCTGAGGCCGCGGATGGACTTGCGCGCGAGGTGGCAGCGCTGGTCCAGGGCTTGCGGGGCATGGACCTGTACAAGGTGCCCGGCGTCGCGGAGACGCTGGACTGGGCCCGCTCGCTGGCCGCCCTCGGCGCCAAGCGCATCGACCCGGCCCTTGTGGATGCGACCCTGGGTGCAGCGCTCAAGTACCAGGAGGATCTCGAGCGGGTCCGCGAACAGGTTCCCGCCATGGTCGAGAAGGCGAGAGGTGCCTGAGCCGAGCACGGACCTTCTTCCCCGGTTGGGGGCCTTTGCGCGACTGCTCCATGACGCGGGTATGGAGGCAGGCCCTAGGCGACTCACCGACGCGACTCGAGCTCTGAACCACGTCACGCTGCGGAACCAGGTCGATTTCAGGAACGCTCTCCGGGCGGTCTTCGTGAGCAGAAAAGAGGACATCGCCACCTTCGAAGCGGCCTTCGACATCTTCTGGGCGCCCCACGACCCGCGAGCGTCCGCCGGCCAGATGCCAGGGCTCAGCCGCTCATTGCCACTGCCGCCAGAGAGAGCTAAAGCGTGGGCGAACGCCCTTGGGCTGAACCAGTCTCAGATGAGCCGCGAGCAGGATGTGACGGTCGTCCCGGCCAGCTCCAGCGGTTACAGCGCCGAGGAGCTGCTACGGAACAAGGACTTCGAGGAGATGACGTGGCAGGAGATGCAGCAGGTGCGGCGCCTGATCGAACAGGCGCCCTGGCGCGTGGCTGAGCGGAAGACCCGCCGGCTGCGGCCCGCGAAGACGGGACGGATCGATCTCAGGCGAACTGCTCGCCACGCGATCCGTTCGAGCGGCGAGCTGATGCAATTGTTTCGCCGGCGCCCGAGGCTTCGTCGCCGCCCGATCGTCCTCATCTGTGACGTGAGCGGCTCGATGGAGAAGTATTCGCGCCTGCTCATGATCTTCGCCCACGCAATCGCGCGACGGGAGGACCTCGAGGCCTTTGTCTTCTCCACCAGATTGACTCGAGTCACGCGATTGCTCCGCCAGCGCGACCTTGACCGTGCTCTCGACTCGCTCAGCAAAGGAGTCCACGATTTCAGTGGAGGCACCAGGATCGGCGACGCGCTCGGCGATTTCAACCGCCATTGGGCCCGACGTGTGCTCGGCCACGGCGCTGTCGTCATCATCGTCAGCGACGGCTGGGACCGCGGCGATCCAGCGCAGCTCACTGCTGAGCTGATCCATCTCAGGCGCTCGGCTCACAGGCTGATCTGGCTCAACCCGCTGATCGGATCGGAGGGATACCAGCCGCTGACCCGCGGCATGGCCGCTGCGCTCCCGCACTGCGACGACTTCCTCACCGCTCACAACGTCCAGGCCCTCGACGACCTCGGCCGGCTGCTGGCGGGCCTGGGCAACCGCCCATCGCGAAGATAGAAGGCCATGCGTGAAGTTCTCGAGGAGCTGGAGGAATGGACCCGGGCGGGGGAGGAGATCGCTCTCGCGACGGTGGTCGAGACATGGGGCTCCAGCCCGCGACCGCTTGGATCCAAGATGGTGGTCACGCGGTCGGGCAAGATGGCGGGCTCCGTCTCCAACGGCTGCATAGAAGGCGCCGTCTTCGAGGAAGCCCAGATGGTCCTCAAGACCGGCAAGCCGAAGCTTGCCGCTTTCGGCGTCGCCGACGACGTCGCGTTCGAGGTCGGCCTCGCCTGTGGAGGCCACATCGAAGTCTTCGTGCAGCCATTGGCGCCTGCCCACAAGCGGCTGATCGCGATGCTCGAGAGAAACGAGGCGGCGACTCTGCGCACGAACCTCGTCACCGGCCAGGCGGAATTGACTCCGGGCGCGCCCTCCGGCAGCGAGCTTGCCCGCCGCGATGGCGACGTGTTCGTGGAGCCTCTGCGCCGGCCGGCCCACCTCGTGATCGTCGGCGCAATTCACATCGCGATCCCGCTTCACAAGCTGGCCAAGCTGATGGGCTACCGCGTAACGGTGGTTGACGCGCGCTCGAAGTTCGCCACCAAGGAGCGATTCCCCGAGGCCGACGAGCTGATGGTGTCCTGGCCTGACGAGGCGATGTCGAAGCTCACTTTGGACAACTCGACCTACGTCGTGATCCTCACGCACGATCCGAAATTCGACCTCCCGGCCCTGCGATCGGTGCTGGGTAAAGAGGTCGGCTACATCGGCGCGATCGGCAGCCGAAAGACCAACCAGAACCGCTTCGACGCCTTGCGATCCGAGGGTTTCACCGAGGAGCAGCTGTCGCGCGTGCATGGCCCTGTCGGCCTCGACCTGGGCGGTCGCGGCGCGGAGGAGACGGCTCTAGGGATCCTTGCGGAGATCACCGCCGTCCGCTTCGGCGGCTCCGGCGCTTTCATGCGCGAGGCGCGAAAAAGCTCAATCGCTTGAGTGGGTCAAACGCTCCCTGATGATCGGCAACACCAGGTAGAAGACAGTTATCGACGCGTAGATGACCAGGCTCAGCCGGAAGTCGGCGAGCGTTAGAAGAGTCGCGAGCGGGTAGAGCGCCAGCCCGAACGAAAAGCCGATCCAATCGAGCGGCACGTAAGAGCGGCGGAAGCGGCGCGCATACAGCGTGAAGCAGCTGAAGGCAATCGCCATCGCCGACATCGCCAGGCCGTACGCGAATGCGGCGGCTTGCTGGTCGTGGCCAGCCTGCAGGTAGTGGGCCAGCACGCCGGTGGGAAATGGGATGACGGCGACTGTCAAAAGCAGAAGCGCATTCAGGAAGAGAAGCGGGCGATCGACTCGATCCATCGAGTCGAACACGACATGGTGGTTGACCCAGATGACAACGATGGTCAGAAAGCTGATCGCAAAGGCGGCGTACGACGGCCACTCTTCAAGCAGTGCGTTCGAAAGGAGGCCCGCTCCGACGTCGGGCGCTGCGATGGCGAAGACGAGAACCGTCGCGGCGACAGCGAAGACCCCATCGCTGAACGCTTCCGCCCGAGTCTTGTTCACTGCGACAACGATAGGGCTGAGAGCCGCCGGCTCAGGTTGCTTTCGCTCGCTCGCGGAACCGCCTGGCTTTCTGACGGTTTCCGCAGGAGGCCATACGACACCAACGGCTCGAGTGGTTGCGAGAGCTGTCGTAGAACACCCAGCGGCAGGACTGCGAGCCGCACAGCTTGAGGCGGGTCCATTCGTCCTCCGACATGCCGGCGAACACCGCCGCGACGATCCGTCCTAATGCACCTTCGACCCCACCCGCTTCGGGCTCGAGTCGAGCCTTGCCATCGGAGCCGAAGCGCGCGCGCAACCGGCTTGCCCCTGCCGCCTCGTTGAGCGTGGCGATGTCGAGCGGGTAGAAGGCCGCGCCCGAGTTGGCGCCGATCATGCCGCGGATCGCCTCGCGGACCGCAATAGCGTGTTTCAGGTGTCCGCCGTCGGCGTCCTGGCTGCCGTCCATCAGGCCGCGTGCAACCAGCCACGTTTTGAGCGTGTTTTGGTCTTTAAAAGCCTCGGTTCCGGCCTCGAGATCCACGGTGTTGACGAAGGCCTGGACCAGCCCCAGAGCGCCGGTTGCGGTCTCTCGATCAGCCATGTCGCCCGTTGATTCTATCCATAACCTGCACTACTCAGTTACCAGTTATGTAACCGATGTAGCGATTATGATAGTTACGAAGGTATGATGATGAACATGTACCAGAACGAAGAGGTCGCCTGGCGCCATGTCCAGGACATGCAGCGCGAGGCCGAAAACCGGCGCCTGGTTGCTTCGGCCCGGCGGTCGGTGACCAGGGCGATTGCTCGGCGACTGTTCGAACCAAGAGCGCCGGCGCTCGGAGCCGCCCAGACCGGCGAGCGCAGGCGGGAGCTCGCTTAAGTAGTCCCGTCAGCCCCGCGCCAGGCGCTTCAGCACCTCGACCTGCTCGGCGTCCGGCCCCTCGCCGGCTCCGGGCACCTCGAGGATGAACGGGAGCTTGGCGAGACGTGGCTCCCTGAGCAACGCGCGAAACCCATCCTCGCCGATCTGCCCTGTGCCGATGTTGGCATGGCGGTCTCGATTGGACCCGAGCCCGGTGACCGAGTCGTTGCAGTGGATGACGTCGACCCGCTTGAGCCCAATCACCTTGTCGAGCTCGTCCAGGGTGCGCGTGACGTCCGCGGCGGTCCGCTCGTCGTAGCCGGAGGCGAATGCATGGCAGGTGTCAAAGCAGACCGACACGCGAGGGTCCGCCAGCGCCGTGAGCATCTGGGCGATCTCCTCGAAGCGCGCACCCACGCATCCGCCGAGCCCCGCGTTGTTCTCGATGAGCAGGCGGGCGCCCTTGGGGTCGGCGCGCTCCAGCACATTCTTCAGGTGCTCGACTATGTTCGGCAGCCGCGCCTCGAAGCCCGCGCCCTTGTGTGAGCCCGTGTGGAAGATCACGCCGTTGATCCCCAGCTCGTCGGCCGCTTTCAAATAGCCGGACAGCGTGCTTTCCGACCGCTGCCGCATGGCCGGGTCGTCACCGGCAAGGTTGATCAGATACACGGCGTGGAAGTAGAAGGGGGGATGGCCGTGCTTGTCGGCGGCTTCCTTGAAGCTCGAGATCCGTCCTTCATCCAGCTTGGGCGATCCCCAGAACCCGGGCGGCGTGGGGTGAACCTGGATCGCCTCAGCACCCATGGCGGCGGCGCGCTCGAAAGCCAGGTGGAGGCCACCGGACGAGTCGACATGAGCACCAAGGAGCGGCACATCTAAAGACTAACCGGCGCTGTCTGGCATGCTGGACAGGTGACCGTCTTCGTCATGAGCGACCTCGAGCTGCCGATTCGGGGGCGTACCTATCGTGAGCCCGACGGACCACATAGCGTGGTCGTGCGCGGGCGCGATATCGAGCCCGCCCTTCAGCACGTGGCGGCGCGTGACGACTGCCGATCACTGGCAGTAATCACGCTGCCCGCTTCCGTTCCCGATCTCACCGCTCTCGCCGGCAGGCGGCTTCTCCTGGTCGACGGCGACAGCGGGCGACTGCGCGACTTCGCCGAGCTCGCCCTCCGCGCGGATGCCGAGGTGGAATGGATTCGATCGGCGCGACCTCCGTTCGAGCGCCTTGCCGCGGCGCTCCTTCCAGTCGGGGCGGTCGTCCTTGCGGCCGGGTCGAGCTCGCGGATGCCCGGCTCGCAAAAGCTGCTCCTCGAATTCGACGGTAGGCCGATGGTGAGGCACGCGGTCGAAGCGGCATCCGAAGGAGGATGCCACCAGGTCGTGGTCGTGTATTCCACGAGCGACGTGAAGGCCGCGGTCGACGGCGCTGCGGAGCTCGTACACAATCCCGACGCGCACACGGGCATGGCCTCTTCGCTCAAGGCCGGCCTTCGTGCATTGAGGCCTGAGATCGAGGCGGCGGTCGTGCTGCTTGGCGACCAGCCGCTCGTCGGCTCGCGCACAGTCGCGGCACTGCTGCGCGCTTGGCGCCGGGAGGGCTCACGTCCCGCCGTCGCGGTGTCCAAGCGGCGCAACCAATGGACGCCGCCGGTGGTGCTCGCTCGCGAGATGTGGGAGCAGATCTATGCCCTGGCGGGCGATGCAGGCGCCCGCCAGATCCTCGACGGCCACCCAGAGCTTCTCGACACCGTGCCGGCGCCTGGCCGTCCGGACGACATCGATACGCCCGCAGACTACGCGAAGATCCTGAGCCTGTTTCCGCGGCGCAAGTCGCGTAAGCGTGCGTAGCCGCACCACGGGATCAGGTACGATTTCGAATAGTGCTAGCGATCGCTCTAGGAGTGCCAGCTTGAAAGGTCGTAGGGCGCGAGAAGCAAAATCACGATCGCCCGGCTGGCGGCGGTCCGGCCGGTACAGCGACATCATTTACCAGACCTGGGACGGCATCGCCAAGATCACCATCAACCGGCCCGAGGTGCGCAACGCGTTCCGTCCGACGACAGTCTTCGAGATGTCGCGAGCCTTCGAGATCGCACGCGACGATCCTCAGATCGGCGTTGTCATCCTCACTGGGGCCGGCACCGAGGCCTTCTGCTCAGGCGGCGACCAGCGGATTCGAGGGGATGACGGCTACATCGACCCGAAGGGCACCGGCCGACTCAATGTGCTCGACCTGCAGGTCCAGATCCGCCGCCTGCCGAAACCCGTGATCGCGATGGTCGCCGGCTACGCGATCGGTGGCGGCAACGTCCTGCACGTGGTCTGCGACCTGACGATCGCGGCTGACAACGCCCGATTCGGACAGACCGGGCCGCGCGTGGGCAGTTTCGACGGAGGATACGGAGCGGGCCTGCTGGCTCGCATCGTCGGGCAGAAGAAGGCGCGCGAGATCTGGTTTCTGTGCGAGCAGTACGACGCCATGCAGGCGCTCGAGATGGGCCTTGTCAACAAGGTCGTGCCGCTGGATGAGCTGGAAAAGGAGACGGTCGCCTGGTGCCGCCGGATGCTCGAGCTGAGCCCGCTTGCGCTGCGCATGCTCAAGGCCGGGCTCAACGCGGCTGATGATGGGCTCGCGGGAATCCAGCAGCTCGCCGGCGACGCGACGCTGCTCTACTACCTGAGCGAAGAGGCGCAAGAGGGCAGAGACGCGTACCTCCAAAGGCGAAAGCCCGATTTCTCGAAGTTCCCCAAAAGGCCGTGACTGTGATGGTCGCCGCCCCGGCGCCGAGCTCTGCGCGAGTTTGGTGGATGGCCGTGCGGCCGGCAACGTTGGCTGCCTCGGTCGCACCAGTGCTTGCGGGCACTGCGGTCGCAGTACACGAAGGCGGCGCGCGACCGTGGGCCGGCATAGGAGCCCTGGTAGTCGCGTTGGCGATGCAGATCGGCGTCAACTTCGCCAACGACTACTCGGACTTCATTCGAGGCGCCGACTCGCCTCGACGCGTCGGACCGCTGCGGGCCGCCGCCTCCGGTGTGGTCGCGCCTGAGCGTGTTGAGCTGGCCGCGATCGTCTCTTTCGGCGTTGCCGGTGCGACCGGCGTCGTCCTGAGCCTCGCCACGGATTGGCGGCTTGTCTTCGTCGGCGCTGCGTGCCTTTTGGCCGGCTGGCTCTACACCGGCGGACCACGCCCGTACGGCTATCTGGGGCTCGGCGAGCTCTTTGTGTTCGTCTTCTTCGGATTGATCGCGACCGCGGGCACGGTCTATGTGGAAACGCTGCGCATCACCCCGCTGGCGATCCTCGCCGGGTGCGGCCTTGGCTTGCTCGCCAGCGCCATCCTGGTGCTCAACAACCTGCGCGACATCGAAACGGACGCCGCCGCCGGCAAGCGGACGCTCGCCACGCGTATCGGTCCGGGGCCCACACGCATCTTGCTCTTGGTGCTCGTGAGCGCGGCTTTCGCGGTCCCGATCGTCATCCTCGTCTCGCGACTCGCCGGCGCGACGATCATGCTCGTCCACTTCGGCATTCCCATCGCCGCCGGACCCGTCCGTACGGCGTTTGCCACCCGAAGCAGTACGGAGCTCGTTGGAGCGCTTAAGCGGATGGCAGCGGCAGAGCTTGCGTACGCGCTTCTCATGACTGCGGGGCTGCTCGTCTAATGAGGGCTTACATCACGGCACGCCGGCCGGCTGACGTCGCTCGCGACGTCGAGCGATGGCGCAGTCACGGGTGCAGGTCGTTCGTTTTGCGACAGACGAATGCTGGCGGTTTGTTGGATCGAGAGCGATTGGGCGCGGCGCGGTATGCCGCCGGACTTCAGGCCGATGTGGAGCTGGAGGGGGACGCTTCGGGCCTGTCCGTCGCAGCCTCCAGGTGAGCTATCAGCAATCGCGCGAAAGCATCGGGGCGCTCCTGGTGCACGCTGTGGCCTGCCCGTTGGACGATCACCACGCGTCCATTGGGAACCGACGCCGCCAGGCGACGCGCGGACACGACGTAACCATCGTCGAGCTGTCCGGCCACGAAGGTGCAAGGACATCTGACGCGCGCAAGCTCATCCCAAACCGGCCGCATCGCGCCGGCGCCCATCCCGCGCAGGGATTCCGCCAACCCCGCGGCGCGGTTGTTCAACCTCTCGGCCCTTACCTGCCCAACGTAGGATGGGCCCCGTCGTTCCAAACCGGCGAAGAGAGGCAGGCTGCTCCAGTAGTCGACGAAGGCCTCGAGTCCGTCGTTCTCAATGCGCTGCGCGAGGGCTTGATCGTCTCTGCGCCGGTTCTCGCGCTCGTCCTCTTTAAGCCCCGCATGGGCCCCGATGGTCAGCAGCGACAGGGCACGTGCCGGCCGCGTGGCCGCGATGTGGAGCGCGAGCCGGCCCCCCATCGAGTATCCGACCAGGTGGCAGCGCGCGATCCCAAGATGGTCCCAGAGCATCTCGAGATCTTCCGTGCATGCCTCCATCGTGTGGAGCGCATCCGGCTGGACGCGGGTATCGCCATGACCGCGCAGGTCGGGCACCACCCACCGCCAGCCACTGGGCATCTTCGAGATGACTTCGTGCCAGCTGCGCCCGCTTTGGGTGAACCCGTGAAGCAGGGTGACCGGCGTACCTTCGCCGATCACCTCATAGTTGAGGCGAACGTCAGCGCCTTCCAGAATCACGACATGCAGATCGTATGGATGTAACGCAATCCTTCGCCGCAACTTTCGTCGACGAGCTCGCCGCCCAGGGCGTCGAGTTCGCGTGCATATCGCCGGGCTCACGATCGGCGCCGATCGCCATAGCCCTCCAGCGACACCCAAAGATCCGCGTCTTGGTCCATATCGACGAACGTTGCGGCTCGTTCTTCGGGCTGGGCCTCGCCAAGGCAACGGGTAAGCCCGTTGTGCTGCTGTCCACATCGGGCACGGCTGCTGCAGAATTCCATCCGGCCGTCGTGGAGGCATCGCACTCGCGTACTCCCTTGATCGTCCTCACCGCCGACAGGCCGCCAGAGCTACGGGACGTGGGCGCCAACCAGGCGATCGACCAGCAGCGCCTTTACGGGTCCGCGGTGCGGTGGTTTTTCGATCCAGGTCCGCCAGTCGAGCTGGCCAACGCATCGCGGCTGTGGCGCCGCCTGGCTGCGCGGGCTTGCGCTGAGGCTGCGAGCGGGCCGGTCCACATCAACCTCCCATTTCGTGAGCCACTGGTGCCGCCCCCTGGCGAGGTCCCAGCCGCCCTGGGCACGCCCAGCCAGACAGCGATCGTGGGTCGCACGCTTCCAACGCCGAGCCAGGTGACGACGCTCGCATCCGCCCTGAAGAGGGCGAAGCGGCCGCTGGTCGTGGCCGGCGAGATGCGGGACGGTGACCGGCTCGCGCCGGCGCTCAACCGGCTGGGGCTCCCGGTCTTGGCCGAGCCAAGCTCCCAGCTGCGTCGCGCAGAAACAGGCGCCGCTGTCGAGTCGTATGAGGCGCTTCTGCGTGCGGGATGGTCGCTGCAGCACGGGCCCGATCTTGTCATCCGTCTTGGAGGAACCCCCACGTCGAAAGTTCTCAGCGCCTGGCTCGCCGCGGCGTCCGCGCCCACGTTCCTTATCGATCCGGACCATGCCTGGCGCGACCCGGACCAAGTAGCCAGCCATGTTGTGGCATGCGATCCGCAGGGCTTGATGGAGGCTCTCCCGGCGATGGATAGAACCGCATGGCGCGACGAGTGGATGTCAGCCGGGAAGCGGGCTACAGCAGCGATCGCGGCCACGTTCGTGTCGACGCCGATCCACGAAGGCCACATCGTGCGCGCGCTCGCCTCGCGTCTTCCCGACGCCGCTCAGGTGTTCGTTGGCTCGAGCATGCCGATCCGGGCCGCGGACAGCTTTTGGCCACACGCCAAGACCCGGCAGCGCTTTTTTGGCAATCGCGGCGCAAGCGGCATCGACGGGCTGGTTTCCACCGGTCTCGGATTGGCGGCGGCGCGGACCGACGTCCCAACTGTGCTGTTGCTCGGGGACCTTTCCCTGTACCACGACATGAACGGCCTGTGGGCGTTGCGGCGGCATGGACTCAGGGCAACCGTCGTCGTGTGCGACAACAACGGCGGCGGCGTGTTCAACTTTCTGCCTCAGGCGCAGCACCAGGATGTGTTCGAGGAGCTCTTCGCAACGCCCCTCGGTCTCGATTTTGCGCAGGTCGCGCGCTTGTACGACCTCGTGTACAGCCCAGTCATCGACCGCGGTGGACTGGAACCCGCGATCGCCGATGCGGTCGCGGCGCAGACCCCGACGTTGGTCGTCGTGAAGTTCAAACGCGAGGACAGCGTCAGCGGTCACCGCATCTGCTGGGAGGCCGCCGCCGCAGCCCTCCGAACCTAGCGCCCGCATCTCTCACTCGCACCTGTCAAACCGATTTCGCATGAAACGCAGCCTTCACTAGCGTCGCACGGTTGGCCGGGGTCCCCCCCGGCTATGACCTTGTCCTCAATGACTCTCAATTGTGGCGAGGAGAAACTCTTCTAACACATGTCCCATCCTTACGCCGGAAAGAGAGCGCCGGCCCAGTCCGATGCCGACGGCGACGTTTGTTTGGGGATTCAGGGCCGGGTCCGCGCGCGAAGCGCCTGGCGATGAGAGGGAACTATCTGGGTTCCCTCTTATATCTATCCGTTGAGAAAATCCAGCACCAGTCGGTTGAATTTTTCGGGGTGTTCGAGGTTTGGCAGGTGGGCGGCATCGTGGACGACCGCCTTGCGCGCGTTCGGGATTTTCGAGACGAGCAGGTCAGCGGTCTCCTGGACATCGGGGAGGTCATGGTCGCCCACGACGACCAGCGTCGGCGCGTTGATCTCGCCCAGGCGTCCGAAAGCAGGCGGATCGAGCCCCTTCCGCGGGGCGCTGCCGAAGTCACTACGAAGCGCGCGCCCATTCATGTCGAGGAATAGATCCTGGAGCCGCTTGTCGATGTGGCCGGCTGTCCGACCTTGCCCGACCAGCCACAGTTTCATCTCAGCTTCATTCAAAGCCGCCAGGTCTTTCGCTTCCTCTGCTGCTGTGGCCTCGGCGAATAGGTGCTCGTACTTGTCGTCGTATGGCTGCCCTCCAACGCCGGCGCCGACCAGCACCAGCTTTGACACGCGCTCCGGATGCTCGAGCGCGAAGTCGACGGCGGCGCCGCCGCCTATCGAGCAGCCGACGATGTGGGGTGCCTGCCTTAGGCCCAGCGCTTCCATGAGTGCGAGCACATCTGCGGTCGTCGACCATGGCGCCGCAGGAAGCTCGGATTCGCCATAGCCCCGCATGTCAGGCGCAATGACATCGAAATGGCTGCCGAGCCCGGAAGCCTGCGGCTCCCACATCCGTGAGTCCGCAACGCCGGCATGAAGAAAGACGACGGGGAATCCAGCGCCCGAGCGCCGGTAGTGGATGCGTGCGCCGTTGAGCTGAACTTCCATCTAGGTAAGCGCCATCAGCAGGGCTTTGAACTTCAATTCCGTCTCCTCCAGCTCCCGGGCGGGGTCGGAGTCCGGCATCACCCCGACGCCGGCGTAGAGCCGGGCGCCGTCCTCCCACAGCAGACCACATCTCAAGGCTACCGCGAACTCCCCATCGCCTCGGCCGTCGATCCATCCGACCGCCCCCGCGTACCAGCCGCGCTCCAGGCCTTCCAGCTCGTCGATGATGGCGTCGGCCGCCTCTCTTGGCCAGCCGCCCACTGCTGGAGTGGGGTGGAGGGCAGCTGCGAGGTCTAGCGCGTCGGCGGCCGGCTCGGTCAGGTGGGCAGTGACCCCGGTGGCAAGGTGCTGGATGTTGGTGAAGCGGACGACCTCTGGATCTCTCGTATTCACAACGCGCGAGAACGGCCGCAACGCTTCGACCACGAACTCCGATGCCAGCCGGTGCTCCGCGTTGTCCTTGGCGCTCTCTTCGAGCTGGCGCGCGAGGCGATCGTCCTCGGCGTCGTTGACCCCTCGTGCCACCGAACCGGCCATCGGCTGCGAGTAAGCCCGGCCACCGGAGCGCCGGACCAGCAGCTCCGGAGACGCTCCCGCGAACGCAGTCCCATCTGCCCCCGTCACGAGGTACGTGAAGCACGACGGATATGCCGCGCGGAGGGAACGCGCGACCATCGCGGCCGAGACGACACCATCGGCGCGTGCCACGACCTCTCGCGCAAGAACGACCTTCGCCGCCTCGCCCGCGCGTAACCGCTTCGCTGCGGTCTCGACGGCAGCGGTCCAGGCGACCGGGTTGCGGACCGGCGTGACGTCAAGCCGGCGTGCTGCCGGCGCGCGGACACCGGTCTGCGTGAGCTCGAGCAAATCTTCGGCCCCGACCCCAGACGCGGTCGCGAATGTCCGGCCGCGAACCCTCGTCACGGCAAGCGCCGGCACACGAAGGAGCAGCGCAGGGAAGCCCGACCACGGTCCGCTCGGATCGCGGTCAGGCCGATACGCGAAGCCACCGACAGCAATCGGTCCTGGACTGTCCTCGCCGGCGGGCATCATGGTTTTGCGCAGTCTTCGCCACAGTCGAGCAGCGGCCTGCAGCCGGTTGTCGCCAGGCTCGAAGTCGACAGCCTTGCCGTTCTGATCTTCGAGCGCAACACCGCCCTGCCCCGCGACCATATCGAACGCCCGACCCAGTGCGGCGACGGAGACGGCATCGGGCATCGGTCGCTCGATCAGCAGCACCTCGTGCCCCGCATCGCGTGCGGCGCTCACGAGGTCGACCAGGTCGGGTGTTCGGTCGAGTTCCCACGTGCGCACGGCCGTGACCGCTATCACCTCGCCGGTTTCTCGATGTGCTCGCGCGCGGCGCGCAGCAGTGTGCGCTGGAAGTGGTGACGGACCAGCGTGCCGCTCGCCTCGAGCAGCTCGTTGAAGAGCTCGAGCAGCCTACGCTCGGCGGCCTCGGCCGCGCCGCCCTCCGCTTGGATCCGTTCGCGCACGTGATGGTCGAACAGCTTCACCGCCTGGCGCGCGGTGCGGTCGACCGCTGCCGAATAATCCTTGCCCAGGTCGATCAACGCGCCAAGTGGGACCCCAGCCGCGATCAGCTGCATGCCCGCGGCGATAGCGTCGAGGTCGTCCGCGGGATAGAGGGGCTCGTCGCCAGCTTCGATGGGCACCAGGAGGCCCGCCTGCTCGAGGCTGGCCAGCAGTGGGGCGGCGACGCCGCTGCGCTCGGCCAGTTCCGTGAGGGTGAGGGTCTGAGGCGAGGCGGGATGCGTCACCGCCGCAACCAGGGCCTCGTCCGACGGCTCGAGCTCGCCGGCCAGGAAGCGCTGGATTACCGTCAAGGTGAATCCCCGCTGCTGAAGCTCTCGGATGCGGCGAAGCCGCTCCAGGTGGCCGTCGCCGTACCAGGTGACGCGACCCTCGCGGCGCGGCGCCTCCAGCAGGCCCTTGCCCTGATAAAAGCGGATCGTGTCCACGGCTACGCCCGCGGAGCGCGCCAACTGTTCGATCCGATACTCCA
>JALYYG010000301.1 GCA_030946685.1 Candidatus Dormiibacterota bacterium | reverse complement strand
CGCCTCGACCTCTGGTATCGCCGGATCTGGGACCTCCAGGGATTGTGGCTCGACCCGGCCGGCCGGATGATCCGGCATAAAGGCAACGACGTCGCCCTCACCAAGCGCGAGTTCCAGCTCCTACAGTTCCTGCTCAGCCACCCGCACCGCTACTTCACCACCACCCAGATCCTCGGCCAGGCCTGGGCGGACCCCGCCCTCTTCCCCGAGGAGGTGCGCAACTACATCCGGCGCCTTCGCAAGATCCTTGCCGACCTCGCCATCCCGGTCGACATCGTCAACAAGCCAGGCCGGGGGTACTCGCTGGTCTTTCGCCCCTAACTCCGAGCCGGAACCATCAATTCGGCCCATCCAGCTTTTCCACGCCGGCTTCGCCCCTCGCCAGGCGTCCCCTGAGCACTGCGAAGTACCACAGCGCGGCGATGGCGAGCACGATGACGACGACGAGGTCGGCGCGCCAGAAGGCCTGCGGGATCATCAGCGCGCCCAGCGCGATCAGCGTCCAGCCCAGGGCCGCGATCATCACGGGGCGCGCCCACATACCCAGATCGAACGCCTCGGGCATCTTGTCCATGCGGTGGCGGCGCATCACGTAGGCGAGCACGGTCAGGAAATAGACGATGAACGGCAGGGTTGCGGTGGCGGTGATGAGGAGTAGGAATGCATCGCTGCCCCTGCCGGTGACGGAGCTGATGTAGCCCCAGGCGACAAAAACGAGCCCTAACGAGGAGGCCGTGACCAGAGCGCGGATCGGTGTCTGGGTTCGCGGGTTGACCTTGCGCAGCTGGGGTGAGAACGGAAGGATGTTGTCTCGCGCGAAGGAGAAGATCAGCCGGCCGGTGGCCGCGAGGCCGATCACGTCGAGGGCGAAGATCGAAAAGACGACGATGATCACGAAGACGTCTTTCGCAACGTCGCCCATCCAGTACTGCACGATGTCGACCAGCGGCACCTGCGAGGCGCTGATCTTGGCCAGGTTCGGGATCGCGATTGTGAAGCCGATCAGTGCCACCATGCCCAGGATCGCGGAGCTCGCCACCGACCAGATGACTGCCTTGGGCACGGTGATCCGCGCCGCGACCGCCTCCTCGCCGAGGTCTGCTGCGAGCTCGAAGCCGACCAGTGTGAAGATTCCCATCAGGGCAGCGAACGGGAGCGCCGTGACGATGTCGAACCCGTGCACACCGGCGGTGTCGCCGAGGAAAGTGATCGGGTGGATGGGCTTCGCCGCCCACAGGACGAAGAGGATGAGACCGAAACCGACCATACCTGCAATCTCCGCGAAGACGGCGACGTTGTTGATCCGTGAGGCGAGGGCGATCGAGATGATGTTGATCGCGAGGACGGCGGCGAAGATGATGAGCGTGATGATCAGGTTCGTGGTCGCATTGGCCGGGTCGAGATTCAGGATCGTCGCGATGATCGGCGCCTCGACGACAAAATTGATGGCGGCCGCCCCCACCGCGAGGTAGCACAGCCCGACAAAGCCGGTGAACCAGCCGTACGTCGTGTTGACGAGCCTCGCGCCCCACTGATAGGAGTACCCGGCCAGTGGGATCCGCGTGCCGAGCTCGGCGACCACCAGGGCGATGAGCACCTGGCCCGCGGCGGCAACCGGCCAGAGCCAGATCATCGCCGCGCCAAGGTGAGCCAGGCCGAAGCCGTAGTTCGCGAACAGTCCGGTGGTGATCGAGATGATCGAGAAGGCGACGGCGTACAGAGAGAAAAGCCTCAGCGCGCGTCGCAGCTCCTGCTTGTAGCCGAAGGACTGATTGATCTCTTCGTCGGCGAGGCTGGCTCGGTCGGACACTCCCATCTCCTCCTATCCCCTCACACCTATAGCGATTCGACCCTCCCAAGAACGCGGTCGAGGTATGCGTTGCCAAACATCCCGGACGGGTCCAGGCGATTTCGAACCGCGACGAAGCGGTCCCACTCCGGGTACCGCGGCCGCAGCGTTTCGGCGGTCTGGAAGTGGAGCTTGCCCCAGTGCGGCCTCCCTTCGTGGGCGTTCATGATCGCCTCCACCTCGCGAAAGTAAGGCTGGTACTCGAACTTGTTGTAGACGTGCACGGCCACGTAGCCGGTGGGCCGTCCGTATGCGGGGCTCAAGGGGACCTCGTCCGAGGCCACGGCGCGAACTTCGACGGGAAAGCTGACCAGAAAGCCCTTGCGTTCGATCATCGCCCGGATCTCACGAACACTCTCGACCAGCTGCTCGCGCGGAACCGCGTACTCCATCTCCGCAAAGCGCACCAGGCGCTCGTTGGCGAATATGCGGTCGCTGCGATCGGTCATCTCCTTGCGGCTCATGGTCCGGGCCGTAAAGCCTGCCAGGTGAGGTATCCACGATCGCCTGACCTGCGCCGCCCTCTGGATCATCCCGAAAACATGGTTCTCGATGAGGATGTCGTTGACATAGGCCCCGAGGCCGGACCGCCGCTCGTTCTCGGGAGGTGGGTCCTGCGTGCGGGTATTGGTGATCGCCTGAGCCACCCCTGTGTGTGGCCACCAGAAAAACTCGAAGTGGTCACTGTTCGCGCACAGCTCGTCGAAGCGCTCGAGGAGCTCGTCGACGTGGTGGGGCTCCTGGACCGAGCGAATGTTGTAAGCCGGCACGCATTTGAGAGTGACCGTCGACAGCACTCCGAGGGCGCCCAGACTCACTTGCGCCGCCCTGAAGACGTCCGGCTCCTTGTTCGCGGAGCATTCGAGCACCTCGCCACTCGCGAGCGCCAGGGACACCCCGACGACCTGGCTCGAGATGTTGCGAAAACGCTCGCCGGTGCCGTGTGTCGCAGTCGAGATCGCGCCGCTGATGGTCTGGTAGCCGACGTCGCCCATGTTCTCCATCGCGAGCCCGAAGTGAGCGAGCGCGTCGCTGAGCTGGAGGATCGTGATGCCCGACTGGACGGTGGCGGTGCCAGCCTCACGGTCGATATCGAGCACCTGGTTGTAGCGGTCGAGCTTGATGAGGCAGCCGTCGGTGCAGCCGATGTCGGTGAAAGAATGGCCGCTGCCGATCACCTTTGCGTGCTCGCCGCGGTTCGCCGCCGCGCGAAGATCGGCGATGATCTCTTCCTCGCTCGCGGGCATCTCGACAGTGCGCGGGTTGCAGGTGTAAGTGCGGGCCCAATTTGTCCACGTGGCGCCAGACTCGGTCACCACCCGCGCAGGTCAACCTCCCACGACTCGAGCACCTCATCGCCCCCGACCAGATGCAGTCGCTCGTGATACGCGACAGTTGGATCGACATGCGCCGGCAGGATGCGAACCCGATCACCCACAGCCACCGCAGTCTCCGGTATGAAAGTCACGTGCTCGTCGGACACGATCAGGACTGTCCCACCGCCATCAATGTCTGGTTTGCCGTGATCCATAGCCAGCGCCTTGAGCCCGCAGTTGGCGACCGCGTAGCCGTCGGTTGAGACGGAGATGACTGTCGCGAGCACGCTCAGCGCCTGCTTGAACGGAAGGCCGAGCTTCGCATAGGCGGTGTCCATCAGTGCGTACGAGCCCGCCTGGATCTCGTTGGCCCACGTGTTGATGTCATACGTGCCCGTAGCACCCGCGGAGATGATTTCACCACCGACGGCCTTGTGCGCCTTGACCAGGAGCTCCATCGACTGGGCCACCAACTCCTGACGCAGCCCGCGGTCGTCCAGGCCGCCGGCGTGGCCCTCGTAACCCATCACGCCACGCACCGTCAGGCCGCGGGTTCGGGCCATGTCGCCCAGTTCGCCAGCGCTGTCTGGTGGGCATCCGCAGCGAGGGAGGCCGACGGTGACGTCGATCAACACCTCTTTCACGCCGCCTTTTACCGCGGCCTCGATCGTCTGCAACGAGTCGACGGCCACCGTTACTCGCGCGTCGAGCTTGCCAAGCCTCGACGCGTCCAGCACCTCGTTCGCAAGGAGCAGGTCGTCGCCAAGGCCGGCGGCCGCCATGCCCTCGACCTCGTGGATGGTGGCGCAGGTGAAGGACCTGTGGCCCTCGGCCACCTGGCGCCTGGCGAGCGCTGTGCACTTGTGCGCCTTGACGTGAGGTCGCAGCCGTCCTCCGGGCAGCGCCACGGCCATGGTGGCAAGGTTGTGAGCGAAGTAATCCGCGTCCACGAGCAGGGCCGGGGTGACCAGCTCGTCGATACGCATCGGCGTCAGCCTAAGATGCGTCGCCCTCCGGCGCAACTTTGGCGGCCGCGATGCGAAGGCTGCCGGCGAGGATCACAACGATCAGTGCCGCGGCCAGCGGGACGCTCAACGCCTCCCGCAGCCCCACCCTGTCCGCCAAACTACCTATCAACGCTGGGCCAGCAACCGAGCCGGCGTAGGCCGCGGCCGTCACCAGGCTCAGCGCAGTGCCGCTTCGGCCGAGGTTGGCGCCGGCGCTGAAAGCCAATGGCACCATCACTGCGACGCCCGCTCCGACCAGCACGAAGCCGGCCGTAGCGCCGGCCACGGCCGGCACCGCGATGGCGAGGCCGATGCCCGCAGCCGCGACCGAACCCCCAAGCCGAGCCACCAGCGCCGTGCTCGTGCGCGCCGTGAGGCGATCGGCCTGAAAGCGCACCGCGGTCATGGCCACCGTGAATCCCGCAAACCCCACGGTTGCGAGCCCAGGGTTTGCGTGTCCGTAATCGCGCAGGTACAAGGCGCTCCAGTCACCCCCGCCGCCCTCCACGACGATGCCACAGAATGCGAACACGGCTACGATGCCGGCCGATCGGGTCAGCAACGTCCGAGTGCCCGACGCCCGAGCCGGTGTCGCACCGCCGCGCGTGTCGGGTAGGTGACGCAACCAGGGGGCGGATGCTGCGGCCACGACCACGGCGACCACCACAAACTGCTGGAGCGGTGGTACGGCGGCGTATGCCGCGATTCCCGCGGCCAGGCCTCCGATGAGCGCGCCAAGGCTCCAGAACCCGTGAAAACCGTTGATCAAGGGCCGGCGGGCCGCGCGCTCAAGGTCTGCCGCCTGAGCGTTCTCGAGCACGTCGACGCAACCGGCGCAAGCACCAAAGAGCAGAAATGCAACGACCAGCTGCGTCAGATTCGCCGCCAAACCCGTGGGGACCAGGGCGACACACAGGACGACGGTCAGCGCGCGGACCCATACGCGACTACCCCGCCCGAGGAGGAGGCGCGCAATTCCCGCGCCGGCGATCGCGCCCGCTGCGTAAACGAGCAGAGCGAGGCCGACCTGCCCATTCGTCAAATGAAGGTGCTCTTTGAAAGCCGGGAGTCGCGGCACCCAACTGCCGCTGACTGCTCCAAAGGCCAGGAACGCAATGGACACGGCGGCACGCCTGCCGTCGCCTTCGTGTTTGCTCGAGCCAGGGATGGTTCGGCTCAGGCTACCGCGCTCGCGACGTTTCTCGTGCGGCGGGGTGCTGGCGGAGAGGGAGAGATTTGAACTCTCGATGGGCCAGTGACCCATAACGGTTTTCGAGACCGTCGCCTTCAACCGGACTCGGCCACCTCTCCAGAG
>JALYYG010000286.1 GCA_030946685.1 Candidatus Dormiibacterota bacterium | reverse complement strand
ATGATGAACAGCACGTAGAGTGGGAGTCCGGCGACCAGCGCCGACAGCAAGGTGCTGCCGAGCACCGGCTGATAGGTCTGGTGGAAGATCAGCAGTATCCCCATCGTCCCCCCTTACGAAAGGCCCCTGGCCGAACGAGAAAAATTGAACTCCACCGTGGCAACATTTGCAAGCCGCCTTTGTGGTCTGAAAGTCGGGTCCGTTACGGGGACGCCGCCGGCGCTAATACTTGCCTGATCGCGCTGTCGATCGAAGCCACCGGCACCTCTCCGATCATGACCTTCACGACAACTCCGGTCCTATCCGACAGCACGTTCACCGGCAGGCCGACATTCACGCCATACACGGAGCCGATCGAGCCGTCCGGGTCGATGACCGACTCGAGCTTCACCTGCAGCCCGGCAAGGTACTGGCGCATGCGGTCGGTGTTCGATTCCCGGTAGTTCATCGCGAGCACCCTCAATCCATCGGATCGGTATCTGTCTTGAAGGCGCTGCAGCGCGGGCAGCTCATCCCGACACACCGTGCACCACGTCGCCCAGAAGGACAGGAGCACGGGGCGCGCGCCGAGGTCGGAGAGGCTGACCTTCTTACCGCTGAGGTCCCAGGATGTGAAGTTGGGTGTCGTCCCCCCGACACGTGCGTGTCCGGCGGCGACCCAGATGGTCTTTGACGAGTGGCCCGCCACGACCATCGTCACGCCGACGCTCATGGCGACCAGTACGACGAGCACCGGCAGCGCCAGAGCCCACGCCGGCACTCGGTGGCCCTCCCCCATCGTGCTCGACCTGGCAGCGGTGTTCACAGCTTGATAACGGATGCCAGTGCCGCACATATAAAGAGAAGGGCGAGATAGACGAGCGAGTAGTGAAACAGTGCGATGGCTGACGCGCCATCCTGCCGCATTGATGCACTGCCCGCCAACCCAAGGAAAACCGCGCCTAATCCGACACAGGCCACGGCGTAGATCGGCCCCAGCCATATAACCGGAACCAGGCTGATGGCGAGCATAACGACGGAATAGAACAGGATCGAGCGGCGCGTCCGTTGCTCGCCGGCGACCGCGGGCAGCATGGGCACCTTGGCGGCGGAATACTGCCTGCTCAGGACCAGGGCCAGCGCCCAGAAGTGTGGCGGCGTCCAAAAGAAGATGATCGCGAAGAGCGCCCAGGCAATCGGGCTGAGCGAACCGGTCACAGCAGCCCAGCCGACCAGGGGCGGGAAAGCGCCCGCGGCGCCGCCGATAACGATGTTCTGCGTCGTCGACCGCTTGAGCCACATGGTGTAGACGAATACATAGATGAGACCGCCGGCGAGGGCCAGCGCAGCCGCCAGGACATTGCTCGAGACCGCGATCAGGGCCAGGCCGAAGAGACCGACGGCGATTCCGAAGCCAAGTCCAGCAGCAGGCGTGATCCGGCCTGCGGCTATCGGTCGCCTTCGGGTCCGCGGCATCAGCTTGTCGATATCGCGGTCGAACCAACAGTTCACCGCGCCGGCGCCGCCGGCTGCCAGCGCGCCGCCGATCAACGAGCCGATGAGCGTCCCTGGCGCGGGCCAGCCACGAGCGGCGACGATCATCGCGCTGAGCTCGGTGACGACGAGCAGCAGGATGATCTTTGGTTTCAGCAGGGCAAGGTAGTCGCCCGCGACATCCAGCAGAGCAGCGACCGAGGCACGCTGCGGCGCGCTGGTCTCAGAGCGGATCGGTGCTTCAACCGCCATGCGCGTGTCCATGCTCTGCACCCGCCACCTGCACCTGCGCCCGCAAATCCTCTTCGGCCAGCCATTGGAAGAGCAGGGCGACGAACACGATGGAATAGGTGATCGCGCCGGGCACCCACATCATCCCACCCCCAAGCTGCTGGGCGGTCAGCGCGGAGATCCCACCTGGACGGGACGGAAGCTGTGCGTACGCGTAGAAGGGACCTGTCGCAAAGGACAGGGTTGCCGCGAGCCCCCACGACTGCACCATGGCGAAGAACACATAAGACGCGCGCGCGAGGGTGCCGAGCGGCGCTCGGAACGGATGCTGGTCAAAGACATGCGCCCAGAACGCGAGTCCCAGCCCCAGAAAGAGGCCGTGCTCGAGGTGGTGGACGAGATGGTTCCTCAATGTCATGTCGTACAGCGGTGGCAGATGCCACAGCCACAGGTTGGCTGCGGCAAGAACCCAGATCACGCCGGGCCGCGCCGCCTGCCGATAGATCCAGCGCAACGCAGCCAGTCGAGGATGCAGGAACA
>JALYYG010000193.1 GCA_030946685.1 Candidatus Dormiibacterota bacterium | reverse complement strand
CGCCAGTCACAGTGACATGGACGGGTTTGCGCAGGCCGTCGACCCTCACAGCCATTACGCCCAAATGCTAGTAGGTCCGGCGAACAGCCGGACCGTTTTCCTCCCCGCTCCGCGGGGGAGGAATGGCTACGCCTTAGCCTGGCCGGGAGGGGCCGCCGGCCAACAGCCGGACCGTTACTTACCCACCGCCGCATGGGGGCGAGCCGTCGCTGAAGAAGGCGGCCAACTCGTGGTGATAGTGGGCGATGGAGGCGCCGGAGATCAGAATCGCTGACACGACGACCAGCAGGACCACTGCAAGGGTCCGGCGCCTCACAGAGCCAAAACGAGTCGGGTAGGTGGATCGTTTCGTCTAGCGGAAGCCCTCTCCCTCGGGTTCGAAGAGCTCGTCATCCGCTATTCGACGTGCGAAGCACAGGAATCCAGTGTGGGCCACCATCCTGTGCGACGGTCGCAGGCTCCGGCCGCGCACCGTCCACCCTCTCTGGAGCAGCTCAAACGCCTCGAGCATCCCGAAGCCACGCGCCTCGCGTAGGGACTCGAAGAAGCGCTGCACCTGGCTGACGTTCGGGCAGTGCGCGAATACGATCCCGCCCGGCCTCAGCGCGTTGCGCACCGCCGCGATGGCCTGCCAGGGCTCGGGAAGATCCAGCAAGACGCGGTCCATGTCGCGCTCATCGACACCCTGGTAGACATCGCCGAGTCTCAGGGTGAGGTTCGGCGGTAGGCCGCCGAGGGTCTCGGTTATCGCTCGCCTGGCCGCCTCCAGGAAGTCTTCGCGCTGCTCGTATGAGACGACGACACCCTCGGGTCCGACTGCACGAAGAGCTGCAAGCGTCAGCGCCCCCGTCCCCGTCCCCGCTTCGAGGACCCGGGCGCCGGGGTGGACGTCGGCGCCAACGAGTATCGCTCCGAGGTCTTTGGGATAGATAGGCTGCGCCTGTCGGACGCGGCCGGTCACCTGCTCAGCGAAGGTGGGCCGAACCGCCAGCAGGCGCGCGCCTAGCTGGGTGGTTACAACCACGCCCTCGGCGCGCCCGATCAAGGCGTCGTGCTCGATCGCGCCGGAATGAAGGGAGTGGCGCTCGCCCGACTTGAGTCGTACCCGGTGCCGGCGTCCCACCTTGTCGACGAGCAAGATCAGCTCGCCGTCCGCGAACGCCGTCAAGCGGGTTTGCGGGCGCGGATCAGGCAGTGCCAGTAAGAGTGCCAGAGCTTCCCATCACGGCGCTCCGGGTTCAGCTGCCGGCGAGCCTCTCCCTCAGCCGACTCGATCACCTCCGCCAGCTCCGCGGCCAGGGCCGGCGGGACCGCCATGTTTCCCATCCAGTCCTCGAAGTCCCATTCGAGCTCACGGCTCATAGCGACCTCGACCTTGAAGCCCGAGCGCTGGAGGCGCTCCGTCCACTCCTGGACCGTGAGCGAACGCACATGGGAAGGATCGCGGCGGACCTCGACCTCGTGCATCACATCTCGTGCCTCGGCCGGCGGTGCGCAGTCTACAAAAGCTGCACCGCGACCAGGCTTGAGGACCCTCAATGCCTCGCTCAAGAAGGCGTCGAAATCTTGGAAGTGGTGCGGGGCGGCTCGCACCGTGTAAAGGTCGAAGGACGCGTCTGCGAAGGGCAGCCGGCAGGCGTCGCCCAGCACCCAATCCGCGTTGTCGACGCTGCGCTCGGTGGTGACTCGACGGGCCTGGTCGAGCATCTCTCTCGTGAGGTCCACCCCCACCACGTGGCGCACGAATGGCGCCAGCGCCAGGGCCGTGTTGCCGGTGCCAGTCGCCACGTCGAGGACGAGATCAGTTCGCTGCGGATGCGCCAGATCGAGGACCTCGCGCAGCCGTTCCGCCGAGGTGTGGAACGTCGCACGCGCGTAATTGGCGGCGACAGGCGCGAACCGGGAACGAACGTCCTCGGGCACAGCGAGAGATTACGGTTATCTCAAGTGCCCTGTCCGTGACTACTTAGAAAGACCGATGCGCGCGTAGAGTTCTCGATCAAATGGCGAAAGCAACTGCGCGCTGGACCGGGCACAAGGTCAAGTTCGACGTCGAGGCGGCTTCCGGGCATACAGCGACAGTCGACGAGGCGCCAATCTTCGGGGACGACGACGGCATGCGGCCGACGGAGATGCTGCTGGGCGCCCTGGGCAGCTGCACCGGGTTGAATGCGGTCCTGCTTCTGAAGAAGTTCAAACAGCCACTCAAGTCGCTGGAGGTGCAGGTCGAGGGCGAGCAAGAGAAAGAATGGCCGCGCCGTTTCACAAAGATCGACATCACCTTTGTGACCGGCTGGGATGGCGCCTTCGACAAGAAGTCTGTAGACGAGGCGATCGACATGGCATGCAATCGCTACTGCCCGATCCACGCCACCCTGTCACACGGGACCCAGATCGGACACACGCGCAAGGACGTCCACTAAAAAGAATCGGAGCTAGGTGGAGATTTAGGCCGGCGCCGGGCGCGCGCAGGGCGCACTCTCAAAAAACATTCCGGCCGTCAACTGGCTATTCATTTCCACGCAGCTCCTGACAGTGCTGCTCGGTGGGGATTTCTCTGAGGTCCCCGCGAGGAACGCGCGGGAGGGCCTGCTCCCCCATGCAATTAGAATAAACGCGTTCCTAAAAGCCCCAACACCTGAGGCGACTTCGGAGACTTGCTCGAGAGCTACGTCCCGCTCCTGATCTACGTTTTGATAGTTCTCGGTTTGATTGGTGCGTTGGTCACCCTGAGCTTCGTGCTCGGGCCGTCGAAGCCTTACAAGGCCAAGCTGGCCCCGTACGAGTCAGGAATCATTCCGACCAGCCCAGCACACCCGAGGCTCACCGTCCGCTTTTACCTCACCGCGATGCTCTTCATCATCTTTGACGTAGAGGCTGTGTTCTTCTACCCCTGGGCCGTGATCATGCGGCAACTGAAGTGGTTCGGCCTCATCGAGATGCTCGTCTTCATGGGCATTCTGCTCATCGCCCTAGCCCACATCTGGCGCAAGGGAGGCCTGGATTGGGACTAGAGGAGCTCGCCGAATCCCTGGGTCAGAACGTGCTCACCACGACACTGGGCAAGGTCGTCGGGTGGGGACGCGGCAACTCGGTATGGCCGGCACAGTTCGGACTCGCGTGCTGCGCGATCGAGATGATCGCGACGGCCACGGCGGGAGTCGACATTGCTCGCTTCGGATCGGAGGCAATGCGCGCCTCGCCCCGGCAGTCCGACCTGCTCATAGTGTCCGGCCGCGTGTCCCACAAGATGGCGCCCGTGCTCCGCACCGTGTATGACCAGATGCCGGAGCCGAAATGGGTCATCTCGATGGGCGCGTGCGCATCCACCGGCGGTGTCTTCAACAACTACGCCCTCCTTCAAGGCGTGGACAAGATCGTGCCGGTTGATGTGTACATCCCTGGCTGCCCACCACGCCCTGAGGACCTGCTCAATGCCCTTATGATCCTGCAGGAGCGCATCAAGGCCCAGGGCATCCTGCCGCGCCAGTGATCGCCGAACATCTGATCATCGACCGCGGCGCAAGCGCCGGCGATGAGTGGATAACCATTCAGGCCGAGAGCGTGCGAGACGTGCTGGCGGGTCTTCGTGCCGATGGCTATCGGCTGCTCACGTTCCTCACCTGCGTCGACCACCTGGCCGATTCCTCCCGCGACAGGGGGGGTGCGCCGGGGGAAGGCCTTCGGCCGGCCGCCGCACACGGAGGGAGCACCCCCGCTAATCTGTCAAAGCGCTTCGAGATCGTCTACCAGCTTCGCAATCTTGAAACGTGCGAGCAGCTCCGCGTTCGCGCTTTCGTCGACGGAGACCCGCCGAGGATCGACTCGGTTCACGACATCTTTCCGCCGGCCAACTGGGACGAGCGCGAGACATACGACCTCTTCGGGATCGTCTTCAATGACCACCCCGACCTCAGCCGCATCCTGATGCCCGACGACTGGGTCGGCCATCCACTGAGGCGGGACTACCCCGTGGGGGGTGAGACTGTCGAGTTCTCAGAAGAGCACGAGAAGTGGATGACGGCCCCGGAGGACGCGTGAGTAAGTCGCGAGGGGTGCTGTGAGCACCCCCCCTCAAGGAGTGACGATTTCGAAGACTGGGGAGAAGGGCGCCTTCGGGGGCGAGTTACTCACCGTCAACTTCGGCCCGCACCATCCGTCAACGCACGGCGTGCTGAGACTCATCGTCGATCTCGACGGAGAGCAAATACGGCGTATCAAGCCCGTGATCGGGTACCTCCACACCGGCATCGAAAAGCAAATGGAAGCGCTGCGATGGCAGCAGGGCGTGGTCGTCACCGACCGTCACGACTACCTTTCCCCGCCCATCAACAACCTGGCCTACGCGCTGGCGGTCGAGAAGCTGATGGGCGTCGAGGTCCCGCCGCGAGCCCAGGTGCTGCGCGTGATCATGTCTGAGCTGACCCGACTTTCCTCCCACCTCGTCTGGTTGGGAACGAGCGGGCTCGAGCTCGGCGCGATGTCGATGCTGATGTACTGCTTCCGGGAGCGCGACACGATCCTGGACATGAACGAGGAGATCTCCGGTTTCCGGATGCACACGTCGTACATACGGCCGGGCGGCGTGTTCGCCGACACGACGCCGCGATTCCTGGAGATGCTCGACACGTTCATCCACGCGATGCCTGGGCATGTCGACGAGTACGAGGACCTGCTGACCATGAACCCCATCTGGAGGGCGCGAACAATCGGCGTCGGACGCCTGTCGCCCGATGACGCGAAGGTTCTTGGAGCCAGCGGGCCGATGATCCGTGGCTCCGGCGTCGAATGGGACCTGCGAAAGACCATGCCCTATTCGGGCTACGAGAACTACGAGTTTGAGGTCGCGACGTCGAACGACTGCGATTGCTATGGACGGTACCTCGTGCGCATCAAGGAGATGCGCGAAGCGGTGAAGATCCTTCGCCAGGCGCTGGACCGCCTGCCTGACGGGCCGGTGAACGTGGACGATCGCAAGATTCTCCCGCCACCGCGGGAGGAGCTCGAGACGTCGATGGAGGCGGTCATCCACCACTTCAAGCTGTTCACCGAGGGCTACTCGGTTCCTGCCGGCGACGTGTACGTCGCGGTCGAATCGGGCCGAGGCGAGAACGGGTGCTACATCGTCAGCGACGGCACGCACAAGCCGCGCCGCGTGAAGTTTCGCTCCGCATCCTTCGTCAACTTGCAGGCGCTCGAGCGCATGGCACTCAACCACATGGTGGCCGACATGATCGCGATCATCGGCACGGCGGACGCGGTCCTCGGCGACGTCGACCGATGAGCGCACTGTCGAGCCACATTCTCGAAGAGATCAAGGCGCTGCCGGCCAGATACCCCCAGCCGAGGTCCGCCGTGATGCCGGCCCTCGACCTGGCCCAGGAGGAGCTCGGCCATCTCACGCCCGAGGCGATGAGCGAGGTGGCCGGCGCGCTTCAGCTCGACCCGGGCTACGTCGAGGGCGTCGCGACCTTCTACACACTGTTCCACCTCCAGCCCACCGGCAGGCACCGGTTCTACGTCTGCACCAACCTGAGCTGCACCCTGCGCGGGGCTGAAGCGATCGTCGAGCGCCTCAAGGGCGCAATCGGGGTTCACGAGCCGGGAGAGGTGTCGCAGGACGGACTCTTCTCATACGAGGAGGTCGAGTGCCTTGGAGCGTGCGAGTACGCGCCAGTGTGCCGCCTCGACCACAGGTACCAGGTCGATGTCACGCCAGAGAAGGTCGAGCAGCTGGTGAACGATCGCCGCCTCCCGCGGCCCGGAACGGCCGCGACAGGTTCATCCGTGGACACACCACCATCACGCCCCCTCCCCTCCCGCGCGCCCATTGCGGGCGGTCCGCGCAAGCGGGCAGCGCGTTCATCCAAACCAGCTCCGCGGAGTTCCCCACCACCGAAGGACAGCCATGGCTGAGCAGCGCGGGACCGTGGGCGGCCCGGTGCTTACCGAATGGTTCGGCTCGGCCAACCTCCACACGCTCGCGGTCTACGAGTCACTTGGTGGCTATGAGGCCCTGCGCAAGGTCGTCACGGGAATGACCGCGGCGCAGGTGATCGACGAGGTCAAGACGTCAGGGCTCAGGGGACGCGGCGGCGCCGACTTCCCGACCGCGACCAAATGGTCCTTCGTCCCGAAGGACCATCCAGGTCCGAAGTACATCGTGGTCAATGCGGACGAGTCGGAGCCGGGCAGCGCCAAAGACCGCTACCTGATGGAGAACTCGCCGCACGCGCTGATCGAGGGCGCGGCGATCGCCAGCTACGCGATCGGTGGCCACCAAGCGTGGATCTACATCCGCGGCGAGTACGACTTGCCGTTCGAGATGCTGCGCGACGCGATCGCCGAAGCGCATGACAGGGGCTACCTGGGTGCGCACCCGTTTGACTCGGACTACCCACTCGACGTTCGTCTCTACAGAGGTCACGGCGCGTACATCTGTGGCGAGGAGACGGCGCTGCTCGAGTCGCTCGAGGGAAAGCGCGCCCAGCCGCGCTCCCGCCCGCCCTTCCCAGCGATCAAGGGAGCATGGGGGCAGCCGACGGCTGTCAACAATGTCGAGACGCTGTCGACAGTCCCCTGGATCATGCGTCACGGTGGCCCCGAGTACGCCAAGCGCGGCACCGAGAAAGCGAAGGGCACGCGCATGGTCACCGTAAGCGGCGATGTGCAGAAACCAGGTAACTACGAGATCGAAATCGGCGTCACGTTCCGGCACATCATCGACGAACTGGCAGGCGGCGCCCTTCCTGGGCGCAAGATCAAGGTGTTCTGGCCTGGCGGCTCGTCGGCCAAAGTCCTCCCCGAATCGATGCTGGACACCTCCACAGACCTGGACGGGCTCAAGGCGCTCGGCACCATGGGCGGCTCGGGCGGCATCATCGTCATGGACGACTCCCACTGCATCGTCAAGGCAGCCGCGCGGCTGCTCCGCTTCTACGCCCATGAGTCATGCGGCAAGTGCACGCCATGCCGCGTGGGCAGCAACTGGGCTGTTCGGACCTATGAGCGAATCCTCGCCAACGAGGGCTCCGAGATCGAGATGGCCCTCCTCGACCGCGTCCAGCAGGGCCTCCAGGGCGGGCGGTGCCTCTGCGGCCTTGGTGACGCGGCAGGCTGGGTCATCCAATCGACGATGGCGCACTTCCGCAACGAGTACGAGGAGCACTGTCTACACCAGACCTGTTCAGTAGAGAAGGCGTTGGTACATGCCTGACGTGCAATCAGTAAGTCCCAACCTGGACGCGCCTGCGCGCAAACTGGTGAACCTGACCATCGACGGCCGAAACGTCTTGGTGCCGGACGGCACGCTGGTAGTCGAGGCGGCAAAGCTGCTCGGGATCGAGATACCGGTCTTCTGCTACCACCACAAGCTAGAACCCGTCGGCGCGTGCCGAATGTGCCTGGTTGAGATTGCGCCCGGCCCACCCGTCGCGCAGGCCGGCTGCATCCGGCCGGTGGCGGAAGGCATGGTCGTTCGCACACAGAGCGCAATGGCGGTGCAGGCGAGAGCGGACATCCTCGAGTTCGAGCTCGTCAACCATCCGCTTGACTGCCCCGTCTGCGACAAGGGTGGGGAATGTCCGCTGCAGGACTTCACCTTCCGCCACGGCTATCCCACGAGCCGGATCGACGGCCCGCGCCTCCACTTCAAGAAGCCTATCCCCCTGTCAGCGAACATCGCACTCGACCGCGAGCGCTGTGTGCTGTGCTACCGCTGCACGCGTTATTACGACGAAGTCGCGTGGGAGCAGGAGCTGACTGTCGAAGAGCGCGGCGTCCGGTCAGTCATCGCGAGCCAGTTCGACCAGCCGCTCACGTCGAACTTCAGCGGCAACATCATCGACCTCTGCCCCGTCGGCGCCCTCACCTCACGCATCTGGCGCTTCGAATCGCGGCCCTGGGACATGGACCACAGCGAGAGCATCTGCTCGAAATGCGCGGTGGGCTGCAACGTCAATTTGTGGCAGCGCCGCGGCCAGCTGGTCCGTGTCACATCACGCGAGAACGACGACATAGACGAGGGCTGGATCTGCGACCGGGGCCGGTTCGACTACACCGACGTCAACGACCCGGCCCGCCTGCGCGTCCCGACGGTGTATGGAGTCAAGGCGACCTGGGCATCAGCCCTGACCAGTCTCGCCCGGGGGATCAAGGGCAAGGGGTCGAAGCTGGGCATCTCCCTGCCCCAGGACCTGACCAATGAGGAAGGCTTCCTGTTTCGCCGCCTGCTCGATGGGCCGCTGCGCGGGGCCAGGGTCAAGATGCACGGCCGCACCGCGCTTCCCCCGCCTTCCGGCGATCAGCTGATGATCAAGGACATAGATGACGCGCGCGTGATCATCATCGTCGCCTCGGATACTGAAAACGACGTGCCGATTGTCAACCTGCGCGTCAAGAAGGCGGTTTCCAAGCGCGGCGCCAAGCTGATCGTGATCCATCCCGAAGGCGTCGACCTAGACCGCCACCACCTCACGGTTCATATACGCAATCAGCCGGGAGAGGCCGCATCTGAGGTGCGCAAGCTGGCCGACCACGAACTTCTGCGCGCGCCGGGAGGGCCGGTGGCCATCCTCTACGGCGACGGTCACGGCACCGAGGATCCCGCCGGCCTGGTGGCGGCGTGCAGCGAGCTGGCGGCCAAGGTCGGAGCCAGGCTGATGCCCCTGTACCGAGGGACGAACGAACGTGGCAGCCTGGCGCTCGGCGTCGCCGGCTGGGACTCGCTGGAGGGAGTTCAGGCCCTTCTCAGCTGGGGCCCGCCGCCGGCCGCGGGCTTGCCGGCGAAGCTCCGCTTCCTAGCTGTCTGGGACCACCTGCCGCGACCCGAGTACAAGGACGCCGCAGTCGTACTCCCGGCCACGACCTTCGCCGAGCGGCAGGGAAGCTACACCAACCTCGAGGGACGGGTCCAGTTCCTCAGGCCTGCCGTGGACGCCGGGCCTCCGCTAAAGGAATCGTGGGACGTGCTCTGCGAGCTGAGCGCCGCCCTGGGGCTCAACCTCGACTACGCCGGAATCTTTCCGATCCAGCGCGAGGTGGCCAGCCGGTACGCGACCCTGGACGCCCTCGCGCAACCGCCCAACCCGGAGCCGCAGCCTGCACCTGTACTGGTCGGGCCGGCCCGACCGTGAGCCAGATCTACAACGACCCGATCGGCCACTGGGTCGTGGTGACGATCGCGATCACGACTCTGCTCTTCGTGGTCCTGACGGCGACCGCCTACACGGTGTGGTTCGAGCGGGTTGCGCTGGGCCGGATCCAGAGACGCCCAGGTCCGAACCGGGTGGGCCCCTTCGGACTGATGCAGCTGGCGGCGGACGGGGTGAAGCTCGCATTCAAGGAGAGCTTCATCCCGGCCCAGACCGACAAGGTCATCTATGTAGTCGCACCGACCATCGCCGTCGCGGCCGCCTTCCTTGCCTGGGCCGTGATCCCGATCGGCCTCTGGGACAACGTCCAGTACTGGATCGCCGATCTGAACATCGGCGTCCTCCTGATCTTCGCCTTCAGCTCGCTGAACGTGTATGCGATCGTGCTCGGTGGGTACTCGTCAAACAGTAAGTACTCACTGCTGGGCGGACTGCGGTCGGCGGCCCAGCTCATCAGCTACGAGATGGCGCTTGGTCTCTCCCTCGTGCCCACCTTCATGATCGTTGGCTCGCTGCGCCTTCGGGACATCGCCGAGTACTCGGTGCACTGGGGCTGGTACAACGGGCCGATCCCTCTCATCCTCCTCACACCGATCGGGTTCGTGATCTATCTGATGGCGGCAGTCGCCGAGACCAACCGGGCGCCCTTCGACCTGCCAGAGGCCGAGCAGGAGCTCGTCGGTGGCTTCCTAACCGAGTATTCGGGCCTGAAGTTCGTCATGTACTACCTGGCCGAATACGTGAACATGATCACCGTCTCGGCGCTGGCAGCGCTCATCTTCTTCGGCGGCTGGCACCTGTGGTTCATCTGGCCGTGGCTCGCCTTCTTCCTCAAGGTCGTGCTGTTCCTCTTCCTTTACATTTGGCTCCGCGGCACGTTCCCACGCCTCCGCTACGACATGCTCATGCGGCTCGGCTGGAAGGTGCTTTTGCCGCTGGCAATCGCGAACGTCATCGTCACCGGGATCGTGGTGGTGGCGGTGCAGGGGTAGGCATGACGGACGAGAACAGGGAGAGAGACGGCGATCCGACGCCGCTGAGGCAGCCGGGTGATGGCGTGCCGCCGAAGCCCAAGGGGGACAAGTCCGGCGTCATCGACGACATCGCCGCGCTTGCCGGCGGCCTCAAGACAACCCTCCATGAGTTCTTTCAGCCGGTCGTCACGACCATGTACCCGGAGGAGAAGACGCCCCGATCGGAGCGCTACCGCGGAAGGCATTACCTGCGCCGGTACGACAACGGGCTCGAACGCTGCATCGGTTGCGAGCTCTGCGCGGCGGCCTGCCCGGTGGGCTGCATCCTCGTCATTGCCGCCGAAAACACTGACGAGAACCGGGTGTCACCGGGCGAGCGGTACGCCAAGACCTACGAGATCAACATGCTCCGCTGCATTTTCTGCGGATACTGCGAAGAGGCCTGCCCCGTGCAGGCGATAGTGCTCGGGCCCGAGTACGAGCTGTCGGACACGAGCCGCGAGAAGTTCATCTACACCAAGGAGAAGCTGCTGGAGCCGCTGCCGCCAGACGTCGAAGCGCGGCTCAGCGCCAAGAAGAAAGAAGAGGCGACGTAGGAGTGGCGATCGCAGTCTTCCTGGTCGCCGCCGCGATGGCTGTGGCGGGAGGCATTGGCGTCATCACCTTCCGGCAACCGATCCGCTGCGTGCTCAGCCTCGTCGTAGTGATGATCGCCCTCTCGATCCTCTTCCTCCTGCTCAGCGCCCAGTTCGTGTTCGTTGTCCAGATCATCGTCTACGCCGGCGCAGTCATGGTCCTGTTCCTTTTCGTGATTGCATTGCTAGGCCCTGCCCGGGAAAGCGCGCGCGGCCGGCTCCGCTTCCAGCCCTGGCTGTCTGCCCTGTTCGCGCTCGTCTTCCTGATCCTCACGTGGACGATGCTGCAGGGCGTCCAGTACCGGCAGCCTGATCAAGCCGACCTGAACGTGTTCGGCACTGTGCAATCAATCGGAGTCGAGCTCTTCACCAGATACCTTTACCCGTTCGAGCTGACGTCGATCCTCCTGCTGGTGGCCGCGATTGGCGCCATCTACTTGAGCAGAAAGCAAGATGATCGGGAGGGGGGGCCGGCGGGGGAAGGGCTTGGCCCGGCGGCCGGCATGGGGGGAGACCTCCCCCCATCAGAGGAGAGATGAGCACCCTCACGATCGGCGGCTCGCAGCTCGACTCGTCCTGGTTCCTGTTCCTCGGCGCGATCCTGTTCACACTTGGCGCCGTTGGCGTCCTCGTGCGCCGCAACCCGCTCGTGATTCTCATCTGCATCGAGCTGATGCTGAACGCCGTCAATCTGACCCTGATCACGTTCTCGCGCCAGCTGCAAAACCTCGAAGGCCAGCTCTTCGCGCTCATGGTGATGACTGTCGCCGCCGCCGAGGCGGTGGTGGGCCTGGCGATCCTTGTCGACATCTTCCGCGTCCGCGACGTTGAGGACGTCGACGATCTCAGCGAGCTGAAGGGATGAACACCGGACAGCTGGCGCTCCTGATCCTTCTGCTGCCGGCGGCGGGAGCGATCCTCCTTGCGGGCCGTGGTTGGCGGCTGCCGCGGATCGTCACGAAGGTCGTTGGCCCTGGCGTGGTGTGGGCCGCTTTCGTCGTTACGTTGACGTTGTTCTACAACAAGGCGTCAGGCGACTTCACCTACTGGACCTGGATCAAGAGCAGCTCGTTCGAGGTCCCCTTCAACCTCCTGGTCGACAACCTGTCGATCTTCATGTGCCTTGTAATCACCGGCGTCGGCGGGCTGATCGTCACATACGCGGTCGGCTACATGGAGCACGAGGACGACCCCAGCTACGCCCGCTTCTTCACCTACATGGACGTCTTCATCTTCTCGATGCTGCTCCTTGTCCTGGCCGGCAACTTCGTTTTTCTCATCGTCGGTTGGGCGATGGTGGGTCTCAGCTCCTACTTCCTGATCGGCTTCTGGTACCAGCGACGGTCGGCGGTGCTTGCGGCACGCAAGGCATTCGTGATGAACGTCATCGGCGACGTCGGCATGATCCTTGGCGCCTTTGCCTTATTCGTGATGTTCCGCCAGGTCACCTACGCCGGAGTTTTCCAGGCCATCACAAATCCCAACTACTGCGCGCCAGGCGCCGTCTGTACGCTGCCATACCGGCTCGTAGTCGACGGCCCAGGTATGGAGCTCGCGGCTTTCTTGCTCCTCATTGGCGCGGTGGCAAAATCCGCGCAACTTCCCCTCCACACCTGGTTGCCCGACGCCATGGAGGGCCCGACTCCCGTGAGCGCCTTGATTCACGCGGCGACCATGGTCACGGCCGGCGTCTACCTGGTCGGCCGCATGCACCCCATCTACGACATCGCCGCGTACGCCCACGGCGCTGTCGCGATCATCGGCGCCGTCACCGCGCTGTTCGCCGCCTCGATCGCAGTCGTCCAGACCGACATCAAGCGCGTGCTCGCCTACTCGACGATGAGCCAGATCGGGTACATGTTCCTGGCGGTCGGCATCGGCGCCTACTCCGCCGGCTTTTTCCACCTGATGTCCCACGCCTTCTTCAAGGCGCTCCTCTTCATGGCCGCTGGCAACGTCATCCACGCGATGCATGACGAGCAGGACATGCGCAAATACGGCGGCTTGCGTGCTCAGCTGCCGCGGACATCGGTGTCCTTCCTGATCGGCTCGCTCTCGTTGGTCGGAGTGATCCCGTTCGTGGGGTTCTTCTCCAAGGAGCAGATTCTCGGCGCAGCCTTCTCGAATCCGGGCAGCACGCTCTCCCTGAGCGTCTGGGCGATTGGCTTCGTGACCGCGCTGATCACTGGCTTCTACACGGGCCGGATGTGGTGGATGGCCTTCGGCGGCAAGCCGTCGCCCCAGCGTCCGGTCGAGCATCCGCACGAGGCGCCTCCCGTGATGCTCGTCCCTGTCATGGTGCTGGCGGTTCTCGCCACGGTCGGCGGCCTCATCCAGACCCGCGCCCTCGGCTTCGGGCCGCAAGCGATCACCGACTTCCTCGCGTCGGTGGTGGGAACCCCACAGGTTGAAGGCGGAGTCGCCGAGATCGCCGCCACCTTCGTGACGATGATCCTGGCCACGTTGCTCTTTCTCGCCGCCTACCGCTTTTACGTCCAGAGCGCGTGGAAGCCGTGGAGCGCTATCGTGCCCTGGCTCCAGAACCTGCTCGAGCGCAAGTACTACGTCGACGAGATTTACAACGCGGTCTTCGTGCGCCCCATGGACGCAGCGGCGGAGTTCGGCCTTCGCGACATCGAACAACCGGTGATCGACGGTGTTGTCGTCGCGACCGGCGAGGCCACCGCGACCGGTGCGGGCGGCTTGAGCCTCACCCAGAGCGGCTACTTCCGGAACTACGTGCTGGTATTCGTGGCGGGCGCATGCATCGCCGCGATCCTGGTTCTCGTCAGAGGCGGCTCATGACGCTCACGACCATCTGGCTTCTCCCTCTCATCGCCGGCATGCTCGTCGCCCTCATGCCTCCGGGTTGGAGCAAGCTGATGAGCGCGGCAACGGCGACGGTAGCTCTCGGCATCGCCGCCGGCGTTGCCCTGGTCTTCGACCCGTCGGCGCATAGCTACCAGTTCATAGAAGCGGTCCCGTGGATCCCCCAGCTCTCGATCTTCTACCGCCTTGGCGTGGACGGGATAAGCATCTGGCTGGTCGTTCTCAACGCCCTTCTGACAGTGATCGCGGTCTTCGCGACCCCCACCTCGATGAAGCACGCGAGCCGGTTCCTCGGCCTGATCCTCGCCATGAGTGCGGGGCTCGCCGGCGTCTTCATGGCCACCGACCTCGTCCTCTTCTATGTCTTCTGGGAGGCGATGCTCATCCCGGCTTATTTCCTCCTTTGGCTGTTCGGCGAGGGCGAGCGGCCAGGGCGTGCTGCTGTCAAGTTCGTCCTCTACACCCTGGCCGGGTCGCTCCTGATGCTCGTCGGCGTCATTGGCGAGTACGTCTTCACAGGTAGCAAGACCTTCGACCTGGCCACGCTGGCCACGCTCGCGCCGTCCCCATCGATCCAGTTCGGGCTCTTCTTCGTTTTCGCGCTGGCTTTCGCGATCAAGACCCCGCTGTTTCCCTTCCATGGTTGGCTGCCCGACGCCTACATGGCGGCTCCGACCCCGATGCTGATCACGTTCGCGGGTGTGATGGGCAAGGCTGGGGCGTACGGCTTCCTCCGCATCGCCGTCCCTCTCTTCCCCGAGCCGGTCGGTTGGTGGGACTGGCGGTGGGTGATCCCGGTGCTGGCGGTGGCGGCGATCATCTGGGGAGCGCTCATGGCGATCGCGCAGCGCGACATGAAGATGCTGGTCGCCTACTCGAGCGTGAGCCACATGGGATTCATTGTGCTGGGCATCTTCGCGCTCAACGTCCAGGGTCAGCAGGGCGCGGTCCTGCAGATGTTCAACCACGGGATCATCGTTCCGGCCCTCTTCCTGCTGGTGGCCTGGATCGCGGACCGCGCCGGCACACGAGATCGCTCGGCGCTGGCGGGGCTGGCTCCGCGCATGCCGGTGATGGCCGGTGTGTTCATCGTGGTGGTCCTGGCCGCGCTGGGACTACCGGGCCTGAACAGCTTCGTCGGCGAGTTCATGACACTGCTCGGAGCCTGGCAGCGCGCCCCGGTGCTCGCTGTGATCGGGGCTCTCGGACTGGTGCTGGCGCCGGTCTATATGCTCCGGCTCTTCCAGGGCACCATGCATGGTGAGCCCACCGACAGGAAGCCGATGCCGGACATACACGCCGGGCAGCTCGTCCTCCTGAGCCCCTTGATCCTGCTCATGTTCGTGTTGGGCCTTGACCCGAACCTCCTCACGCAGCTGATGTCCGCCTTGGGACAGGCTGGGCTGGCGCGGTGATGCATTCAATAGGGCCCATCCTGGACGCGGCGTCAACGCGCACGGTGCTTATGGCCGCGGCCGACCTCAACTACACGTGGAGCCAGGCGCTCGCCGACCTTGGTCAGATCGCGCCCATCGCGTCCCTGACGGGCTTCTTACTGTTCGCGATCGTGACCGACCTCGCGCTGCCGAAAGCGCGGCGTGGCGGGGCCGTCGCCATGGTTGCGGCCACGGGCTTCGCGTACTCCCTCGGCACAGCCGTGTTTCGCTGGAACTACGCCGACAACGGCCCTGCCTACCGCGGCTACGCCACTGGAGACAAGTTCGCGCTCTTCTTTGAAATCCTGTTCGCGGTCCTCGGCATCCTGACCGTCGCCCTCTCGCACTCGTACCTGCGGAGGCGCGGAATGCTGGAGGCCGAGTTCCACATCCTCATCGTCGCCGCGGTCATCGGGATGATGGTCCTCGCGTCGGGCACGTCTCTCGTCACAGTCTTCCTGGGTCTCGAGCTCCTGTCGATCGCGCTGTACATCGCGTGCGGCTATGCACGCGGGGAGAGCCGCTCCCAGGAGGCGGCGGCGAAATACCTGCTGGTCGGCGGCTTCGCCAGCGCATTCGTGCTGTATGGAATGGCCCTCATCTACGGCGGCGCCGGCACGACCCTGATTCCCGACATCGCGAGCAGGCTGACCGAACCAGCGGCAGGCAATCCGCTGATCCTGCTCGGAATCGTGCTGATGGGGGTCGGCTTTGCCTTCAAGGTCTCGGCCGCGCCCTTCCATATGTGGACGCCGGACGTCTACCAGGGCGCTCCCATCCCGGTCACCGCATTCATGTCGGTCGGCACCAAGGCGGCCGCGTTCGCGATGATCGTCCGCGTCTTCGCCGGAGGGCTGCCACACCTTGCGCCCGAGTGGCAGACGCTGCTCGCCTTCGTGGCCGCCACGAGCATGATCGTCGGCAACCTGATGGCGATCGCGCAGTCCAGCTTGAAAAGGCTTCTCGCCTACTCGGGCATCGCGCAGGCCGGATACGTGCTGATCGGGGTCATCGCCGGTGGCCCGAAAGGCCTTGCGGCTGTGCTCTTCTACCTGTTCGTCTACATGTTCATGAACTTCGGCGCGTTTGCCGTCGTGACGCTGCTGGCCGGGCCGGAAGGCGACAGAGACCGGCTGTCCGACCTTGATGGCCTGTACCGGCGCAGTCCCCTGATGGCCATTCTCATGACGGTGTTCATGCTGTCCCTTGCGGGCTTCCCGCCATTCGTCGGATTCTTCGGCAAGCTGTTCCTGTTCACCGCAGGCGTCAGCGCGGGCTACACGTGGCTCGTGGTGCTGGCCGTCCTGATGAGCGTCGTGTCCGTCTATTACTACGTCCGTGTGCTGATCCCCGTCTGGTCTGCTTCGGTCCGAGCCGACAAGCTCGAATCCTCCGCCAGCAGCAAGATGGCGATAGTGCTCAGCGGCGTCGCCTCGCTCGCGCTGGGGCTCTACCCGACCACGCTTCTGATCGCTGGCCAGCTGGGAATTCCGACCTCCGTCTTCGGCCCATGACGGGCGGTCAATCAGCCCCAATCCTGGTCGCCGCTTGCGCGCCTAGCCCTTGCGCAGAGACTGGAGAGCCGCGGCCAGCCTCCGCTCCCGGGTCTCGGGGCGCTTGGCCCCTTCGAGTGAACGAGCCATCTCCTTCTTGTTCGTGTAAGAAAGAGCCTCCCACGCAGCTGTCGCCCTCTTGTCGCGGGCGAGCGTTTTAGCGAGGTCGTCCGGCATCTCAACCGTGCGCGGAGCGGTGTCGAGATCTAGGTCGACGGTGATCGTGTCGCCGATGTCCACGCCCGCTGCTTCGAGGATCGACTTCAGCACACCGAGGCAGTACGTCCCGTCGCCCATCGGCATCAGCGAACCGCGGTAGGGCGTCCCCTCGATCACCGCCTGGATCTTGGGGAAGCCCTTGAGCCCGAGCTTGGTGGCGACATCCGTTGGGACCTCCACCAGGTGGCCGCCCCCGCCCCGGGGCGTGGATTTCAGGACCGCCTTGAACCTCGCCATCGCTTCGGATTCTATGGCGCGATCGAGCCATTCGCGAACGGTCGGGGGTAAGGGCCCGGCTTGAAATCGATGAACGCGGACGCCAGCGCAAAACCGAAAAACGAGTTGTAGCTCTGGCCCTGAGCCAAGGCTGATGCATTGAGCGCTGCAGGTCGCAGACCCTGGTCGTCCCAATGCCCGGTGTCGAGGCGATCGATCATCGCCTGCACGAGGGCGATCGTTTCCGCCGGCGTGAACGCACAGTGGCCCGCACGATGCACGAAGACCTCGCGCAGCAGGTCCTGCTTGCCGGCGGCTTTGACTACACCCGCGTACGCGGTCTCGTTCTGCGGGATCACCAGGCCATCGCCTGTCGTGTGCATAGTGAGCACTGGCACGCTCAGCCCACCGTCGAGGGACAGGTTGCGATCCAGGTAGGCCACCGCAGCCGGGTCGGCCTTGATTCGCGGGCCGGCGTCCAGCGCCCGGATGTCCGATTCGAGATCGAGCTCCGCTGCGCGATACAGTGCTTTGACCTCTGCGGCATCGGGCGAGGTCGACAGTTGGTGATGGTAGTCGACGCCTGTGTTCCACGAAGGGTTTCCGCCCGCACGTTGCTCCAGCTCCGCCCGGTACTTGAACTCAAAGGGGAAGTCGACCCGCGCCTCCCAGGATTCCTGCGCGGCAACCCGCGCCTGGAAGTCGTTCGGAACCGGTTCCGGCCTGGTCGGGTCGAACCAGCCAGGAAGACCTGCGAGCGCTGCGACCAGCGCAAGCCGGGCCTCGCCGGCCGGCGTGGCTTTGGCCTGGTTGAAAGCGTCAAGGGCCACCTGGAGATTGGCCGCTGGGTCCGTGATGTCGGTAACCTTGAGCGTCGACCGCGAAGCCAAAAGGGTTCGGAATGCGTAAGCGCTGTCGAGCCCGGTGTTCCAGCTCGCCACACCGCCTGACAGCACTCCACACATCGGGATCGCGCCCGCGAAGCGGTCAGGGTCGAGCTGCACGAGGCCGGCGGTGATTATCCCGCCCAGGGAATGGCCCCACGCGATCACGCGCGTCGGAGTCGCGACCCGCTGGTCGAAGAGGTCGAGCAGCGCTATCTGATCCTTGAATGCATCTTCGAGCGCCCATCCGGTCGAGCTGTAAGACGAACCCGCGATCGCAAGGTGATGCCCTAACAACCACGAGGACGCCTCCGCGCCAGGCGCCGCGACCGCCGGATTGCTGCCTCCCGGGGCCACGTACCCATGGCTGTACAGGAACAGTGTGCCGTTCCAACCCACTGGAACCTCGATGCGGTAAGCAGCGCGGCCGATGCTGCCGGTAATGACGGTGGGGTGCGCCGGTGATGGTTTCGCTGCGGGGTTGTTTGCCTGCGAGCAGGCGGCAACCACCAGTGCCAACAGGATCAGAAACGCGCGCCTTGCGCGGGATGGGTCCAAGAATGGGGTCAGATGTTGGAGCGGGACTGCCCGCCGTCCACCGGTATGCAGGCGCCGTTGACCAGGCTGGCCTGCTGCGAGCACAGGAACGCCACCATGCCCGCCACCTCCTCGACAGTGCCAAAGCGTCCGAGCGGCATCTCGCGCCGCACGAGCTCAGCTGTCGCCTCCGGGTCGGCCTGCTTGCGGCGATGCCACCCGCCGCCCTCCCAAAGGATGGAGCCGGGCGCCACCGAATTGACAGTGACGCCTTTGACGGCGACCTCTCGCGCCAGCGACGTCACGAAGCTGATCTCGGCCGCTTTGGCGGCGTTGTAGGCGGGGGCACCACCGGCTTCACGGCCCCAGATCGAAGAGATCACGACGACACGGCCCCATCCACGCAGCAGCATTCCCGGCAGCACGAGCTCCGTCATCCGCACGCTGACGCCGACATTGCCGGCGAAGGCCGCCTCGAACTCAGCCGGACCGCTGTCCGTCCAGGAGCTGCCGGCTCGAACGCCAAGGTTGTTGATGAGGATGTCGACAGGGCCGAGCGATGTCTCTGTCTCGCCCACCGCCCGCCGGCAGCCGGCCACCGTCAGGAGGTCGGCGACGATGCCAAGGCCGCCGAGGGCGGCAGCCGTGTGCTTGATGTCAACCTCAGTTCGCGCGGCGACGGCCACACGGACGCCTTCAGCGGAAAGAGCATTGGCGATGCCGAGCCCGATGCCCCGCGTCCCGGCCGTGACGAGTGCGACCTTTCCGGAAATCCCGAGGTCCACGCGTGAAATCGTAGACTGACCTGCATTCACGCCATCCCGCCGGGCCTAGCAGGCCAGCTGAATCTCGACGGAGCGCCCTCCGTCCCTCGTCCCTCGGCCACCGTGCTCTTGGTGCGCGGGAAACAGCCTTGGGAATTGCTGTTGATGCGGCGGCCAGGCGGAGCCGACTTCGCTCCCGACGCTTATGTCTTTCCAGGTGGCGCCGTCCACGCGGATGACGCCGAGTCGCCCGACCCCATCGCGGCGGCCGCGGTGCGGGAGCTGTTCGAGGAGGTCGGGATTCTTCTCGCACGCAGGCGAGGTCGTTTCGCCCGCTCCAGCGACTGCGAGCACGTCCGCTCGCTGTTGGCAACTGGACGCACCTTCGGCCAGGCGCTCCAGTCCCTGGAGCTCGAACCGGCCCACGATCGGCTGGTCCCCCTCACGCGCTGGGTCACACCCGCCCAGCTGAGGCGCCGCTTCGACGCGCGATTCTTCCTGGCTCGGCTACCGGCCGGTCAGGGCGTCCGCTCGCAGGAAGGCGAGGTCGTCGACTGGATGTGGATCAGCCCCGCCGGCGCGTTGACCGATCGCGACATCACGTTGGTATACGCCACACGAGCTGTGCTCGAGTCGGTGGCGGACGCCGGCGATGCAACCTCGCTCCTCGCACGGGCGCGCCGCCAGCCGGACGTACCTGTCGTCGAGCCCCGTCTCGTCCAGACTGAGGACGGCTGGGAGATCGTCCGCTAGCGCCAGAGATTGCGCCAGCTGTCGTAGTGGACTACCTCCACTCCGCCTTGTCGAAGCACTTCCAGGCCCGCGGGATCGCGGTATGCCTCGCGGTAATAGACGCGTGCAACGTTGCAGTTGATGATCGACTTCGCACACATCACGCACGGGGAGGCGGTGACGAACATCACCTTGCCCGGCAGCTGGGCCCCCGCCTTGACAAGGCTGTTCAGCTCTCCGTGAATGCAGCCGCATGAGCCCGGCTGTGTCGAGTCACAGCGGTTCGGAAGGCCGCGCGCGTTGCCGTTGTAGCCGATCCCCAAGACCTGTGTCAGGTCTCCCGATGCGATCACGCTCCCGACCTGGAGGCGGGCACAGGTCGACCGCTTCGCCAGCTCTTCGGCCATGCGCATGTAGACCTCTTCGAGCGGGATTCGGTCCGGGGCGTGGACCTCGTCTGGGAGGGGTTCGGGGCGTGCCATTTATGTCAGATTAACAGGCTTGTTTATACCCACCTGCCGGACTACAATGCCCAACATGTCGCTGCTCGAACTCTTGTTCGCCCTTCTCCTTGTATGTGTCCTGCTCGCGGTCGGAGTCGTGGCGGCGTTGGTCTGGAGCCTCGTCAGGCGTGCCGACGGGCAGGTCCGCGACGTGGCCGAGCTGCGCAGCCGCCTCGAGGCGGGCGGGCTGACCCAGGAATCGCAGGCGGCGGAGCTCCGGGAGCGGCTCACCCAGACACAATCGGTGGTCGAAGGCCTGCGGTCCGCCCTGACCGCACGACAGCCTGTCGAGGAGGAGGCCCGCGCCAGCCTCAGGCGCCTCGAGAGCGTGATCGCCGGCAGCTCTACGCGCGGAGCGGCCGGGGAGAACATCCTCGAGGAGGCTCTCCGGCACCTGCCGCCCGAGATGCTCCAGCGCAACGTGTGGGTTGGCGGGAAGGTTGTCGAGCTGGCCCTCCGTCTGCCTGGGGGAAAGCTGCTCCCCATCGACTCCAAGTGGGTTTCGAGCGGCGCGCTGGAGCAGCTTGCCGAACCCGGGCTCGACGCCCCGCGGCGGGCACAGCTGACCGCCCAGGTCGAGCGTGAGGTGGAGCGAAGGGTGCGTGAGGTAAGCCAGTACATCGACCCGGCCACCACGTCGCCCTTTGTCCTGGCGGTCATCCCGGACGCCGCATACGACGTCTGCCGTGGGGCGATAGTCGGCGCCCATCAACGGCATGTGATGGTCGTGGGCTACGCCATGGCGCTCCCCTACCTCCTGACCCTTTACCAGCTGCACCTGCAGTTCGCCCGCAGCGTGGACATGGAGAAGCTGCAATCCGCCCTGATCGACGTCGAGCGGCACCTCGACACGCTGGAAGGGGTGCTCGAGAACAAGCTCCAGAGGGCTGTGACCATGCTTCAGAACGCCTACGGAGAGGGCAAGCAGGTGTCGGCCAGGATCCGCGCCTCAGCTCAGAGCGTGCAGGTGAGCGAGCCGGTCGCCGAAGACATTTCCACAGAGCCGCTCAGTTTGGCCCTGGTCGACACAGTTCAATAGGTCGGTTATGCCTGGTTTCCCCCAGCCAATACCCAGCCTGTGCCCAACTCCTCATCAGGGTTATCCACAGGTAATCCACCTACATGTGGGGCCTGGGTGCCTCAACAGACCTGATATCTTGTGTTTTGAGCTTGACAAGCCCAAAACCCTGCGCGTAGTATTCAGTGCGTTACATCGAGGCCCTGGGGCATAAGTGGCGGGCATGCTCTGGGGCCTCTTGCATCCCCAAACAACCAGGTTCATCGACCCCCTCAACGTCACACCAGACGACCCAGCAAACGATTTGAAAGCACCCGCATCGGGGATGAATTAAGGAGGCGCTCTCTAAGAAATGGCCAAGAATGCAGCCGACGTCGCCGCCGGAGCCCGCAGGAACGGTAACCACAAGCCAAATGGCGCCGGGCGCGCGCACGGCTCACAATCAGCCAGGGTGGCTGGGCTCCGCTTCGAACGCTTCTTCACGCCTCCGGGCAGCCACGCCTACGACCTGATCGAGTGGGAGCGGCGCACCGCCGGGATCACTGGCGAGAAGGGGCAGGTCATCTTCGAGCAGAAGGACGTCGAGGTCCCACGCTCCTGGTCCCAGCTGGCCATCAACGTCGTGGCACAGAAGTACTTCCGCGGCAGCCCCGGCAGCCCCGAGCACGAGACCAGCGTCCGCCAGATCATCGACCGGGTCGTCGACACGCTCGCGCGGTGGGGCCGCGAGGGTGGCTACTTCGCCTCCGAAGAGGACGCGGAGAACTGGTCCGAGGAGCTGCGCTACCTCCTGGTAACCCAGCAGGCGTCCTTCAACAGCCCGGTGTGGTTCAACATCGGCGTGCCCGGCCGATCGCAGCAGGGCTCGGCGTGCTTCATCAACTCGGTGCAGGACTCGATGGAATCGATCCTGGACCTGGTCAAAACCGAGGGCATGCTGTTCAAGTTCGGCAGCGGCACCGGCACCAACCTGTCGGTCCTGCGGTCGTCGAGGGAGCAGCTCTCCGGCGGCGGTACCGCCTCAGGCCCGGTCTCCTTCATGAAGGGCTACGACTCGTTCGCGGGCTCGATCAAGTCGGGAGGCACCACGCGACGCGCGGCCAAGATGGTCATCCTCAACGCCGATCACCCCGACATCCTCGACTTCATCCGCTGCAAGGCTGAGGAGGAGAAGAAGGCCTGGGCCCTGATCGAGGCCGGCTATAACGTCGGCTTCAACGTGCCGGGCGGCGCCTACGACTCGGTCCAGTTCCAGAACGCCAACCACTCCGTCCGGGTCAGCGACGACTTCATGACTGCGGTGGAAGCAGACAAGGAATGGGAGACCAAAGCCATCGTCGGCGGCCGCACGGTCGACGCTTACAAGGCGCGCACCCTGTGGCGCGAGATCGCCGACGCGGCGTGGATCTGCGGCGACCCCGGCCTCCAGTTCGACAGCACGATCCAGGACTGGAACGTGGTCCCCAACACGGGCCGCATCAACGCCACCAACCCGTGCTCCGAGTTCGTCTTCCTCGACGACACCGCCTGCAACCTGCTGTCGCTCAACCTGATGAAGTTCCAGTCAGAGGATGGCACCTTCAACGTCGATCGGTTCCGGCGTGCTGTCGACATCTGCTTCACGGGACAGGAGATCCTCGTCTCCAGCGCCTCCTACCCCACTCCGGCCATCGCCAAGAACTCCGAAGCGCTTCGCCCTCTGGGCCTCGGCTACGCCAACCTCGGCGCGCTGCTGATGTCGATGGGCCTGGCGTACGACTCCCCGGAAGGTGCTCGCTTCGCCGGCGCGGTCACGGCGATCATGACCGGCCGGGCGTTCGCCCAGTCGGCGCGCATGGCGCAGGTCAAGGGCCCGTTCAGCGAGTTCGCGAAGAACCGCGAGCCGATGCTGCGGGTGATGGAGAAGCACCGTCAGGCCGCGCACCAGCTCAGCACGTCGCCGGAGTCGGCTGACGTGGTCGAGGCTGCGCGCGAGACCTGGGACGACGCGGTCAAGCTCGGCCGCGCGCACGGATACAGGAATGCACAGGCGACGGTTCTGGCTCCCACCGGGACGATCGGGCTGATGATGGACTGCGACACCACCGGCATCGAGCCCGACCTGGCACTTGTCAAGTACAAGAAGCTGGTCGGCGGCGGCCTGCTGAAGATCGTCAACAACACTGTTCCCGCGGCCCTTCGCAAGCTCGGCTACGACGAGCACGAGGTGAAGGAAATCGTCATCTACATCGACGAGAACGACACCATCGAGGGTGCGCCGCACCTCGCCGAGGAGCACCTGAAGGTCTTCGACTGCGCTTTCAAGCCTGTCAAGGGAACGCGTTCGATCGCTCCCATGGGCCACGTTCGGATGATGGCGGGCGTCCAGCCGTTCATCTCGGGCTCGATGTCCAAGACGGTGAACCTCCCCACAGACGCCACCGTGGAAGACATCGAGCAGACCTACTTCGAATCCTGGAAGCTCGGGCTCAAGTGCATCGCCATTTACCGCGATGGCTGCAAGCGCTCACAGCCCCTGTCCACGTCCCTTGAGAAAGAAAAGAAGGCGCCCGATCAGGTCGAGTACCGAGCCATGCGGCGCAAGCTGCCGGATGAGCGCAAGGCAGTCACTCACAAGTTCGACATCGCGGGCCACGAAGGCTATCTGACGGTGGGCCTGTTCGAGGATGGCCAGCCGGGAGAGCTGTTCGTGACGATGGCCAAGGAGGGCTCGACGATCTCGGGCCTGATGGACGCTTTCGCCACGCAGACCTCGTACGCGCTGCAGTTCGGAGTTCCTGTGAAGTTCATGGTCGACAAGTTCAGCCACATGCGGTTCGAGCCCTCCGGGTTCACGAAGAACAAAGAGATCCCGATCGCAAAGTCGATCGTCGACTACATCTTCAGGTGGATGGCCAGCCACTTCCTGCCGGCTGAGGACCAGGACGAGGCGGGGGTCGTTCGCCGCGACCTGCCGGCAGCCACGCCAGCCGCCGCATCCGACACCAAGGCATCAGCACCAATTGCGGACTTGAAAGTGATCGCAACGCCAGCGAACGGAATTCAGAAGATCGCATTCATCAACACCGACGCGCCAGCGTGCCCGGACTGCGGTGCGATCACGGTTCGCTCGGGCTCCTGCTACAAGTGCCTCAACTGCGGAGCCACGACAGGCTGCAGCTGACCCACTGCCCTTAATCGATAACCCGGGGGGGCCGGCCGGGAGCCGGCCCTCATCCTCACAGCTACGCCAACATGCCGGCCACCGCTCTGGGCCGCGTTGTTCGCCTAGCGCTCATCCGATCGATTGCCGGCGCCCACTCCGCCACCTTCCATTTCTGCACGGATAGCTGACAACGACTGGCGCTGGCGGCCGGCGTAGTCGAAGTTCTCGGGGGCAAGCCACGCTTCGAATGCCGCTCGCCTGAGCGGCCACTCGCCGTCGGTCATCGAGAACCAGGCGGTGTCGCGGTTCCGACCTTTGACGACCATGTGCTGGCGGAACACG
>JALYYG010000187.1 GCA_030946685.1 Candidatus Dormiibacterota bacterium | reverse complement strand
CGGATCACCATCAAGCCTGGTGAGTCATACACGATCCCGCCCGGCCACGACGCCCGGGTGGTGGGCGATGAGCCGTTCGTCGGCATCGAGTTCGCCAGCGCCGCGACTTTCGCCAAGAGTTGAGCGTGTAGATCCGGGGCGGGCCGGCCGCGAGGATGCGGCCCGCCCCGGCTGCGACCGCCTGCGGTGGCACCGCATTACGGCCGCGTCAGGTCTTGTGTATCGCGGTCGATATACGAAGGCCACCCCGGGGACAGGCTGGGGAGACGGAGTAGGGGTGGGTCTGTAGCCGAATTGGTCGCGGGGTGGTGGAGCGCGTGGGAGAGGACTGGGACGAGGGCGTCGGCTCGCTGCGTGGAAACCGTGGGGACTCCATTTGGTTCAGCGACGTCGGGTTGGAAGGACTTGGTTCGGACCGTTAATTGCAGGGCTGCGTCTGGCCGGGTTGTGACCGGCCGGCATCCTGGACATCCGGCCATCACCTCGAGGATTGGATCCGCGGTGGTTCGGGTGATCTTCCGAACCTGGTGTTGCTTTGCTACCGGCATCACTGGATGGCGCATGAGGGCAACTGGCAGCTGGTCAAAAACCCTGATGGGCACCTGCTGACCATTCCACCGACATTTACATTTGGCCCGCCGGCGCGAGGACCCGACTAGCTATTGGCTTCCTCATACCCGAGGTTCGGACGTAGCCAACGTTGCACCTCTGACAGCGGCATTTCCTTGCGGCGCGCGTAATCCTCCACTTGGTCTTTGCCGACCTTGCCCACCATGAAGTACCGCGACTTCGGGTGGGCGAAGTACAGGCCAGCGACAGCCGCCGTCGGCGTCATTGCGCCCGATTTCGTGAGTTCCATGCCGATCGACCTTGCGTCGAGCAGGTCGAACAGCTTGAACTTCTCCGAGTGGTCCGGGCACGCCGGGTAGCCGTACGCCGGTCTGATGCCTCGGTACTTCTCACCGATCAGCTCCTCGCGCGACAGCTTCGGACCAGTCTCGTACCAGTCGCGCCGCACCTTCTCGTGCAGATACTCGGCGAACGCCTCGGCCAGGCGGTCGGCCAGCGCCTTCGCCATGATCGAGCGATAGTCGTCGTGCTCGGCCGCGAACCGCTCCGCGAGCTCGTCCGCGCCAAGGCCCGCGGTGACGGCAAAGCCGCCGATGTGGTCACCCTCCGGCGCGACGAAGTCGGCCAGGGACAGATAGGGCTTGTCGTCGCCGTGGTCGACCTGCTGCCGGAGCATCGGAAGGCGCATCCCGCTGTCCAGGACGATGTCGTCCCCGTCGGCATGCGCCTCCCAGAAACCGTAAACGCCGCGCGCGCGCAGCCAGCCCTTGGCCTGGATCTCGGCCAGCAGCTCTTCGGCGTGGCCGAACAGCTCGCGCGCCGCCGCACCGTGTGATGGGCTCTCGAGGATCGCCGGGAACTTTCCTTTCAGCTCCCAGGCATGAAAGAAGAATGTCCAGTCGATGTACTCGCGCAGCTCCGACAGCTTCGGCTCGATGACCCGAGTGCCCGTGAACGGCGGAGCCGGAAGCTCGTTGAAGCCGAGTGCCCAGCGTTTGTCGCGCGCCTCGTCCAGGGGCAGAAGAGCACGGCGAGTGGTGGTGTGCTGCGCGCGCAGCTTGTCCTGAAGCGCTCGGTTGTCCCTGTCGAAGACCGGGCGCCGCTCGCTGTCGAACAGGTCCGACACGACGCCGATGACGCGCGATGCGTCCAGCACATGTACTGTCGGGCCGGTATAAGCGGGGGCGATGCGGACAGCGGTGTGCTGCTTGGACGTGGTCGCGCCACCGATGAGCAGCGGCATCGTGAAACCGCGGCGCGTCATCTCCTTGGCGACGTCGACCATCTCGTCGAGCGATGGGGTGATCAAACCGGACAGGCCGATGGCGTCGGCGCCAAGCTCGATCGCCGTGTCGAGGATCTTGTCCGCGGGCACCATCACACCGAGGTCATGAACCTCGTAGTTGTTGCAGCCCAGCACCACACCCACGATGTTCTTGCCGATGTCATGGACATCGCCCTTCACCGTGGCCGTCACAAGCTTCCCGCGCACGCTCACGCTGCCCGATGCCCTCTTCTCCGCCTGCATGAAGGGCTCCAGGTACGCGACGGCGCGTTTCATCGCGCGCGCGCTTTTGACCACCTGTGGCAGGAACATCTTGCCGGCGCCAAACAGGTCACCCACCACCTTCATACCGTCCATCAGCGGGCCTTCGATCACCAACAGACCCTGTCCCAGCTTCACGCGCGCTTCCTCAGCGTCGGCCTCGATGAACTCCACCTCGCCGTGGAGGACGGCGTACGCGAGCCGTTCCTCGACTATGCCCTCGCGCCACGTGAGGTCGACCTCTCGCTTGGCGCCGGCGCCTGACACGTTCTTGGCAAACTCGACGAGGCGCTCGGTGGCGTCCGCGCGGCGGTCGAAGATGATGTCCTCGACCAGCTCCAGCAGGTCTTTCGGGATGTCCTCGTAGACGGCAAGCTGGCCGGCGTTCACTATCCCCATGTCCAGCCCGGCGCGGATCGCGTGATAGAGGAAAGCGGAGTGGATCGCCTCGCGCACACGGTCGTTGCCGCGGAACGAGAAGGACAGGTTCGAGACGCCGCCCGATACCCGAACGCCGGGGAACCGCTTCTTGATCTCGCGCGTCGCATCGATGAACGCCTTCGCGTAGCCGGCGTGCTCCTCGATTCCAGTCGCGATGGGCAGGATGTTGGGGTCGAAGATGATGTCCTCTGGCTGGAAGCCGGCCTTCTCGGTGAGGAGCTTGTAAGCGCGGCTGCTGATGGCCACCTTGCGCTCCAACGTGTCCGCCTGGCCGGCCTCGTCAAACGCCATCACGACCACCGCCGCCCCGTACTCGCGCACCAGGCGAGCTTGCTTGAGGAACGACTCCTCGCCCCCCTTGAGGCTGATCGAGTTGCAGACGCCCTTGCCCTGCAGGCATTTCAGGCCGGCCTTGAGCACGCTCCACTTGGAGCTGTCGACCATGATCGGGACTCGGGCGATCTCGGGCTCGGTGGCGATGAGGTTAAGGAAGCGGGTCATCGCCTGCTCGGATTCGAGCAGGTCGGCGTCCATGTTGACGTCGATGAGGTTCGCGCCGCCCCTGACCTGGTCCAGCGCCACCGCCACGGCCCCTGTGTAGTCGCCCGACTCGATGAGCCGGCGGAACCGGGCGGAGCCGGTCACGTTCGTACGCTCACCGACGAGCACGAAGTTCGTGTCGGGGCCGATCTCGAACGGCTCGAGGCCGCTGAACCGGGTGCGGGCGGCACGCTTGGGAATCTTCCTCGGCGGGATCTTCTCCACTGCCTCGCGGATCTGCCGGACGTGCTCGGGGCCGGTGCCGCAGCAGCCGCCCGCTGCATTGAGGAATCCGCTCTCGGCGAACTCCTTCAGGAGCCGGCTGGTCGTTGGCGGTTCCTCGTCGTAGCCGCCGAACGCATTCGGCAGCCCGGCGTTCGGATAGCAGATCACGTAGACGGGTGCGACCCGCGACATGTCCGCGATGTACGGGCGCATCTCGGTGGCGCCGAGCGAGCAGTTGACACCGGCGGCGAACGGCTCGGCGTGCTCGACCGACGTCCAGAAGGCCTCGACAGTCTGTCCCGAGAGGTTGCGTCCGCTCCTGTCGACGATGGTGACGGACACGAATAGCGGCAGCTCCGGCGCCACCTCCTTGACGGCGGCGATGGCGGCCTTTCCGTTCAGCGTGTCGAAGATCGTCTCGATGAGTAGGAGGTCTGCGCCCCCTTCCTTGAGCGCTGCCGCCGCGTCCGCGTATCCACTCCGCAGCTCGTCGAACGTAACGTCGCGATACGAGGGGTCGTCGACCTTGGGAGACAGGGAGAGGGTTACGTTCGTGGGCCCGAGAGAGCCGGCGACGAAGCGGTTCTCGTATGCGTCGGCGGCCTTGCGTGCGAGCCGCGCCCCCTCGAGGTTCATCTCGTAGGCGAGGTCCGCAAGGCCATAGTCGGCCTGGGAGACGGCGGTCGCTGTGAAAGTGTTGGTGGTGATGATGTCCGCGCCCGCCTCGAGGTAGTCGAGGTGGACCCTGGTCACCATGTCTGGCTGGGAAAGGCACAGGACGTCGCTGTTGTTCCTCAGCGGCTTGGGGTGGTTGCGAAACCGCTCGCCGCGGAACTCGGCGTCAGAGAGGCCTCGCTTCTGGAGCATGACCCCCATCGAGCCGTCGAAGATCACGATCCGCTGCTTGAACAGCCGATCGAGACGCTGGTGAACCGAGGTGGCGACCGCCATGGTGACCCTTAAGAGTACGGAGTCAGGCCCCGATCGGACTCCAGACCTGGAACCGGCCGTCGTCAAACAGGATGCGACGTCCGCTGGCCGGCAGCGCGTCGATCTCTGCCTGGCGCCATATCGGGTGAGTCGGGCCGCTCAAGTAGGCGTGGTGGTCGAGGACGACGTAAGAGGTGGAATCGAGACCGTCGGGGAAGTCGTTGATGGTGTGCCGGTTCGCGAGCCACACGGCGAGGCCGTCGTCAGCCGAGACCGGCGCGTCGGGCGGGATCATCGCCGTCGCAGTCTGGAGCTCCGCCACCGTGTTGGGTCTCGAGTAGAGGCTCGGGTCGGAGTTGACGGCGGGTGGAAACCGGCCAGTCCCCCATGCGAGCAGCAGGGGCGGCACCACCGCGATCAGGGCCCATGCGGGCCGGATCGATCGCATTTCGAGGAGCTTGCGAGCCCCCACTCCGCCGGCGACGACGAGGGGGAACAGAAGGAGCAGCACGTAGTGGAGGTGGAGGTAGTTCTGCGGGTTGTGGCCGCTGAGGACGTCGGCCAGGTACGGCGGAATGACGAGAAGCAGCCATCTGGGGGCGAGCAGGGGGAGGGCGAACACACCGGCGATGATCGCCGCGACCACGAGCAGCGCCGATGGACGGAGGATCGCGTCCAGGACCGTGCTCACGGTGGCCGGCATCGTGGGATCGAGCCCGAACAGCCAGCGGTAGTAGATGAAGTCGGTGTACCCGCCGTTGCGGAGGCGCTGCTGGATGACCCCCGTGCCGATGAGGAACCAGCCACCCGCGAAATAGACAATCAACCGCCAGTGCTTCTTGATCGCAGGCGCCCCATACACGCGCATTAGGAGCCCGAGCACGCCGACCGTGTAGACCTGGTCCTCCTTGCAGGTGAGGACCAGCACGCAGAGGATCCACATTGCGACTCGGTGGCCGCGCAAACCGGCCCATGCGGCGAAAAGAGCGAATGCGAGGGCCATGTTCTCAGGGTGGAAGAAGTCGCGGGCCGCTTCCTGGATTGCCGCCCAGAACGGGATCGGCAGCGACAGCGCCAGGGCCAGCCACGAAGACTCGGCCCTTGCGGCGGGCAGGATGGCTCGGAAGAAGAGGTATGCGGCAGGCGCGGTGGCGGCCAGGCCCGCGGACGAGAAGATGAGGAGGACTGCCGGGTTGGCCCAGAACTTCTCGACCGCCGCAACCACCACAAAGATGAGCTCGAAGTGGATGCCCAGGAAGTTGGCATGACCGAAGCTTGTGTAGAAGCCCTGGCCGACGGAAACGTTCCAGATGACCTGCTGGTCGTAGGCGAGGTCCCAGGCCGAGCCGGTCATCCCGTACACCCGCTGAAGCTCCGCATGCAGGGTCCAGGCGAAGGCGA